>DASZFK010000001.1:0-3604 GCA_035939855.1 Candidatus Angelobacter sp.
GGCTCAGCCTTCGACATTTCAAGAGGATTTGGTTTATCGTACCTGAGGGTTTTAATTGGGATGCTCTCAAGCATTTACCATAAAGGAAATCTTGCTACTGAAAAAGTGTAGATATTTTTGTAGCTGACAATGCCTCCAATAACCAAAAAGTTGCAATAGCAATTCCATAAGCCCTTGATTTTCAGCAGCTTTAAAAATCAATGATTTGCGCGAAGCCTCGGCGATGCCTTGGGCGCAGGGGGTCGGAGGTTCAAATCCTCTCGCCCCGACCAGCCGTTCAGAGGTTCAGTCGAGGATCTTTGGCAGTGTGCAATCACTCTCTGAAAATCTCGGCACGCCCAGGCTACTACCAGCCGAATGGGGCTGTCGCCGAGGCAGGAGGCGTGCCATAACCGCGCTAGCCACCAATCCGAAAAGGTCCTCAAGCTCAACAATGCAGATAGAAATCCCATCTGGCGTGTAGAAATCTGTTTGATTTTGGCATCACGATATTACTCGGGATGCTCAATTGATACCGTTAATGTTAATCCACCGTATCACCGCGTGTGGATGTCGGCTACATGAGCGGAAATGAAGTTCCGAGGAACTCATTTTGCCGAATTGAGCAATATTGAACAGATTTGATGCGTCGAGGCTGTTCTAATCATTTGGGAGTGATTGAAATCGGAATTGTGCAATTGGACGGCCCCCAATCCTCAATTTTCGGAACACAAACTTAGAGCTTGGGGGGAATGCGGTCCCGTCCAGGGAGGGCGATCCCGGCAAACGTTGATCCCATGAACATGATTCTTTCGGTTCCAGCCTATTCCATCTGGGCGGAAGCGAAACATGCGCACTTGCCCGATGTGGCTGCGGTGCAGAAGACCGTGGAGATCATGTCACCGGCGGACCTGCAAGCCACGCTATCCAGGGCCGAAACTATAGCGACGTACGGAAACGTTGTGACGGAGGCGATCCGCGAGAGAAAGAGACGGGAGACTTTATTTTTATGCATCGTGCAACCGGAAGGCACATTCGAATCGGCAGCAATTCAAACTGTCACTTCAGTTTCTATCGAGCTGTGCGGTTCGTGACCGTACTCAGAGTCGCTATGGTTTGCTGGGTGATGGTTTGGGCATGCTTCTATCCCCACCTTTCAAAAGCTCAAGAGCGGTGTGATGCCGTACGGCCACTGCCAGGCAGTGCATCCGGCTATCAACAGCGCGGCAACCGCTGCGAAGGATTGTATGTTACCGACGTGGGGAGCCAGAGCCTTGACGTAGTCTCCTTTACACGGGGCAGTCCCAAGTTTGACTTGAGTGCAGGCGGTTCGCTGCGCGTCTCGGCTTCAACTCAAACTTCACCTGTGCATATCCGGGCTGTCGCTATCCCGCCAAGAACCTATTACCGAATGGACGCCACTCTAGCAAGAGGCGCTGTGCTGGTCTGGCCGGTGGGGGCCGTTCTTTTGCCGGAGAGCCTAAGCGCCAATCGGATCGGCGTATATGGATGGACAGGCGCGGAAAACAAAAAGACTTTCATTCCCGTGCAGATTGTCCCGCAAGGTTCGGAGGCTGCTGCTGTACCTGCTGGGCCAGCGCTCCTCTATGTTCAGCCCTCGTTTGATGCTGATCAGGTCAAATGGCGCTGGGCACCCGTCCAAAAGGATGCATGCTCCGTATTTCAAAGCTGGAAGAACGCCATTGAAAGTCCTGTTGATGCCGGCTGGCCCGTGAAGATTAACTTGTCCCAACTTCCAGCCGGCTTGAATTGTATCGAGGTGGCGGCTAACTCACAAAGGACGCCCTGGCGGACAATTCAGATCCGAGTCGAGATTCCATGACCGACGAAATGCGCAGGCATTTGGAAGCCAGGCGTGAGGAGTTGATCGCAAAGGCCACACGTCGGATACTGGCTGAAAATGGGCCTCAAGATATTCAGGCCGAGATCGCACAAATTGAAGCTTGCTCCAAGCTGCTGTCCGCCGCTGGACCAAAAGAGACTCATGATCGTGCCTGGGCCTTTGTCGTCGCCGTGGCTTGCGTGGCCGTAGCGGGCATGCTTTGGAGCTTCAAGGTCCCACACACTGACGTTTCCGCAAGTGTTGATACGGAGAGCTTCAGAGCGACCTTGGCAAAACCCTGGCGGATCGACAATGCCTTTCATTCAGCCAGAGTGCATGCCGAGAGACTATCGTCTATTGAAGCACCCAACTTGGGTCTCTCCATCAATCAAGCCTCTGGTGATGCATGGTTTGCCTTGGAGGGCGGGCAGATTGCGCTGCAAACTCTGGAGACCGGGACCGGCGCGTCGGTCGAGGTATTGAGTGACGAAGACGAGGTAGATATCTTTGTAGGCCTTCAGCCATTGGTCGGTAAGGTCACGGTCACCGGCAAAGTCAGAGTAACGGCTGGACCCAGGTCTGGGGAAATTTCTGTCAACCAGATTCATGAGGTCGAAATACCAGAAACTCTGGAGTTTTCGGTGCAGGATCCGAAAGGAGTTCCTTCTCAATTCAGCATTCATTCGCCGGGAAAATGGTCTCTGGGTCGTCCTCAGATTAGCGCTGTAAGTTTCACACGCGAAGAAGTAAGAGAAGCTGGTGAAAGAGTTCTGACCTCTGGAATCAAGTCAGGCACCGTGCGATTTAATGATACGGCTTGGACGGTCTTGGAATTGCGGGAGGGAGATCTGCTGTCGCTCCATTCCACCGAAGCGGCAGCAATCGAGGCCCGGGGAGAAGCCGGCCTAATTCACGTTACCCTCGGCGGTACGGTGGGCAGCATCACGGTAGGCGATTTGCAGTCACCCAAGCAGTTGGCGCCCTCTTATTTGGAATATTTTTATAACAAGAAGTCACTGGGGTTTTTCTGGAGTGCTATCGGCTTTTTTTGGGGGTTTATATGGAGCGTTCGCAGGGCCATGTCTCATTGATTCGTAGATCCAGTTGGTCGACCTTCCGGCTGATTTTTGCCGTGCTGCTTCTGCTCTGGCCGGCCGCGGCACAACGCGCCCGGCCACCGAGCGTCGCAGTACAGCCGCAGGGCACCGACGACTTGGCGGGAACGCTTCGACAGAATGTCATCCGAATTCAAGCCCAACTGCAAGCTGGGCCTGAAAATGGATTTGGGTTCATTGTTGGCGAGAGCGAAGGTCGCTTATATATTGTCACTGCCTATCACGTCGTCAACGACAAGGAGCAGGTCGGAGAGAGCAAGAGCAACGTAAAAGTGTCTTTTTACGGGGATCAAGGCAACAGCTACTCCGCCCAGGTGCTTGCAACTCACATGCCGACGCCACATGATCTGGCCGTACTCACCGTGCCCAGCCCTCCTGGTTTTCAGTGGATCAGAAAGTGCCTGGCTACAGCCAAGCTCACGCGAGGCACTAGTGTATGGTCCATCGCACGTGGCGAAGAGTGGATGGTCCAGGGCCGCCCAGGCGCGGTTGCAAGTGACCGGCCCTCCGCAGATCAGATTATTCAACTCGATGAGATGAAGGTTATGCGCGGCTCCTCGGGCGGTCCTGCAGTTTCCAACGATGGGATCATCGGGATGATACTGACAGATTCGGCTGACAATACCAAGGCTTTAACCATCGACTTCATCAAGAATGCTTTCGCGGA
>DASZFK010000002.1:0-8375 GCA_035939855.1 Candidatus Angelobacter sp.
GGCAGAAGCTGCGTAGGACCTGGAGTAAAAAGACGATTTTTGAGAATCATGCTGGTATCTATCCTGAGGTGAAATTTGTTAATGAATCGGTAAAATAACTAAGATCGTCGGGCCTGCGGCACGCCGGTCAACAACACCAGAATTGAGGTTGGATCGTAAGCATCTCACCTACGCCCCGCTGTGCCCACGGGCACGTTCGGGACTACAATCATTGTACCCGTGTCCGCCAATTCTTGTGAATGCTGAGTAAGACCTGATTCTGGAGCGGCAACCACGGGTGCCGGCGGTTTATTGTCGAGAGAACTCTGC
This sequence comes from Candidatus Angelobacter sp., assembly GCA_035939855.1. Lineage (GTDB taxonomy): Bacteria > Acidobacteriota > Terriglobia > Terriglobales > Acidobacteriaceae > Angelobacter. The sequence continues at coordinate 310 of DASZFK010000002.1, forward strand.
CTTTTGAGATTTTCACCTGATTTCCGTGATTTTTGATGCATGGCGCTTTGGCGAAAACTAGTTCATAATCGAACCCGTAATCACACTATGCAATCTGTAGAGTGCCAAAGTGTTCCATTTCGGAATAGATCTCGTTCGAAGGAGTGGTTTGTCTTTCGTCGTTGTTAAGTATTTATGAGGGGAACGAGTTTCAGAACAATTCGCGCAGGCGCTACCGTCTTCAGCTTTCTGGTCTTTGCCATTGCAGTCACCAGCCAATCCAGCAAAGGAATCCTGGCGCAACAGGTTCAGGATTCAAACGACCAGCAGAGCTCGACGGTTCACATCGCGATTCCCGATGTGGTGCTCACTGACCAGGATGGCCATGCCTTGCACTTCAACACGCTCGTGCAGGATAAGGTGGCAGTCATTAATACGGTGTTCACTTCGTGCACGACGATTTGCCCGATCATGGGAGCCAACTTCACGCGATTAGAGAAGCTGCTTGGACCTCGCGTGGGCCCTGAGGTTTTGCTGATTTCCATCAGCGTTGATCCGGTGAATGACACGCCTGCGCGTCTTCGCGCCTGGAAAGATAAATTTCATGCAGGTCCGGGCTGGACGCTGCTTACGGGACCGAAAACCGATGTGGATTCCTTGCTCAAGACCCTGCAACTGTTTGCCGCCGACAAGCAAGAGCACAGCCCGCTTACGCTCATCGGGAGCGGCAAAACAGGGCAATGGAGGCGCGTTAGCGGGCTGACGACCCCGGCTCAACTTGTGGATATCGTCGGCAGCACGCCTGTCTCTGCCGCACAAAAATATTTCACAGATACGCTTCTCATGGATCAGGACGGGAAACAGCTACGTTTCTACAGCGACCTGCTCAAAGGGAAAGTGGTTGTGATTAACTCTTTTTTTACGACCTGCAAGGACAGTTGCCCGATCATGGCCGCGACTCTGGCGCGGATTCAGGAAAAGATCGGCGACCGGCTTGGCAAGTCTGTCTATCTCATCTCGATTACCGTCGATCCGGAAGTGGATACACCCGCCAAGCTTAAAGAATTTGCCGAGCATATAAAGGCCAAGCCGGGATGGGAATTTGTTACCGGATCAAAAGAAAATCTGGACCTCGTATTGCGCAAGATTGGACAATACGCGGAGAATCGGGACAGCCACACCAGCCTTTTCATTATCGGCAATGAGCCGACCGGCTTGTGGAAGAAGAGCCTCGGTACGGCAAAGTCAGACGATATCATCTCCATTGTCGAGAGCGTAATGAATGATCCTGGGTAGTCGCGCGCTTTCATTTGCCACACTCTGCTTGTGCATTCTGCTGGGCGCGGCATTGACGCCTGAGCAGCATAAAGGCAAGCAAATCTTTCTGACAGGAACCAGTGCCCGAGGAGATGAAATCACTGCCCGAATCGGGGCCGACAATTCATCGGTCCCTGCGGCAATCCTGCCATGCGCGAGCTGTCATGGACGGAATGGACGCGGGCGTGCCGAAGGGGGAGTCGCTCCCTCAAACATTACCTGGGAAGTCCTGACCAAGCCTTACGCAATTACCAGCGCAGCCGGGCGTCAGCGCTCACCCTATACCGACGCACTTCTCAAAAGGGCCATTGTGATGGGAGTGGATTCTTCCGGCAATCCGCTGCAGACGACCATGCCTCGCTTTCAATTGAAGATCACTGATCTGAGTGACCTTGTGGCTTACCTGCACGTGCTCGGCACGGAGACCGATCCGGGCATCGCTGATTCTGAATTACGGCTGGGAGTGGTGCTGGCAGCCGGTAATCAATTTGCCGAGACACGTGCCGCAGTGCGATCGGTGCTTGAAGCATGGCTGAAGGACGTCAATGATCGTGGCGGGATATTTGGACGTAAGTTGGCCCTCCGCTTTCTAGAACCTCCCGAGGAGGGTGCGGCGCGGATGGCCGCTCTTCGCAAATTCATTGACAGCGAAGACATCTTTGCGTTGCTGGCCAGCAATCTCGCAGGTGTTGAACACGAGAGCGCTGACCTTGTGTCTGAACGTGAGGTTCCCGTGGTGGGCGCTCTCGCGCTTTATCCGCAAATCGCTGCTCCGCTCAACCGGTATGTGTTTTATTTGCAACCCGGACTATCTGAACAGGCCAGGGCACTGGTGATCTTTGCCCATCAGCAACTAGACCATGCGCCATCGCACGTTACGATCATCGGAGAGCGTGATCCGCGATCCATTTCAGTCACTGCAGCAGTTCAGGCCGAGTGCAATAAGCTAGGCTGGAAGTCTGTTGAGAGTGTCAATCCCGCGGCTGTCACGCCAGACCGGCGACAAACCGGAAACGACCTGGTTCTGGTGCTGGCTCCCGGCATTCTTTCAAAGGTCGTGGAATTGGATGCTCGTTCATCACAAAAGGCACAATATCTGGTGCCAGCCTCGTTAGTAGATCTCGATTTATCTACGCTTCCGGAAGAACTTCGGTCACACATCTCGGTTGCTTACCCGACGCTGCTTTCGGATGGGACCTCGGATGGGGTTTCATATTTTCGCAAACTGATGTCCGATAGTTCTCAAGCCACACATCACCTTGCCGCCCAATGGACGGCGCTAGCTTCGGCCCGCCTGCTGACTTATGCCCTGGAAAAGGCCGGTCGCGACTTAAGCCGTGAGCAATTGATTGAAATTCTGGAAAGGACCTATCAGTTCCCAACCGGGTTGTCGCCAACTCTGAGTTTCGGTCCCAATCGCCGCATCGGTTCAACCGGCGTCCACATCGTTCAGGCAAATCATCTGGATCAGCCGGGAAAATGGATTGACCCATGAGCGCGAGACATTAATCAGTGCAGAGAACTTGATCTATTGATGAGAAGCGTCAACCGCTGTGCCTGTGCTGGGCAGAGGAGAAGGCTTCGGTGCTTCGGATGGCGGCTTGACTGGATTCGCAGGAACACTGGGGTTTGTCGCCCATTCATTTTGCCGGGGACGGAACGGCAAGTGAAGTTTTCGAGTGATTTCTGGCCAGAACTCGCGGGCCACATCGTAAGCCATGTCGGTCGAAATACTGATCCCAGCCCGTTCGGCTACGGTGCCAAAGCCCCGCTCATTCCCCGGATGATACATGTTGCTCAATGCCTTGGCGCTGGCCGTTCCCAGCCATTCTGAGTAATTAGGCATCAAGTGGCCGGAATCGCCGTGCGCAACGAAGGTGTGACGCAAGGCATATCCGAGCCGTTGATAGAAGGGACCATGTCCCAGGCGGTAGTAGCGGGGGTCCTGCCGAAACATCGAGGGATAGAGAAAGGTGTTGAAGAAATCGCCGGAAACATTGTCCAGGAGCGATGCTCCATAACGCTTGCCAAAACCGGCAACGCCCTGTCCAAAGGTAGGATCATCATTGGCTGCTTGGGCTAGAGCTGCATCCCAACCGGCATCGAGGAAATTCACCGGCTCGAACGTGTTCTCCATGAAGAGATGGAGTTTTTCATTCACGTTCAAGGCGCATAAGGGCTTATGTGGCTTTTTATGCGGTGCATGGACAGTCTTAATTTCCAGCTTGCGGGTAAAACGCGCCACCAACTGATTGAACGGCCCGTCATATTCATCGATGTCGAATAGCTCAGCCGGTCGGGCACAGGGCGCCGGATTGGCCGCAGGCTCCGCTGGTAGAGTCGCGTCGGGCTGTAACGCCGCTCGCGGCGAAGGAGGGTCAGCAGATGGGGACGGAGCGGGCGCTTGAGCAGCCAAACATCCAGAGAGCACAAGTCCTGAGAGGATGAGGCGTCGAATGTGGGTTATTGAGGACACGGGATATCAGACTATGTCGATTACTCTAATCGAACCTTGTCTCGCTTCTTCAATTACCTTCGTACTATAACCAACGGGGATGGTTTTTTGGTCGAACAAAGGAACCCTAGTTCCTGGATTATGTTGTGTTAATTTTTGTATGGAACGAAGGAATGTATAATCTCCAATTCATGCGTACCGACTGGACCCGCGAGGAAATTTCCGTCATCTATCATCGGCCTCTGCTTGATCTCTTGCTGGAAGCGCAGCAGATCCATCGTAGGTTTCATCCAGCCAACGAAGTGCAGATGTGCCGGCTGCTCTCGATCAAGACGGGCGGCTGTCCTGAGGATTGCGCCTATTGCCCGCAAAGCGCCCACTACCGGACTGGCGTTGAGCGCCAGCAACTCATGGACCCCAACCAGGTTTTGGAGGCGGCCCGCATTGCCAAGACTGAAGGCGCAACCCGCTTTTGCATGGGCGCTGCCTGGCGCCAGGCCCCCGAGGGCAAAGAATTTGATTCGGTATTGGAATCAGTGCAGGCAGTGGCGGCGCTGGGCATGGAAGTCTGCTGCACACTCGGCATGCTCACCGAAGCGCAAGCCCTCAGACTTAAGACTGCCGGGCTTACCGCATATAACCACAATCTGGATACCTCGCCCGAATTCTACGGCAACATTATCAGCACGCGCATCTATCAGGAGCGCCTGGCGACGATCGCGGCAGTACGCAAGGCGGGCATCACGGTTTGCTGCGGGGGAATCCTGGGCATGGGGGAATCAGACCGTGACCGCGTCGGGTTGTTGCACCAACTTGCTACGCTTGACCCTCACCCCGAGAGCGTTCCCATCAACATGTTGGTGCGCGCCGAAGGCACGCCGCTGAAAGGCGAACCTGATCTTGATCCGCTCGTTATGGTGCGAACCATTGCTACGGCGCGTATTGTAATGCCGCGCTCGACAGTGCGTCTGGCTGCTGGACGCGCGCAGTTGTCGCGCGAAGCCGTCTTGCTTTGCTTTTTGGCCGGAGCTAATTCAATTTTTTACGGCGAAAAGCTTTTAACGACCCCTAATCCCGCCCCCGACGACGATGGCGATTTGCTTCGTGAACTCGGCCTTAAAGCCATGCAGCAAGCTGCTCATGTCCACTAGTCGCGTTTCGCAGCGCATGGCATCACGGCTGGCCGAATTGCAGAGCCAGTCTCTCCTGCGGAACCTCGGGCTGACGGCCGGGGTCAACCTTTGTTCCAACGACTATCTTGGATTGAGTAACGATCCCCGCCTGAAACAGTCTTTGCTGAACGCTGTAGAACAATGTGAAAGAGTCGCGTCAACCGGGGCGCGGCTGCTCAGCGGACACCATGCCGCCTGGGACGAACTTGAGACCACGTTCGCCGGCTTTGCGGGCACAGAAGCGGCGCTATATTTCAGCTCGGGATTCTCGGCCAATACCGGGTTGCTGAGCGCACTCCTTGATCCCGGCGACGTGGTCTTCTCAGATGCGCTTAACCATGCCAGCCTGATTGACGGCGTTCGCCTGTCGCGCGCGCAGAAAATCATCTACCCGCATTGTGATCTCGATTTTCTGGAGCATGAGTTGCGCCGTCATGCAGGGGATACCGGATCGCGCGTGATCGTGACTGAAACCATCTTCAGCATGGATGGCGATCACGCCCCTCTCACAGAGATCTTCGAGCTTGCGCAACGATACGGGGCAGAGGTGATCGCCGACGAAGCCCACGCCACCGGGGTCTGTGGCCCTCACGGAAGAGGGCTGCTGGCTGAGCATGGATTGCAAGGTCGCGCGCTGGCAATTGTCCATACCTGTGGCAAGGCGCTGGCGGGCATGGGTGCTTTCGTGTGCGGAAGCGGGCTTCTGAAGCAATTCCTGATTAATCATGCGCGCAGCTTCATTTTCACAACCGCTACGCCTCCTTATCTTGCCGGGCAGATCGATGCCGCCCTTAAGCTAGTTCTCTCGATGGATACAGAACGTCACCATTTGGCACGGTTGGCAGCGAGCCTGCGCGAACGACTGGAATCCATGCGGCTGAACTGTGGCTCCAGCAGCTCTCATATTGTGCCGCTGATCGTTGGATCGAATAAAGATGCTTTGGGCATTGCGGCCTGGTTGCAAGGGCGGGGCTTCGCCGTGCGCGCCATCAGGGCACCGAGCGTTCCACAAGGAACGGCAAGGCTGCGGCTTTCGCTCACGGCCAAACTCACTGAAAGCGACGTAGAGCAATTTACAAATGCGCTGTCTGATTTTTACGGCGAAAAAGCCGATGAAAACCCGGCATCGCCGCTGATGTCGCAGACCAGCGCAAGATAACAAGACTGTTTAGCCACGAATTCATACGAATGGGCTAAATACTAGGAGCTAAAGGCTAAGAGCTAATGGCTAAAGGCTACTTCATCACCGGCACCGATACCAATGTTGGCAAAACTGTCTTGTCGGCGTTGCTATGCGCTTCTCTGCCTGCTCGTTACTGGAAGCCAATTCAGACAGGAGCACTTGAAGGGACGGATCGCCGGCAGGTAATCGCCTGGGCGGGGATCGCGGAAGATCAGGCTTTGAGTGAAACATATCTCTTCGATGATCCGGTCTCGCCTCATCTGGCGGCTGAACGTTCCGGGAAGGAGATTCTCCTGGACGCGGTTGCTCTTCCATGCGCTGGCCCCCTCCCTCTGGTGGTTGAAGGCGCCGGCGGCGTGCTTGCTCCCATCAATTCCGATCAATTCATTGCCGACCTGATCAGGCACTTGCGCCTGCCCGTGGTGCTGGCTGCCCGAAGCACACTAGGCACAATCAATCACACCTTGATGTCTCTCCAGGTGTTGCATTCCTACAAAATTGAAGTTGGGGGTGTAGTCCTGATTGGCCCGGAAAATCCTGAAAACCGACGCGCCATTGAACATTTCGGGAGAGTCCAGGTGATCGGTCACATTCCGGTTCTCAAGACCATCGATCGCCAGAACTTACTCCAGGTTTTTGCGGAGAATTTTCGACGGGAGGTTTTTTCGTGAGTGCCGCCGGCTTGAAAATCTGGCATCCGTTTACCCAGGCAAAGGTTGACCCAGACCCGCTGCGGGTCGTGAGCGCCCAGGGGGTTTATCTGCACACTGCCGACGGCCGCCAGATCATTGATGCTATTTCTTCGTGGTGGGTCAATTTGCACGGCCATTGTCATCCTAAGCTGGTGGCTGCTGTGGCCGCCCAGGCAAGGTCGCTTGACCATGTATTGCTTGCGGGATTCTCGCATCCAATGGTGGAGCAGCTTACCCGGAAACTACAGAGTTTTGTTCCATCTTCTTTGCGACACATTTTTTATTCTGACGATGGGTCTACTGCCGTAGAAGTTGCGCTTAAGCTTGCCGTGCAATATTGGCAGAACCAGGGGCGCACGGAAAAACGCGGCATTGTCGCCTTGGAACATGCCTACCATGGAGATACATCAGGCGCAATGTCGGTGAGCGCCGACTCGGGTTTTACCGATCCATTTGCCGGCTTTCGTTTTTCTGTGCATCGCGTTCCCTCGGCCTATTGCCTGCGCTGTCCGGTTGGGAAAGAACGCGCCACCTGCCGGATCGATTGCGTTGATGCACTCGACGAACTGCTGCAACAAAAGAGCGGGGAAATTGCTGCGGTAATTGTGGAGCCGCTGCTGCAGGGTGCGGGAGGAATGATTGTGCATCCGCTGGAGTTTCTTCAGCGGGTTCGGGAACTTTGCACAAGCTACAATGTCCTGCTGATTGCCGACGAGGTGCTCACCGGCTTCGGGCGCTGCGGGAAAATGTTTGCTTGTGACGTGGCCGGAATTTCTCCTGACCTGATGTGCCTCTCGAAGGGCATTACTGGAGGCGTTCTTCCTTTGGGCGCGACCTTATGCACCCAAACAATTTTCCGGGAATTCGATGGTCCGGGCCGGAGCTTTTTTCATGGCCACTCCTACACTGGAAACCCAATAATCTGCGCCGCAGCCGTCGCCAACCTGGAGATTTTTGAAACAGAAGACGTCTTTGGACGCATCAGTGGAATCGCCCACCATCATGAGCGGCGTTTGTGCCGGTTGTCGTCCCACGCAGGGGTTGACGAGACGCGGCAAATCGGCACGATCGCAGCCATCGAGTTAAAGGCGCCGGATCCAGGATATTTTTCCAGTCTCAAGCCGCGTCTTTATAAATTCTTTTTAGATCATGGCGTCCTGCTGCGCCCTCTTGGCAACGTGATCTACGTTATGCCCCCTTACGTCATCACCGCCAAAGAACTTGACCACGTATATGATGTGATCGAAGAGGCGCTCACGAAGGTTGTT
>DASZFK010000003.1:0-6998 GCA_035939855.1 Candidatus Angelobacter sp.
CGCCACCCAAAGCTTCGATACCCAGGGATAGCGGAGTCACATCGAGCAACAACATGTCCTTCGTGGCCGCCGATCCGCCGGAAAGAATGTGGGCCTGCACGGCGGCGCCCAAGGCGACGACTTCATCGGGGTTCAACTCACTGTGTGGTTCCCTTTCGAACAGTCCTTTCACCAAGGCGCGAACGCGCGGAATTCTTGTTGAGCCACCTACGAGCACGACTTCTTCAATCTGGCTGGGCTGGAGCTTAGCGTCGACCAAGGCCTGCTTGCACGGGGCCACGGTGCGCTGAATAATTGGCTCAATCAATTGCTCGAACTGCTCGCGGGTAATGGTGCGTTGATAGCGATGGCCTTGAGGCAGATCGACATCGATTTGAGCTTCGGACTTGAATGACAGCGCAATCTTCGTTTCGATGACAGCCTTGCGCAGGGCTTGAATGGCCTCTCCGTTGCGCCGCAGGTCGAGTTTCAGGTCCCCGGCGATGTCATCAAGGGCAATGGCGAGCAAGAGATTGTCAATATCATCCCCGCCCAAGTGTGTATCGCCATTGGTCGCGAGCACCTCGAAGATGCCTTCGTGCAGCTTGAGAATGGAAATGTCAAATGTTCCGCCGCCCAAGTCGTAGACGGCCACAATGCCGTCATGCGTCTTATCCAAGCCATAAGCCAGGGATGCGGCAGTCGGCTCGTTAACCAGGCGCAGGACTTCAAGACCGGCAATGCGGCCTGCATCTTTGGTGGCCTGCCGTTGGGCATCGTTGAAATACGCGGGCACGGTGATGACAGCTTTGGTGATCGGCGATCCGAAAAAACGCTCGGCGTTCTTTTTAAGCTGGCGCAACACCAGGGCGGAAATTTCCGGCGGAGTGAATTCGCGATCACCCAGTTTGATTCGCAGGACCTCGCCGGGCTTGACATCTTCGGCAATACGAAACGGGAAGAGTTTAAGTTCTTCCTGGACATCGTCGATGCCGCGCCCCATCAGGCGCTTGATGGAATAGACCGCGCGCTCCGGATGCTCGATGAGAATGGTACGCGCAGTATTGCCTACAATGAACTGATTGTTTTGATCCAAGCCTACAACGGAAGGCACAAGGTTGGAGCCGTCTTCGCCGGGTATTACGACCGGCGCGTCTCCCTCCATGTAAGCAACCAGGGAGTTGGTGGTTCCCAGGTCGATGCCGACAATGCGTTCTTCTGCCATGTTTCCCTTAAGCTAATGCCTCATTCACATCCCGCAGCAGATTACGAATGTAGGACCTACGATTCAGCAGATCCACCATCTGATTGCGAACGCGAGCACGCGACTCCCGATCTTGCGGCTCGGCTTCTCCCGGAGGGATGAGCGCGTCCCATTGATCCCAATTGCGCTGAAGCTCGCCGGTGAGCTCATTCATTTTCTGTTCAAATTTTTGTCTTGCAGCCTGTAGATCGCGTGTAATGTTTGGATCGTCTTCGCCCATTTGCTTGTTCATGCGCATCTCTTCAAGCTGCATATTCAGCTCAAAAACCTCTTCCAGCAGGTCGGGCGGGACTACCTGTTTTTTCTCGACGCCGCTCATGCGAGCCGAATCGGTGGCATTGCGGGACTGCTCTTCCAGCTTCACGCCTTCGAGTTCCAGCAGATAAGCCGTGCGCGCGATCGGATCCTTCAAGGCTCTGTACGCATCATTGAGTTGCGATGTTTTTCCCGTGCTCCACTCTTGCTCACGCGCCGTGGCTCGGGCAAAGAGATCGGGATGAAGTTTGCGGCTGAGCCGGTAAAATTCCCGCTCGAGGGCTGCCATATCGATGTGCAATTTGCGCGGCAACCCAAGCATAGTGAAAAAATCGACATCCTGCAGGGGCTGGATCTTGCCGCAAGCCTCACAAAAGTGTAGCGAAGTCGCCTGGCCACAGGACCAGCAGGCTGTCTCTTGAGCGGTTTGTGTCAACTGAGTTGCCATGATCTTCAAAGCTAAGCGCAGGCGCGGGAGATGACTTTCCCACGCCGTTGCAAAAAATACAAAGAGGAGATTACGCCGAGAACGATGAGCCGCAGCCGCACGACCTGGAGGCGTTGGGATTGATGAAATTAAAACCTTGTTTCATCAGCGTGTTCTCGTAATCCAGAACCATGCCGCTCAAATAGATGAACGACTTTGGGTCCACGAAGAGGCGAACGTCGCCAAACTGGAACACCCGGTCACGTTCGCGGGGCTGCGTGTCGAAGCGGATGTTGTAACTCAGCCCTGAGCAGCCGCCTCCCTGGACACCCAGCCGCAATCCGCCCTGGGATGGAGTAATTCCTTCTTTCTCCATGGCCACACGAACGCGCGCCAATGCCCGCTCGGTCACCTGCACGCTCTTGGCGTTGGGCGACGCATTGTCGGCATTGAGCACCGGGCTGTCCAGAGTAAGAGCCATTTCCGATCTCCTGGCCTGAAGCAACTACGACTTATGCTGTAGTCGTGGCTTCAGCGCCCGCAGGTGTTCCCGTATGCGCTTCCGGATGCTTCTTCTTCCAGTCGTTGATGGCTGAGCGAATCGCATCTTCCGCCAGCACCGAGCAGTGAATCTTTACCGGAGGCAGCGAGAGCTCCTTCACGATGTCGGTGTTGGAAATCTTCAGAGCATCATCCACGCTCTTGCCCTGAATCCACTCCGTAGCCAACGAAGAAGAAGCAATGGCCGATCCGCAGCCAAAGGTCTTGAATTTGGCTTCTTCGATTACGTGTGTCTCAGGATTGACCCTGATCTGGAGACGCATCACGTCGCCGCATTCAGGCGCGCCCACCAACCCGGTGCCTACATCGGTACTGTTCTTGTCGAGGGTTCCAACGTTTCGCGGATTTGTGTAATGGTCCAGGACTTTGTTGCTATATGCCATCTTGTTCTCCTCTTGATAACTCGTTCTAACTTAAACCGCAGGCTTACGCAAATTTCAAATTTCCCAATTACCAATTTACCCAATTACCAAATTCTTTAGTGCCCTTCGGTCTGCCATTGGATCTTGCTCAGATCAATGCCTTCTTTGACCATTTCATAGAGCGGCGAGAGCTCACGCAGCTTGCTCACCACGTTAATCAGACGATCGGCAACGTAATCAACCTCAGCTTCGGTATTAAACCGGCCAATGCCAAAACGTATAGAGCTGTGGGCAACATCATCGCCCAATCCCAGTGATTTGAGGACGTAAGAAGGCTCAAGCGTGGCCGAGGTGCAGGCCGAACCGCTGGAAACCGCCACATCATTGATACCCATCAGCAGCGACTCGCCTTCCACATAGAGGAAGCTGATGTTCAGGTTCCCCGGCAGACGATGATCCATGTTGCCATTGATGAATACCTGGTCGAGCGCAGAGGTAAGCTTGTCTTTCAGTCGGTCCCGCAGGGCGCCAATGCGAGCGCTTTCCTGAGGCATGTCGAGGCGTGCGATCTCGCAGGCCTTGCCGAAGCCCACAATGCCAGGGACGTTGAGCGTACCAGAACGCATTCCGCGCTCGTGTCCTCCGCCATCAATGATGGCCGAAATCTGTACGCGCGGATTTTTCCGGCGCACATAAAGGGCGCCGCATCCCTTGGGTCCATAGAGCTTGTGCGCAGTCAGCGACGCCAGATCGATGTTCATCTTGTTGACGTCGAGCGGCACTTTGCCCAGAGCCTGCACCGCGTCGGAATGGAAGAGCACGCCACGCTCGCGACAAAGCTTCCCAATTTCTTGCAAAGGCTGCAGGACACCGATCTCATTGTTCGCGGCCATCACACTGACCAGAATGGTCTTGTCGGTGAATGCAGCCTTGAGCTGATCGAGATCGACCAGGCCATCCGGTTTTACTGGAAGGTAGGTGACCTTGTATCCGTATTTTTCCAGACGCTTGCAGGTATCGAGCACGGCCTTATGCTCGGTCACCGGGGTAATGATGTGGTTCCCTTTCTCGCGATACATCTCCGCCACGCCTTTGATGGCTAGGTTGTCGCTCTCGGTAGCGCCCGAGGTAAAGATGATCTCCTTGGCAGTGGCGCCGATCAGCTTGGCGATTTGCTCACGGGCGGTTTCAACGGCCGCCTCGGCTTCCCAACCGAACTGGTGGTTGCGGCTGGCAGCATTACCGAACATATTGGTGAAATAAGGAGTCATCGCCTCCAGCACTCTAGGGTCAAGGGGCGTGGTGGCGTGGTTATCCATATAAATCGGCAACTTGATGCCGTTGGGGGTGTGGCCGTTTGTTCCGTTACCGCTCATTTGCTTCTCGTCTCCTAAACTTGATTCGTGCTTAAAGTGACCAGGTCGCGATGATCGATCTTTGAAACTGGTTCTTCCATTTCTTCAGGATGCTCCCGCATTTCGGCGATGGAGAGGCGGCCCAAAACCTGCTGAATGCTCTCATTCACTTTGCGTAGAGGTTCGCGGACCGTGCACTTAACACGCTGGTAGCACCCATGGGTCGCATCGCCGCAGGAGGTCATATACAGCGGTCCATCAATGGCCTTGATGACCTCAAGGGCGCTGATCTTTTCCGCGCTGCGCGCCAACGCGTATCCGCCCTTGGTGCCATGGTGCGAAACCAGCAAATTGCTCTTTACCAGCTTTTGAAGAATCTTGGCCAACGCCGCCGGAGGAATCCCATAGGCATCGGCAATGTCCTTGGCGCTGCACGAACTGGGATCGCCACATTCGGCCAGATGCTTCACCGCAATCAGGCCATAGTCGGCTTTTTTGGTCAACTTCAGCATGGGCTAAAACCAATTACGACCTTTTTGGTCGTATATTCATTTTAGATGTGGAATCGTGTTTTATGCAAGTGGAGACAGGGAATGGCGTAAATTGGTGATTGGACGTAAATTCCATGCATTGAATGGTTTAGAAAATAGGGCTAAAAAGGTCGGATTTCAACTCGCTTTAGCGTCGACGATCTGAAGAACTATCTTTTGGTTTTCCGCCTTGCTTCGGAAAGCTGCCCGGCAAGCACACGCTTAACCGCCACAGCGTCGACTTCCTCGCGGATACTTTCTTCTTCCAAAGAACTATCAAAGGTTGAACTCGTATGATCGACTCCGTCATTCGTTTCTTTGCTTCATTGCGACCTCTGATATTTCTTTTTGTTGCGCCGGGCCAACTCCAAATCTTCTTTGGGGTGTCTATACGACACATTTCATCGGCCTTAATCCCTCAGCCTTGACCGGTAAGGGATACGCTGGATTGTTTCGTTTTCCTAGTCCTTTATTCTGCAATATGAAATGTGTTCACTAAGACTCTGCGCACTTGGAATTTTTCTTCTGATTTCATCGGCATTCGCCAGTGATTCTGCGGATCGCGGCGATGTACGCCCCAAGCCAACACCGAATCGTGGACCAGTCTATACGGTGCAAGCCGGCGAGAACGGCGAAATCTATCCGGTGTTTGCGAATTATGCGTCTTTGTTGCGGCAGAGCGATCGCGGCTTCGGCGTGATTACGGTAACCATTGCCAATCGCAACGATGCATCTTTACGCCAAAGGATCGCAGTCCAGATTGTGGGCTGGAGCGATCAGGAGCTACAAATCGCCGATGTTCCGGCAGGCGCGGAAAGGACCTATCTGTTTGCGCCAACGTTCCTGCCGCGCTTTTATAACAATCACGAAATTGCTGCCGCTACCGCTTCGATTTCCATCACTGATATGGCCGGGCATCCGGTTTATGAGACTACAACTCCGGTCCACCTGCGCTCGGCCGACGACATGTATTGGGGAAGCGATTTCAAGTATGCCCCTTTTATCGCTTCCTGGGTTACTCCCCATGATCCGAGGGTGGAAGCTGTGCTGGCACAGGCAAAAAACTATATTCCGGATCACCGCCTGCCGGGGTATGAAAATTGGAAGAATCCAAGCCAACAAGAACAAGAAACTGTAAGAGAAGCTCAGGCCATATTTGCAGCCCTGAAACGGATGGGCTTGTCGTATGTGAAAAGTTCGTTAACCTTAGGCGGGAATAAGAAAGTAAGCGAACGCATACGAATGCCACGTGAGAGCCTGAATCTCAGCAGCGCGAATTGTATTGATGCAGCAGTGACTTACGCGTCGTTATTTGAAAATCTGGGGATGGATACGACGGTGGTTATCGTGCCTGGACATGCCTACGTTGGCGTCCGGGTGGCCCAAGGGTCTCCAAAGTTTCTGTTCATCGACGTAGCGCTCACTGGACGAGCCACCTTCGAAACCGCAGTTGCTTCGGCGGAGAAGGGGATGGCGAAATATGATTCTTCATTTGTTAAACAAATACTAATTCAAGATGCACGTGAGGCTGGCATCTATCCTCTGCCATAAAAGAATTTCCAGCAACCTTGGCCCAGGAATTCTCATCCATTGGAACCGACGTGGAAGCAATCTCCTGCGCGGATGCGGAAACCCTCTTGACAACCGATATAACGGGCATAAAATACCCGCAATTCGTGACAGGCAACGCAAAGAAAGACGCCTAATCGAATATGAATCCAGTCCCGTATTTACCTATCGCGAAACGACCTTCCGAACCAACGGATATGGAGAAAATTTGCAGGCACTCACGCGTCCGAGTCGTGGCGCGCGAGGAAGACGCAGAATTTGTTGAATGCCAGGAATGCGGCGATGTCTTTGACTCCAGCGAGTTCAGAGATATGGCGATTGAAGAGAACATAGGAACGGAAGAAAAAGAAGAAGCCTAAGTTCTCTTTCTTTTGGCTAGAGCCTCGGCAACATCACTTTGGTTCGACCAAAGAATGTTTCAGCGTGCGCGTAAAAAGACCACGGTCGGTTCATCTCAACGCTAACGACGCCTCGGCCGAGAATTCAGGGGCAGCAAAATCACCAATGAGAAATTTTGGATAAGCGGCTGCAGCGATCATGGCTGCGTTGTCGGTTGAGAGCTTGCGCGAGGGGAAATACACCGGCAGGCCTTCGATGGCAGCCTCTTTCTCGAAGGTTGCGCGCAACTCACTGTTGGCAGCCACTCCGCCGGTGACGAACAAGGTGCGTACTTCCCTCTCACGCGCGGCCTCCAAG
>DASZFK010000004.1:0-2922 GCA_035939855.1 Candidatus Angelobacter sp.
CCGCCCTCAGGACGGGCGTGGCCATCTCCGCCACCGCCACCACCCTCAGGGGGCGGCATTTTGGCGCGCTGTTCCCTGAGGATCGCCTTGCGGGAGAGCTTAATGCGATTCCCTTCGATTCCCAGGACCTTCACCAGAACCTGGTCGCCTTCCTTCAGTTCGTCCTTCACTTCTTTTACCCGATGCTCAGCAATTTCGCTGATATGCAGCAGGCCGTCGGTGCCGGGAATGATCTCGACAAATGCGCCAAACTCGGCCAGCCGAACGACTTTACCAAGGTAGGTCTTGCCGATTTCAGGTACAGCGGTGAGGTCGGTAATGATCTGAATGGCTTTGGCCGCTGACGCTTCATCGTTGGATGCGACATTGACCCGGCCACTGTCATCTACATCGATTTTCACGCCGGTCTGCTCGATGATGCTGCGGATCATCTTGCCGCCCGGACCAATCAGGTCGCGAATCTTGTCCACGGGAATTTGCAGGGTGTAGATGCGCGGAGCGAACGACGAGATCTTCTCACGATGGCCGGCGATGGTTTCTTCCATCTTGTCCAGGATGAACAAACGTCCACGACGGGCCTGCTCCATGGCTTCGCGCATGATCTGCGAAGTGATGCCGGAGACTTTGATATCCATCTGCAAGGCGGTAATTCCCTTGCGCGTGCCGGCAACTTTGAAGTCCATGTCACCGTAATGATCTTCGGCCCCGGCAATATCGGTCAGGATAGCGTAAGAACTTTCTTCCTTCACCAGGCCCATGGCCACTCCAGCCACTGCAGATACCAAGGGAACACCGGCATCCATCAGCGAAAGCGAGGCTCCGCAAACGGTCGCCATGGAGGAAGAACCGTTGGACTCCAGAATGTCAGAGACGACGCGCATGGCATAAGGCCAGTTCTCCAGCGTAGGCAGCACCGCGGAAATGGCGCGCTCAGCCAGCGCCCCGTGACCGATTTCCCTGCGGCCGACGCCGGTCATCCGGCCGACCTCGCCCACAGAGAAAGGCGGGAAGTTGTAATGCAGCATGAAGCGTTTTTTGGTCTCGCCCTCAAACCTTTCAATGCGCTGCATGTCGTCGGGAGTGCCCAGGGTGGTGGTGACCAGGGCCTGGGTTTCACCGCGAGTAAAGATGGCTGAGCCGTGGGTGCGCGGGAGCACGCCAAGTTCAATCCAGATATTGCGGATCTCATCGAAGGCGCGGGCATCAGGACGGCGGCGGTGCTTGGTGACCTGCTCACGGAAGATTCGTTCCCGCAGCAGTTCATAATAATGAGAGAGCTTGGTCTTGGCCTCTTCGTCATCTTCCGGCAATTCCGCCTTCAATCGGTCTTTTATCTCTTTGACCTTGGCATAGCTTTCGGTCTTGTCATGTTTGGCTGTATCCAGAGCGTCGGTCAACTCGTCCCCGACCTTCTTTTTCAGGCCGCTGTAATAGGCCTCATCAACTTCAGCCGCCGGTACGTCGCGTTTGGGCTTGCCCGCGCGGCCAGCCAGGTCAGACAGAGCGGCACAGATCTTTTTGATTTCGACGTGGGCAAACTCAATCGCGTCGATCACTTTTTCTTCCGGAACCTCTTTGGCCCCGGATTCGATCATCAGGATACCTTCGGACGAGCCCACCACAGTAATGTTGAGAAGGCTCTCGTTCATCTCCGCGTAGGTGGGGTTGACGATAAACTGATCGTCGATCAGGCCGATGCGTACCGCGCCCACCGGACCAGCGAAAGGAATATCCGAAAGGGTCAGGGCGCAGGATGCCGCATTGATGCCCAGGATGTCGGGATCGTTTTCAGTATCGGCGGAGAGAACCAGCGCAATGATCTGGGTCTCGTTACGGAATCCTTCAGGGAACAGCGGGCGGATGGGACGATCAATCTGGCGGCAGGTAAGAACTTCGCGTTCACTGGGGCGGCCTTCGCGCTTGATAAACCCGCCCGGGATGCGTCCTCCGGCATAAGTGTATTCACGATAATCGACGGTGAGCGGAAAGAAATCGATTCCTTCGCGGGGGTTGGGGCTGGCACATGCGGTGCCTAAAACAACGTTGTCGCCCAAGCGGACGATGGCCGAGCCTTGGGCCTGTTTTGCTAAATGTCCGGTCTCAAAATGGAGGGTTTTGCCGCCTGCAAGTTCCACGGTGGCTGTCTGCTTCATAGTTCCTCATTTCCAGGAGAACCAGCAGTTGGGATTTTCAGAGAGAGTCCTCACGCACGCAATGGCGGCAGGATACACTCCTCCCGCCATCTAAATTCTCGGTAAACATAACCGATGCCGTCGATTCGATTACTTGCGAATGCCAAGTTTTTGGATGACGCTCTTGTAGCGTTCGGTGTCGTATTCCTTCAGGTAGTCCAACAGACGGCGACGCCTGCTCACCATCATGAGAAGACCCCGCCGGGAGGCGTGGTCCTTTTTATGGGCTTTGAAGTGCTCCGTTAACTCGCCGATTCTTTCACTCAGAATGGCAATCTGAACTTCCGGGCTGCCGGTATCTGAATCATGCGTGCGGAAGCGGTGAATAACGTCGGTTTTTTGCTCTCTCGCTAACACTGAAACTGGTGCACTCCTATATCTAAATACTTGTCCTTTAGTGACTTAAACAGCCTAACACGCAAGAGAGCATTTGGCAATTAGCACTCAGCTTTCAGCCTTCTTCGCCGATTTCTCAGTTCTTTCTTCGCCGGTCGTGCAAGATGAAAGCCAAACACAAAGAGACACATCGCAGCCTCAACCAAAAAACTCAGCACTGATACGCTGATTTGGACTGATCAGCGAGACTTGGAAATTACAATTTATAAATTGCAAATTTTAAATTCCCATTCATTCTTTCTCCCGCAGCAGATATACAGCCAGGCTTGCACATAGAGCCACGGTGCCTAATCCGGCAGCCATCAACACGGTTGTCCAGCCATTGATCAAGGAA
>DASZFK010000005.1:0-6292 GCA_035939855.1 Candidatus Angelobacter sp.
AGAAAATTGGCGGCCAGGTGAAGAACGCCGGGTTGATGGACAGCAGCTACAAAATCCCCGGCGGCGGATACGTAACAACCGCTGAAGATCTGATGCATTTCGCGCAAGCTCTTATGGATGGCAAGATCCTCAAAGCAGAAACGCTCACAAGGATGTGGACTCCTACGAAGCTTGCCGGCGGGAAGATGTCAAACTATGGCCTCGGCTTTGGCGTGCTGATGATCGGCGACGACAAGTACGTGGCCCACAGCGGGAGCCAGCAGGGAACGAGCACCGCTATGGCAATCATTCCCGGAAGGCATTTCGCAGCGGCAGCTTTGGCTAACATGGATGGAGTGGATCCGTTTGAAGTTGTTCGTGGCATACTGAAGCTATTCGACATGCCATATCCGAAGAATTAAACCCTTAAGAATTTGGTAATTGGGTAATTCCGATCGTCCACAGCCGGGAGCGGCTGCTTGACCTCGTTCCCTTGGAACGTTCAAATGCCTAAATAAGCTTCGCGGACGTGTTCGTTGCTGGCTAGCGTTTTCGAGGGGCCTTCAATGGTAATGCGGCCTACCTCCATCACATAACCGTAGTCGGCAACCTGGAGTGTATAGTTCACGTTTTGTCCTACGAGCAGGATCGTGACTCCCTGGTTGGCGATGTTGCGGATCATTTCGAAGATTTCTTCGACCAGTTTGGGGGCCAGGCCCAGCGATGGCTCGTCGAGCATCAGGAGTTGAGGCTCAGGCATGAGTCCTCGTCCGATGGCGCACATTTGCTGTTCGCCGCCGGAGAGCGTTCCCGCCAGTTGATTTCTTCTTTCTTTCAAGCGTGGAAACAGATCATAAATCCTCGTTAAACGCGAATGGGCATGCTTGCGCAGATTAGGAAGAAAGCAGCCCATCAGGAGGTTTTCTTCGACTGACATTCCCGGCCATAGTTGGCGACCCTCGGGCACCAGGCTGAGGTGGTGCTTGACCCGCTCGATCGCCGGCACCGAAGTAACATCTTCACCACGAAGCATGAGCTTCCCCGATCGGATTGGAAGCACTCCTGCAACGGCGTTCAATGTACTTGTCTTTCCTGCGCCGTTGGAGCCGATGATGCACGTGACCTGTCCCTGGGCAACGGAAAACGAGATTCCCCACAGGACTCGCACTGCCCCGTAACAGACTTCGAGGTTCACAGCCATGAGAAGCGGTTCGACCATGGGGAACCATTACACCGCAAAGGGCGCTAAGGACGCAAAGTCAAAACATGAACTGCACGTTCACTCCACGCTGCTAGAGTTTAGGTTCGATGACTGTTAGTCCCGTTATCTGGTCAAAGTGTCGCCGGTTGAAGGTTGCCACTTCACTGCCCCTGTCCAATGCTATGGCCCCGATGATCAGATCGTAAAAGCCGATCATTTTTCCTGAAGACTCCAACTCAGCCCATATTCGCGCGTGTTGATATGCACTGCTTTCTGTATAAGGAATGATCGGTAGCGACTCCAGAGCACTTTGTAGATATTTCTGACGTCTTACCCTGTGTGCTCCTGTTGCCCGTTCGACTCCATGCCAAAGCTCGGCAACTGTAATCGCAGCGACTTCAAACCGGTCGTCTTGGCGCGAGCGCAACCAAGCGCGAAAGTCAAAAATTCCCTTCTCACCACGAATAATCACATCAGCATCCAGGATTATTGCCATCGATCAACCGGCGCTTTGAGAATTTTGCGAGCAGCTTGCAAATCACGACGCCACGCTTTAGCTTCGCTTGCCGGTAGATCAACTTTATCCAAGGCCTCAGCCAAATCGCGTCCGGTACAAACTTTTTCACGACCAGGAACAAGGCGAGCAAAGGGCAACCCGTTCTTAATTAACACAAACGTCGTGTCTTGATAGTGCGCCCGATTAATGCAATCAGCAAAATTGCGGGCAGCTTCAGTGACAGTTATGGTCTTTTCCTTCATAGAATCATATTATCATAAAATCAGATTCTAATGGAATCCTATCGTTCATCGCCCAAATGTGCTTTCCCCAGATATGCGTCGATGACCGCCTCATTATTTTGTATCTCATCGGGCTTTCCTTCTGCCAGTTTCTGGCCGAAGTTTAGGACTGTGATGCGGTCGCAGACCGACATGACCGCTTTCATGTCGTGTTCCACGTACATGATGGTTGTGCCGCGCGCGCGAATCTGCTGAATGAGGTCCAGCATGGCTTGTGTTTCCGCTGGAGCCAGGCCGCCGCAGACCTCGTCGAGGAGCAGCAGATCGGGGCTGGTGGCGAGGGCACGCGCTACCTCCAGACGTTTTTGCTCTCCCAAAGAAAGGACCGAGGCCAGAAGGTTGGCTTTCTTGTCGAGATGGACCAGATTGAGCGCTTCCATGGCTCTTTCCTTAGCATGGGAAGTTCGACCAATACCCTGGCGACCGAAGTGGACAGCGAGTTGAACGTTTTCAAGCACCGTCATTACCCGAAACGGACGGACGATCTGATGAGTGCGCGCGACGCCCATTTTCACGAGCGAGGAACAGCTCTTGCCGGTCACATTTCGTCCGCGCAACTCAACTCGTCCCTTCGAAGGTCGAATCGCTCCGGTGATCAAACTGAAGAGGGTCGTCTTGCCTGCTCCGTTTGGGCCGATGAAGCCGCAAATCTGCTTCTCTGGAATCTCAAAGCTTACATCCTTGAGCGCGGCCACTCCTCCAAAGTATTTGGTGAGGCTGTTAACTTTTAGAATTGCCATTGGAACTCCTCACCAAGCCGAAAATCCTTCGCAGCAATCCAGCCAGACCATCGGGTTCGAGCAGGATGATCAAGATTAACAATATTCCGTAGAGCAGAAGATGGAAATTAGGGAAGTTGACGACCAGTTCTTCTTCTACAATGCCAAAAACCATGCCTCCTAAAACCGGTCCCCACACGGTGCCGATCCCGCCAATGACCGGCATCAGCAGGATGGAAATTCCTGTCTGAAAGGCAAATACGCCGCCCGGGCCTCCGCTGGGATCGATAAATACGTGATATCGGGCATGGAGCGCGCCTGCAATCCCGGTCAGCGCCGCGGCAATGGCGTGTACCCACAGCTTCGACTGGTATGGATTCACGCCGAGGGCTGCGGCTGCGTCTTCATCCTGCTTGATGGCCCGCAACGCCAGGCCAAAGCGGCTCCTGGCGATCAGCATTGACACTATGACTGCCAACGCAACCGCCACCAGCGCGGAATAGTAATGCTCAACCTGTCGAAACTGGCGATGCTCGATGATGCTCAGACCACTCGCTCCCCCGGTGATCTGTAGGTTGCTCATGATCACGCGCACGGCTTCGGTCATCCCGATGGTTGCGATGGCAAAATAAGGGCCGCGCAGCCGAAATGTCGGGAGTCCGATAAGAAAGGATGCCAGGGCAGCGATCCCCGCCGCTTCGATGAATCCTAAGTAGGGGCTGCCTCCGGCGTTGATCAATAACCCAGCAGTGTAGGCGCCCAATCCGTAGAAGACGGCAAACCCGAAGGAAACCTGGCCGGTGAAACCACCCACCAGGTTCCAGGCGATGCTGGTGATCGTCCACACATAAGTGATAAAGAGAAGGCGGACCACATTGGGCTTCAACCCCACAGCGGGCAAAAGCAAAAGCGCCAGGAAGAGCGCGAGTGGCAGAATGGTCTGAGGAAGGAGACGCCGGATGGCAGGTTTCATCCTGACCGCCACTTCCTTTCCAGCAGGCCCGCCATGCCTCGGGGCAGAACCAGCAACACGACCACCAGCAACAGATAGGAGATAGCCGGCTGATAGCTGGCTTCCATGTGTGGGATGAAGATGCTGTAGGATTCGAGCAAAGCCAGAATCAAAGCTCCAAGAGCTACCCCGGAAAAGGACTCCAGACCCCCAAGGACGATGATCACAAACGACCGCAACAGAAAAGGTCGGCCAAAATCAGGGCTGAAAGAAAAAAGCAGTCCGAGCAGCGCGCCCGCAAAACCGGCAAAGGCCGTGCCTAATCCAAAGGTCAACATGCTGGTTCGGCGATCGTCGACCCCAACGATTTGCGAGGCATAAGGATTCTGGACCAGGGAACGCATGCCTCTGCCAAACCAGCTTCGCCGCAGGGCAATTTGCAAGACAATGATCGAGATCACCGCCGCCACAAATACGATCACGCGCACCTTGGAAATATCAAAAGGACCAATATGAAAAGCCGAAAGCGTGTAGGAGGTGGTAATGGAGCGATCTTCATTTTTCCAGATCAGGTAGGCGATATTCTGCAAGACGAGCGAGAGGCCAAACATCAATAGCAACGACGGCAGAGTGGGCTGGTTGGACTTGGGCAACCACCGCACCAACGCCCAATAGACACCCATGCCAAACACGAAAAACACGGGAAGCGCCGCCACCGCACCCAGCACCGGATCGAGATGCAATCGCTGGAACAACTCATAAGCAAAGTAGGCGCCCAGCATCATGAAGCTGGCATGGGACAGATTCACAATCTTCATGACGCCATAAATGACGGTCATGCCCACAGACATGGCCGCATAAATGCCAGCCAGCAGCAACGCCGAGATGAGCGGATCAAGAAAATCTGCGAAAGTCATAAGAATGAGATTAAGCACAGCAACGGCAAATCAAACCCAAAACCCACCACCCTTCGCTTCGCTCGAGGGCAGGCTAAGACACTGAGGCACTGAGAAAAACCAAACCTTTTGGCCACGAATACACGCGAATGAACACGAATCAAGATCAAAAACAAAAGAGATAAACAAAACCAGGAATAAAAGGCATTTTGATTCGGATTTCTTGGTTTTTATTCGTGTTTATTCGCGTGTATTCGTGGTCTCTTAGCATTCTCGTTGAAACTCCCTGATGCGGCATGGTCGGCCGAGTCACTTCGGGGTTCCTTCGGCTTCACCTCAGGGCAAGCTCTTCGACTGCGCCCTCCCTCCTGCGTCGGTCGGGCTTGCTCAGGATGACAAGGATGACAGTTTGTATTACGGCGTTGGCGCTATTGCCGTTCCTGTTGCTCCGTTCTTAGGGAAGACGATTTCTACTTTTCCCCCTGGCTGGTTTTGAACGATCACGAAAGGATATCCGACTTGGCCGTTGGGACCGAATTTTACTGTTCCGCCTGGGAGCAGTGAGTCTTTCAACACTGTCTTGCGCATAGCATCGCGGACTTTAGTTTTATCGGTCGATCCGGCTTGGCTAATGGCTTGGGCGAGAATGCGCATGGCGTCATAAGCTGTTGCCGCATACCAGGAGTCGGGATCGCGGCCCCAGAGCGCTTTGTAATCCTTGATGAATTGCTGTACTTGGGGATAGGGCAGCTTGTCGGACCACCAGATTCCGGCGAAGATGTAATTGACGCCATCGCCAAGAGCCTTACGCGCGTCGACTTCGGGACCACGGGCGCCATAGCTGATCATCTGATGATGCATGCCGCTCTGCAGGTATTGCCGGTGCATGGTGATGTAATCCTGCAGGTGAGCGTCGCTCAGGAAGACGTCGGCCCTTGTGGCTTTGACCTTCTGCAGCAACGGGGAAAAGTCAGCGCCGCCCAGTTCGAATTTTTCATTGAAGACCACCGTGAAGTATCCAGGATGGTCTTTGATCCATTGCTGAATCCCATTAACATAGTCAATACCGTGGTCGGTATTTTCCACAACGAGGGCGAGCTTCAGGCCCTTCTTGAGCTTGTGCTGATCCACCAGGCTGCCTAAGAACTCTGCAGTTGTTGTTCCTAATCCCGTGATTGGGCTCAAAATGCCAAATACATATTGATAGCCGTGAGCAAAGATGCTGGTGGCCCCGGCGCCGGTGGCGATCCAGGGCGTTTGATACCGGTCAGGCATCACCGCTTCCGCTTCGCCCAGAGCGGTGGAATAGCCGCCCAGGACGGCGGTGACGTTGTCGGAACTCATGGCGCGTTCGGCGAGGGCCGCAGACTTGTGAGAATCTGAGCTGTCGTCATAAAAAACTTCCTTGAGCATCATCTTCTTTCCCTTGACCGAAACTCCGCCGGAATCGTTGATTTTCTTGATCGCCAGTTCAATGCCTTCTTTTTGGAACTGGCCTGGTTTGCCCTCGCGTCCGGTGATTGGCAACACCACTCCGATGGAGATGGTGTCGTCGGCTACAGGTCCAGCGCTAATGGTGGCGCCGCCGCACAGCAATACGATGAGCAGCAAGATGCAGAGGATCAAGCGACAGCCCTGGCGCGAAAAAGACAAAGAATGCGTCATAGTTTCACCTTTGGAAGAACGCTGCATGATATCAAGAATCGGGTGATCGGGTGATCGGGTGATCGGGTGATCGGGTGATCGG
>DASZFK010000006.1:0-4414 GCA_035939855.1 Candidatus Angelobacter sp.
GCGGAACAGGTTGGTGTTCAGTGCCCCGCACAAGCCCTTATCGGCGCCGATCAGGATGACCGCCCGGTTGCGGACGGGACGGACTTCCAACAAGGGATGGCTGAACTCGCCCATCCGAGTCGTGGCTTCACGCTGGATGCGGTACAACAAGTAGCCAAAAGGCCGGCCAGCGCGGGCGGCTTCCTGAGCCTTGCGCATTTTTGATGCCGCCACCATCTGCATCGCTTTTGTAATCTGTGCAGTGCTGCTGATGGAGCGGATGCGGCGCCGTAAGTCGCGAGTACTATGCATGGTCAACAGTCCGTATGTTCATTTCCAAGTCTGTTTGAATTCGTCGGCCACAGCTTTCAACTCCGCCACCAACGTGGTGCTGAGCCCTTTCTTGTTGTCGATTTTCTGGAGCAGCTCAGCCTTGCGCGTGCTCAGATACTCAGTCAGCTTATTCTGGAATTCCTTGACCCGGTTTGTAGGCACATCATCCACATAGCCGTTTTGAACCGCCCAAATCACAGCTACCTGAACCTCGACAGGAATCGGGCTGTACTGGGGCTGCTTGAAGATCTCGACAATGCGCTTGCCGCCGTCGATCTTCGCCTGCGTCTTGGCATCCAGTTCCGAGCCGAACTGGGCGAAGGCTGCCAGTTCGCGAAATTGAGCGAGGTCACCCTTGAGCTGTCCAGCAACCTGCTTCATGGCCTTTAGCTGGGCCTCCGACCCAACTCTAGAAACCGATAAGCCTACGGAGATCGCCGGCCGAACGCCCTGATAGAACAAGTCTGTTTCCAAGTAGATCTGGCCGTCCGTAATTGAGATGACGTTGGTGGGTATGTAAGCGGATACGTCTCCAGCCTGCGTTTCAATAATGGGCAGAGCGGTTAGCGATCCGTTGCCATACTTTTCGCCGACGCGCGCCGCGCGTTCCAGCAAGCGGCTGTGAAGATAGAACACATCTCCCGGATATGCTTCACGGCCCGACGGCCGCTTTAATATCAGTGATACCTGCCTGTATGCCACTGCATGCTTGGACAAGTCGTCAAAGACGATCAGCGCGTCCATGCCATTATCCATAAACCACTCGCCCATGGCAGCCCCAGCGAATGGAGCCAAGTACTGATTCGTAGCCGAATCGGCAGCGGGAGATGCAACGATGATCGTGTAGGGCATCGCCCCGGCTTCCTCGAGTACGGCGATGGTGCGGGCAATACTCGACTGCTTCTGCCCAATGGCTACGTAAATGGAATACAGCGGGCGGAATGTCTTGTCGTTAGCTGCTTCAGCGGCTTTGTTGAGACGGGCTTGGTTGATGATGGAATCTATACAGATGGTTGTCTTGCCGGTTGACCGGTCGCCGATGATCAAGTCCCGCTGTCCTCGGCCAATCGGAATCATTGAGTCGATTGCCATGATGCCCGTTTGTACCGGCTGGCTGACGGGGCGGCGGCGGATGATGCCCGGAGCCATTTTCTCGACTGGATAGGCAACATCGCTCCTAATGGGGCCCTTGCCGTCCACTGGCTCTCCCAGCATATTTACGACGCGCCCCAATAGTCCCTTGCCGACAGGCACCTGCAGCAACTTACCCGTGGTGCGTACCTCGTCCCCTTCTTGGAGCCGGGTGTAATCTCCCAAAATCACCACGCCAACTTCGGTCTCATCGAGATCCAAAGCCAAGCCGGTGATGCCGTGGCCGAGGTCAAGCATTTCGTTGAGCATCGCGTCACTGAGGCCTTCCACTCTGGCGACACCGTCGCCGACTTCGCGAATAACGCCCACGTTCTGCCTTGCAGCCGTGGCCTTAGCTCCCGTAATTTGAGCTTCAATTTCCTGTAAGAGGTCAGCCATAATTCCTTTCGCCCCGATCAAAGCGATCTCAAGCTTGCAAGAGCGTCAAATTCCGTTCAAAAAACTTCTCTCCACAGCGGCCAATCCGGATCGCACGCTTCCGTCATAGACATCACTGCCTGCCTGGATGCGCATTCCTCCGATCAACCCCGGATTAAGAACAAACGAAGTGTTCAACCCCGGCCCATACAGGCGCTCGAGATTCGCCAGGACACTCGCCTGCAACTCTGCCGGCAACGCAGTGGCGCTGGCGACTTCAGCCGCGTGTCGAGAGCGTTCCAGTCTTACCAGACGCTGAAACAAAGACAGCAGAGTAAAAGCGCCACGGCGCTTGGCTTCGACGACTTTTTCTACCGCTTGACGAACCCTGTCCTCGTCCAGCAATCCTGCAACCAAGCACAAGCGAAATAGCTGCTTGGCTTCACGGCGGAGTTGTTTAGCGCTTTGCATTCTGGTCTTCTTCTGTGCGTTTTGCTCTGCGAATCAAGACGTCAATTGGTTCGCTGTTTCCTCAGCCAAGCGCTGTTGGTCTTCTGCCGTCAGAATCTTCCCTGTAACCATGGCCGAAGTCTCTACGACCAGCCGGCCAAAGTGCGATTTGAGTTCCGCGAGCATGCGCGCCCGCTCCTGTACCGCGGCCTCTTGCGCCTTGACAATAATCTGTTCGGCTGCAGCGATGGCTTTTTGTGTTTCCTGCTCCTGCACACGGGTAGCGGCAGCCCGTCCTTCTTCGATCAGCTTGCTGGCTTGAACGTTGGCCTGGTCGAGTATGTCCTTGCGCCGCTCCTCGGTGCCGGCCAGCTCGGCCTTGATCTGTTCAGCGTTTGCCTGGCCTTGCGCAATTTGCTGCCTGCGTTGCCCCAGCATTTTGAGAACGGGTTTGTAGGCGAATCGCTGAAGAAGAATACAAACAATGCTGAAGCTAATAATTTGAGCGATCAAATGAGGCCAGTCCACACCAAAGGTCTTGGCAATCTCTTCGATCTGCCCTCCACCACCCGTTGTCACCAGCAATGCCAAAACGTGCATAATCAAACTCTCTTATCGGCGGGCGCCAAACGCTTTCGTTCTGCGTCCTGAATGTCCCCTTACTTCACGAGAAACAGCGCGTAGAACACGATTGCTTCCGCGAAGGCAATAGCCAGAATCGACTGGACGAGAATCTTCGTAGACGCCACCGGATTACGCCCCACCGCATCCGAAGCCTTCGCGCCAATTAATCCCACACCAATGGCTGCTCCGAGAGCGGCCAGACCTACGTGTATACTTCCATTCATTTGATTTCTCCTTTCCTTTCTAACCGGCTCTTATGATTGACTACGCGAGCGGCCGAAAATCTACGATTCAACTCTGTGCCGCCGTAGGTTCTTCATCGCGCTGGCAAATCAGCAGCGTGAAAACAGCGGTCAGCAACATGAAGACCAAAGCCTGAACCACGCCCACGAGCAGCTCCATAAAGTAAAACGGAATCGGCAATAGCCAGCCCAGCCTGGGAACCATCGTGCTCATGGCGTCCAGCATGTTCTCGCCTGCGAAAACGTTGCCGTAGAGACGAAAGCTCAGTGAAACCGGCCGAAACAAAATCGATACAATCTCCAAACATCCTGAAGCGAAGAACACAATCACCATAACCACTTTCATCAAACCGTCCGTCTCGCCCTTTGGAGCAAACAGTTCCTTAAGAAATCCAACTGGGCCATCTTCCTGAAGTGCCCAGATGAGCCAGCAGGCGAAAAAGATCAGGGCCATGGCAAGCGTCAGGTTCACATCCGCGTTGGCACCGCGGAATACGGGTTGATCGATCCTAAAACCATGCGCACTCTGATGCCCCCAACCGATGGTGCCCACTCCAGGAATCAGGCCAAGCCAATTGGCGGTGAGAATGAAAATGAAGACGCTGGCAAAAAACCAGAATGTTCGCTCCACCAAGTGCGAGCCGATGATGTCTTCTAGAAACGTGTACAAGCCTTCCACCAGCCACTCCCAGAAATTCTGGGCGCCGTCAGGAACCGGCTTCATTTGCCGCGTGGCAGCCTGAGCAAAAACAATGAGTCCCACGGCAACAATCCAGCTAAAAACCATGGAATTAGTGATGGGAAATCCAAACATCCTGGCGATTTCTACTGGCTTTTGCGAAGGCCCGTGTTCGGCTTTTTCCGGGGTAACTGATACAGGTTTGGCATGAGCGGTCGCGTCGGCTGATGTTGCCGAGCTCAGTCCGGCGTGGGCTGCCATGGCACAGTCGGCTCCAAGGCAGATCACCGCGGCAGCAAAGATTGATATCAGCTTAGTTTTCAAGTCGAGCACCTGGCCCAATCAATAGGCGCATTCCGATACGTTCCATAGTCCACTCCTGGCGTGCGCCCAGCTAAGCGTTGCGTCCAGCGACAAACTGGGCAGCCAATTCCGCTACGCGCCTGCCTTGGAAGCGCGCAGCCGCCAGCGCAGTCTCGTCCGCTTTGAGGGCGCCGTTGTTGCTCGTGAATGACGCGCCGTAGGGATTCCCAGCTTTGAACTGAATCGGGTCAGCGTAACCTGGCCCTACAATGATCGCGCCCCAGTGGTAAAAAGT
>DASZFK010000007.1:0-4355 GCA_035939855.1 Candidatus Angelobacter sp.
GCTAGTTGCAAACCTGATGCAACAGAAAAGCGAAAGCAGACTTGACTGCTTAATCGAAGATGAATTCAAATCACATTTCAATAAATGCAACAGAGTTGCATGTAGATGAATTACAGCTTAAGTGGCTAATGCTCCGTCCCGCCAAGCGCATCCAGTAAGTCGCTTCCGCGAGACCTTGAATGCAACCATCGATGACCAAGCAATCGCGAAGTCGCTCTGGCAAACAGAAAGCTCTGATTTCAGCAGCGACGAGTCTATTCGCTCAGCGGGGATATGAAGCAACCACAACCCGCGAGATTGCAATGCGCGCAGGTTGCGCGGAAGGTCTGATCCACAGGTACTTTGGAGGAAAGTCCGGACTGCTCCTCGACATCGTCAGACAGCATGTGGCCGCGGACAAGGCCACGACGATCGAGCGCCCGGCGTCGGCAACCTTGGAGGCGGAAATCCGAAAACTGATGGACTGGCAACTCGACCATCTGTGGACTGAGCGTGAGTTCCTTCGTGTCGCTTTCTCATGCGCTATCCTGCATCCGCGATTGGGCAAGCTTTTGGGAAAATATATGCCCGCGCGGACGGAGCTGATCGCTCAGCGGCTACGGCGCTACTGGAACCGCCGTTTTTCCAATGATGACGACATCGAGTTGTTAGCTCGTTCGCTGATTTCTCTGAGCTTCGATTTTGGATTCATGAGGCCCACGATCCTTCGCCAGAACCGCGAGCACACCAAGAAGCTGGCACGAAGGGCTGCTAATCTATTGAGCCGAAGTATCCTGACCGGATAGCTGCGACCCGCGCTGCCATTTTGTTGAGTTCATACCCTCTCTCTTTGCTATTTTGCGAGCACTCGATCTCCAACACGGTTGTCGATGGTCCTCATCAAATCCAGAATCATTTCAACCACAGCCGCGTCGCCGATCGCAGTATTCATCATGGTGTGGTAGATGGCGCGATTAGGCCATTCGACGTGAAAGTACTTCTGGATGAAGTCGGCGCGCTCCCGGTCCACACTGTCCACCAACTGTTCGGCTTCGTCCTCGCTTTTCCCGCGAGCCTGGAGACGCCGAACTTTGTTTTCCCTGGGAGCGTAAAGAAATACCCGCAACGTGTCCTGACGGTTCCGGAGAAAATGCTGCGAGCCTCTTCCAACAATGACAGAGTTTCCGGTTTTCGCCGCCTGCTGAACCACACTTTCGGTAAACTTCAGAATGCAGTCGCTGTCCACCGAATTGATCTTGTGCGCATTGAGGCTCCCTTCGTAGCTCCCGCGCAAAAAGGATTTGAAGAGACGGTAGTACAAGGGATCCGTCCTCTCCTCTCGACCTTCGACCACTGCCTTGGGACAGTCCGCCAGCCGCGCGATCTCCTCGGTCAGCAACTGATCCCAAAGCTTCCAGCGAAGTTGTTGGGCGAGCAGTTGAGCAATTTCGCCACCGCCGCAGCCGTACTCGCGTTCAATCGTGATAATTTTGATCATCCCTTTACTCCACGATCCTCGGCCCACCACCGCCAGGATCATTCTTCTTCAAAGCAAAAGCCAGACAGAACATGATCGCCGCTCCTACACAAAGAACCATGAAGGTATCAATGTATGCCAGACTCGCCGCCTGCGCTTGCAGTGACTGGTAAATCCTGGCGTAAGCCGTCATTTGGGCCTCGTGCTTGCCCACGCCGGAGCTGGCTAGTTGCTGTGCCAGGCCGTTCGCCGCATTCACAAAATTGGGGTTGTCGACCCGGACATGCTCGACCAGCCTTCCCTGATGGAATTGCGACCGCCGCGCGATCAACGTGGTAACCAGGGATGTCCCCACGCTGCTTCCCATATTGCGCATGAAATTGATGATTCCGGCGACCGAGTTGTTTTTCTCCGGCGCAATCCCGATGTACGCGACCAGTGTAATCGGTACAAACAGAAACCCTAAGCCAATCACCTGGGCGATCCGCAGCCACGTGGCGGCGCTAAAGCTGATTTGCAAGTCGATCCGTTTCGTCGAATAGAACATGGCGATAGACAGTGCCAGCCAACCGAAGGCAATCAAGTAGCGCGCCTGGATCTTGGTGGTCAGTTGGCCCATGATGGGCATCTCACACAGCAAAACTAGGCCTCCTGCCGAAAGCGCCAGGCCCGCCAGCTGGGAGGTATATCCCAAAAGCGTCTGAAGGAACTGCGGCATCAGGACCAGGCTGCTGAACAACAAGATTCCCAGGGTAAACATCATCAAGCTCGCACTCGCGAAATTAAAGCTCTTGAACATGCGGACGTCGATGATGGGCGCCTTTTGACGCCACTCCCAGATCACCAGCGAAATCAGGCATACCGTCGCGACAACGACCAAAGTCGTGATGAAGCGCGACCCGAACCAGTCATCTTCCTGGCCTTTGTCGAGCAGCACCTGCAAGGCTCCGATACCAAGCGCCAGCAGAGCGATTCCGATGTAGTCCAACTTGACCCCAGCCGCCTTGAGCTTGCTCAAATAAGGAGGGTCTTCAACAAAGCGGCGCACAAGAAACCAGGTAACTACACCGACAGGGAGATTGATGAAGAAAATCCAGCGCCAGGAATAGTTGAATGTAATCCATCCGCCCAGGGTTGGCCCGATCGTGGGTGCCATGATCGCAGTAATGCCATATAGCGCAAAGGCCAAGCCTCGCTGGTGCGGAGGGAAAGTGTCGGCCAGAATGGCCTGGGCCATAGGCTGGAGGCCGCCTCCGCCCGCGCCCTGCAGCACCCGGAAAAGAAGAAGAAACCCAAGACTGGGAGCGATGCCGCAGAGCAAGGAACTGATGGTAAAGATACCCAAACAGGACATGAAAAAGCGTTTTCGCCCCAAGGTACTTGCGAGCCAGCCGCTGATCGGCAGGATAATGGCATTCGAAACCAGATAAGAGGTCAACACCCACGTACTTTGATCGTTGCTCGCGCCCAGATTCCCGGCCATATAAGGCAGGGCCACGTTGGCGATGCTGGTGTCGAGCACCTCCATGAAGGCTGCCAATGCCACGACAACGGCTATGAGCCAGGGGTTGTACTTGGGCCGCCAAACGTCCTGGTCGAGAGTGAGCGCAGCGGAACTCATATAACAGATTTATTGCAGGTACACGTCCGGCACCACGTTCATACCCGGTCGCAGCCCGCGATCCTTGTTTTCACCGGGCTCCAGAACGATCTTGACCGGAATTCTTTGGACAATCTTCACGTAGTTCCCGGTGGCATTCTCCGGCGGAAGCAAACTGAATAGCGGTCCGGTCGCGCCCGCAATGCTGTCGACATGGCCTTTAAACGTCCGGCCGCTCGCATCGGCATGGATTTCCGCTTTCTGTCCCACGCGCATGTGCCTGAGCTGGGTCTCTTTGAAATTGGCGGTGACCCACACTTCGTTGAGTGGCACGACGGTGAGGAGTTGCTGCCCGTCTTGCACGTTCATTCCAACCACCACCGTCTTATTCACTTCACCGCTGACCGGGGCAACGATTTTGGTGTATCCGAGATTCAGTCGGGCCTGCTCCAGTAGGGCACGCTTTTGTCCCACATCTGCAATCAAAGCTCGCACGCGCTCCCGGGTCGACGACACTTGCTGGGGTCCGGTCTCGGCATATTGGTGGTTCGCGTTGGCTTGCGCCAGGCGACTCTGGGCCTGCTTGACGGATTGCTGGGCCGCCGACTCATTGGCTCGGGCAGCCGCCACCGTCGCCGTGCTGGATTTGGCGGTGGCCAGCGCCTGATCGTAGATTTGCTGCGACACTTCCCGCTTGTCGACCAGCAACTTGTAGCGGTGGAGATCGTCTTGCGCCCTCACATCGTTGGCCTCGGCGGCCTCCACCTGAGAATGAACGGCGGTCAGCTGTCTCTCGGCGGCGATGACTCCGGCGTTCGCATCTTCAATGCCGGACGCTGTGAACCTCAGTTGGCTTGAAGAGTTCACCGAAGTGATCGGAACCGTTATATTCAACGATTGTGCGGTGGCTTCAGCATTGGCGAGATTGGCTTGCGCCTGCGCCACCGCAACCTCATAGTCCTTGGGGTCGATCTCGACCAGCACCGTGCCTTTTTCCACCCACTGGTTGTCGTCTACGTTGACTCGCACCACGTAGCCTGAAACACGTGCGCTGACCGGATAGAGGTGAACATCAACCTGGGCGTCGTCGGTCGATTCATAGCTGCTCAGGTAGCGCCACAGGAATATGCCGCCGACAATCACCAGCACGGCGACGACCAGAATCGCGACGTTTCTTCGGTTTTTGGAAGCGCGGCGCGCAGGCGGTGTATAGGCCCTGTCCGCCAACTGCGAAGGGTCGGACGAGGGTTCCGCGCCTGACTGAGGTACTGAACGGGGTGAGCTTTCTTCCGCCATGTT
>DASZFK010000008.1:0-5024 GCA_035939855.1 Candidatus Angelobacter sp.
CTGGAAATAGCAAAATCGAGCTGGCAAGAAAGCAGCTACGCGCCGCTCTGGCGTAGCGACTTGAATTCGGAGCAGAGAAGAAACCCGGCCGCATGGCAGGTTCGATTTTACTCTGGGTCTCGCGCTTTTCAAGCACCCGACTTGCACCGGCAATGATTCCGCGTTGCCTGCATGGCGGCTCAACAGCGGAAGTGAGCTCGAGGGCGAGCCGTGTGTGCCGTTCTTTTCATGGGAACGGAGCGATCCCTCTGATCAGTTCTTCTCTTTCGTTTCGGTCGGCGGCTTCGTGAACTGCGCCAACCCTTCTAGCACCGATTTTACCTGTCCTGCGTATGGTCCATTCGGGTCCAATTGCAAATATCTCTGGTAAGCCTCAACGGTTCCCGGAGGAATGACGTAAACGATCTTTCCGTCCTGCGACTTGGAAGTGATGGTGCTGAGAAGAGAATCGCCCAACAGTTTCCAGGCCAACGAATCTTGCGGATTGAGAAGCGTGACCTTCTGAAGCGGCGCAATGGAGTCAAGCAACTTTCCTTTGTTCGTGAGCACAATGGCGACATTCTTGTAGCAGCCTGCGTGCATATTTTTGGCTGTAGAATCCACAGTTAGAAGCCTGTCGCACGCCGCAATCGCTTCTGGCATCTTGCCCACCTGCGCCAGATCTGTTCCGAGTTCCATGTACGTTCCCACCGCCGGCTTCAGCATGGCTGCTTGCTCCAGCGTGTTTATGGCTACCTCATATTGCCCAACGCCGCCGTAGGCCAGCCCGAGATTGCTCAAAATCACTGGGAGGTCCTTGTCTTGCACCAGCATATCCACTGCTTTCTGCTGGCTCACCAAGCCATTGCGTATCACTCCAATTTTGCCGATCACCTGGAGACCATTTTCATCTCTCACTTCCGCTTCTTCGATCGCCTGCTCATATTCCGTAATCGCCGTCTGATAGTCTTCCTTCATCCTGGCAAGCAGCGAGGTTTTTTGATCGCTCGTTGCCGTCTGAAGTTGCTGCCGGATCGCCTTGGCATCCTGCATCGCCTGATTGCCGTTCGCGAAATGTGGCTTCATCAACTCGGATCTCTTGACCGCATCATCCTTCGTTTTGGTCGCCGTTTTGATGTCAGTCTGCTGCTCGGCAGAATCCAAACCTTCGCCAGAAAGCGGAGACGACAGGACTATGATCAGCATGAGCAGCGTGAGTTCGCTAACCTTCAAGGGCAACCGACACATGATCAATTCTCCTTCACTGTGCGGTGAGGTCCCAGCATTATGTCGCAAGAAGGGCATAATGGGCCACGAGATTCGCGACCGACGACCGTTGTCTGAGATCTGGTGTCCAAATGAAGTTGTCGATGGCGCTCCTCACTCATATCTTAGCGCCACGGCACGTTGCGCCAAGCTTGCCTAGCTTAGCTATTGCTTCAATATCACTTCGATCAAATCGCCAAGCTGCTGAGAGGTGAATTGATTTCCTTCGATATTGGCCGCCAGCCTCCCCTTTCGATCGAGAACCACAGTGTGCAAAGAGTGTAGCAACTCGGCCTCGTCCGGCCAGGAGTTGACTGCAAACAATGCGCAGAGATTCTTTACGACTGGGGGCGCTCCAGTCAGAAAGTGCCAGTTTCTGTCGGCGTGCCAGGTACGTGCATAGTTGGCCAATGTTTCTGGTTGATCGTGGATGGGATCAAAGCTGAGGCTGAGCAGTATCAGATCGTGTCCCATCTTCTTCTGGAAGCGCTTCTGAACATTCCCCAAGTTGTTCGATAGCCGGAAACAATATTCGGGCAGCGTGCAATGGGTGTAGAAAAAGTTCAGGACCAATACCTTGCCGGGAAACCCGGCCACATCAATTCGCCGTCGGTTCTGGTCCGTCAAGATGGCGCTCGGCACCCGTTCCCCGACACTCAACGCTTTTGGGTCAGAGGCACTTGCCTCAAGCTCCTGTACCATCGTCAAGCGGCGGGCAGCAAGGGATTGCTGCTCAAGATTGTTGAATTCGCGAATTGTGATGCCTTCCGCGTAGCGCAGTGTCCCCTCATCCAGAATCGCAAAATCGACCAATTGGCCCGGTGCAAGCCCGGCGAGGAAAGGATCTTCCTTTACCGAAAATTTTGCCATGCCGGCAGGCATGTAACCCGGAATACCTTCGCACGACAAAAGAATGGTTTTCTGTTGTAAATCAACCTTTAACACCATTCCCGCGGCCGCATGCCTCGCCGCAGCTGACACCGAAAAGGTGCATGTGAGCAGAAGCGAAATGAGGACAACGAATTTCATACATCGTTACTGTAGAGGAGATGAAGCGACCGGGGTTAGTTTGCTTGCGAGACCTCGTTTCGCGCTGAACTCAAATCGCTTAGGCGTCAAGACTTTGTACTCCTTAGCAAACTCGCTGACCTGAATAAACTGATTTGGGCGCACATCCTGAAAACGTTGCACGGTTTTCGTTACGGGCCAAGAGATTTCCACGCTGAGGATCTGTGCCGATTTGCCCAAGCCGATGTGCTGCGCGAGCGGGGAGGCGCCAAAAGACCCTCCGCTATTTACGGTGCGAAAGATCGTGCGCGCTCTTTGATTCTTATTTTCAACCGTCACCTTGATCTGCGCGCCAATGGCGCCATGATTGCTTGTTACTCCAATCAGTTTGATATCGATCCAGTCATTGCCGTTTCCGGGATTTGCGAAGAGCCGAAACGCGTGTGCATCCCCGGGGGTGGCTCCTCCCATGGACGCCAATATGTCTTCGTGTCCAGCATTGCGCAGATCGGCGAACGCAGTGCCATGCCCCTTGTGCAGATCCCCGATCCCGGCGGACGAACTGATGTCCGCAAAGGACTCGCCTTGTTGGTTTCGAAGCAGCACTTTGGGGAGCAAAAAGCCGTACTCCGGACCTCCGGTTCCGAGATAGATGTCGAGAAAGCCATCGTCATCCACGTCACCGAAATTGGCCCCCATGGGCGCGTACACATTGTCCAGATGCACTTCTGCCGTCACGTCTTTAAACGTTCCGTCTTTCATGTTCTTGAATAACTTCAGCGTCTTGGCGCTGTACGGAAGTCCGAGATAACTTCGCAGCGATTCATCGGGAGAGAAAAAGAAGCTATTGACCAGCAGGTCCGGCCAGCCATCATTGTCGTAGTCGAAGAACCAGCTGGCGAAGCTCTGGGAGTCGGCTAACTGGACGCCCGCTTTCTGCGCCACCTCCGTAAATGTCCGGTCATGATTGTTGTGATACAAGAAGTTTGCGCCGTAAAGGTTGGAAACGTAGAAATCAACGTAGCCATCGTTATCATAATCCGCCGCGACGGCCCCTTTGCTGAAGGCAATCTTGTCCACACCTGAGGAGTGGGAGATGTCCTCGAAGGTGCCATCGCCGCGATTGCGGAAAAGCTGCGCCGGCCCATTCTCATTTCCCACGAAAAGATCGACGAACCCGTCATTGTCAATATCTGCCCATACTGCCGCTTGGGTGCGAGTCGCCTGTGCTAAGCCGGCTGCCGCAGTCACGTCGGTGAAGGTTCCGTCGCAATTGTTCCGTAGCAGGGACTTGCGAACCGGAAACTCCCATGCGCCGCGCAGCACCAGGAAATCCATGCAGCCGTCATTGTTGTAATCGGCCTGAATCATGTTGAGACCGCCGAGTTGATCGGAAAGCCCTGCCTGAGCGGCGCGGTCGGTGAATGTGCCGTCCCCGTTGTTATGGAAGTAGTGCAGCGGTTCGCAGACATTGTAGCTCGAGATGATCACATCCAGAAGGCCATCATTATCAAAGTCATCAACGATGACCCCATTGGCCATCGAGACAACATCAATTCCGGCGCTGCTGGCCACATCGGTAAACATTCCGGCGTTTTCCTTTGACGCGAACGCACTCGGTGGAATGAGGTATTTCTCGGGAACACCTGCCGGATATTTCCCCATCGTCATATATGCGAGGTTCAGCAGCCATTTCGTCTGGACATCGTCAGGCTTCTGGGAAAGATAGTTTAGGAAATGTTCCACGGCTTTCCCGGAATCCGCGACATTGTCGTACTTCATTCCGGGACGAGGAGGGAAGACGCATTTGTCGGCGGGGTGGCGGTAAACGTCATTGTCCATCTCAGATTTGTGCAGATATGCGACGCCGAGCACCGCGTCCAACTGAGCGACTCCTGCGGGCACCGAGGCCACAGCGATTTTGTACGCCGCCTCCCATTCCGACACCGCTTCGTCCATTTTGCCCTGGTACGCTTCGACTTGGGCCAATGCATAGCGCGCCTGGATCAGATCGACAGGATTTCCTGGGGTCGAGCCGGCCGGCTCCGGAGAATGTACCCTGGTCTTGATGCGATCTTCCAGAAGAGACAGCGATTTTTTGCGAATCTCGCAGATCGCCTTGAAGTTCTGTTCCCATCCCGCCGGCTTCGGATACTTTTGAAAGGCCAAGTCTGCAATGACCTGTCCGGCAACATCGACTGGATACTTGATGCTGCTTTTTCCGGAAAGTGGGAGATCCCGGTTAGCGCCCATGCCCTGGCCTACCGCGCCCTCGCTCGCAGCAAGGACTTTGAGAATGGCGTATCCACCCGGGACCTTGACCATGTTCGTGATTTGGTCAGGCCCAACCCCGTGGAGAGCCTCACGCAGTTCAGGGCGCAAGGTGGCTAGATCCACTTTTCCCAGATAGCCGAAATCCTCGGCGCTTGGATCAATGGATTTGTTCTTGGCAATGGTTCCAAATTCTTTGCCGCTCTTCAGCTCTTCCAGGATTTGTTTTGCCTCATTCTCGGTGTTAACCACGATGACGCGAAGCAAGACTTCGTCTCGCCCGCTCGATTGCGCGCTCGAGATCGTGGACGAATTGAACGATAGGAACAGAATAGGCACGATGGCGAGCATTAGCCGTCGCCTGTGCAAATCCGAGATAGTGTTTTTGGCTACCTGGCTCTCCATGGCAGAAGTCGATGTTTGGAATTGTACCCAAATGAAGTCGCCGACACGTGTTTCCAGGTTCGTCGGTTAGCTCGCGGGCTGGGCCTTTATGCGCC
>DASZFK010000009.1:0-9196 GCA_035939855.1 Candidatus Angelobacter sp.
ACACCCCTTCCAGTGCTTCGCAGGGGACGCGCAGCAGGCGTCGTTGGCATTTTCACGATGGTGGTCGCGGTTTGCGGCTATTTTCGCGAGGCCGTAATAGCCGCGCGCTTTGGCGCGTCCAACACAACCGATGCCTATTTCAACGCTATCTTCATTCCCAATGTTATTTATTACGTGCTGGTCGCCGGAACGCTGTCCCCGATCTTGATTCCCATTTTGTTGGATGAAAACGGCGGAGAAGACCGTGTTCGCATGTCGGAGACCTTCAGCGTCGTCATGAGTTTTGTGATGCTGTCGCTGCTGATCGTCGTGTTCGGCGGGGTAATCGCTGCTCCTGCGTGGGTGCCGAAACTCTTTCCGGGTTTTGACCTCGCTACTGTCCACCTCACAGTACGTTTTGTGTATCTGATATTCCCGGCTGTGCTGTTTTTGGCAGTGGCTGGACTTCTTACTTCCGTTTTGAACGGGTTTCACAAGTTCGCTCTTCCCGCCGCCGCTCCGGCCTTTTCGAGCATTGCCGTGATACTGGCTGTTGTTCTCGCCCGTGGCAGTCAAGCGATCTACATCGTAGCCATCGCTACCGCCGTCGGATTTATGTTGCAAGGGCTTGTGCTGATTCCTTCCACGGCATCGCTGGGTATTCGTTATCGGCTGGTCTTCAATTTACGCCATCCTGCGATCGCGAAACTGTTGCGGCTCTGGCTGCCGCTCTTTTTGTATCTCGCGGTTTCCAACGTTTCGTTACTGGTAGAACGCAACCTGGCTTCGCGGCTTTCAGCAGGGGTCGTTTCCATCCTCTATTACGCGCTGCGTTTGTTCACCGTGCCATCAAACTTTCTGGCCGCGCCGCTGGCGATTGTCGCCTATCCTGGTTTTGCCCGCGAGGCTAAACTTCAGGGGCGGGGCGAACTGGTGGGCCAGCTTTCGCGCATGTTTGGTTTGGTGGTCTTTTTGTTTATTCCCATAACAGTTTGGACCATCCTGAACGCTTTACCCATGACCCGCCTTCTTTACGAGCACGGCCGGTTCCTACAAGGAGATTCTGTCGCGACGGCCCAAGTGTTGTCGATCTACAGCCTGGGAATCGTGGCCAATGCGATCGCCGTCCTTTTGTTGCGATGCTACTTTGCCATTGAAGATACGGTGACACCTTTGATTGCCGAACTCGTGTCCCTGGTGTTCTTTGTTGCTGCCGGGCCTCTTCTTACTCATCGGTTCGGTATTTCCGGATTGGCTGCGGCGCGCACTATGACCTTCTGGCTGGTGGCTGTTATCTATATGTTCGTCCTTTGGAAGCGGAAGGACCTGCTCAAGCTTGATGGCCAGCTCATGCGCGTGGTGTTTTTGACTGCTATTGCTACGGTCGTGATGGGCCTGGTGAACTGGTTTAGC
This sequence comes from Candidatus Angelobacter sp., assembly GCA_035939855.1. Classification (GTDB taxonomy): domain Bacteria; phylum Acidobacteriota; class Terriglobia; order Terriglobales; family Acidobacteriaceae; genus Angelobacter. The sequence continues at coordinate 1,393 of DASZFK010000009.1, forward strand.
TTGCATCTTCTGCAACCGTGGTTCGATTCAGGACACACGCTGGTGCGGCTGGCGGTGCTTGTGATCGTATTGGCGCTGGGCGCAGGGACATTTCTTCTGATGGCGCGCCTTTTCCGGCTGAGCCAGGCCCGGCAGATCATGAGCACCGTGCGCGAGTTGATTCCGGGAAGGAATGGCCGCAACCAATAGTGACCATTTCGAAATGCTAAAATACTCGCAGTCGCCTTACTTGAATGAAAATCAGTTCTTCAACTGAGCCCATTCCAGACCCAACACCTCTCTTACTTCTTTTGCCGGTGATTGTGATCTTGCTGTGGCCGGAGACGTTTGGAACGACGGTTTTGGCAATCGTCGGCGGGATGTGTGTTGTGCCTCTGGTCTATTCGTTTGTGCGCAGGCCAGAGATCGCGGTCGTCGCCCTGATCGTGGCCTCGGCTGTCCCCCGCTTATATGTTGAGATTGTAGGGTTGAAGGCCCGGCCTGAACACATCGTTGGCGGCTTGGTTTTTTGTGCGCTCCCATTTGTTTTGAAGAGACGCCGCGAACCTGTCCGTTGGACAGCCGTTGACTACCTGTTGGTCGCTTATATCGGCGTGAACATCATCAGCTCGGTATTCATGTCAATTGACCCTTCTAAAACACTGAAGTGGTCGATGCAGCAGGCACTGGTCATACTTCCCTATTTTTTCCTGCGCGTGCTGATCACTGACCGGGCGGGATTCCAACGCGCCTTCCGCGTGCTCCTGATCGCCGGCGCTGCTACCGCTGGTTTTGCCCTTCTCTGTTTCTATAGCAATTTGCTTTTCGGCACCGATATTGGCGTGGACGTCGAACAATACAAAGGCATTCCTGCGACGTATGGTTTGCAATATGAAGGCAATATTCTGGCCGCCTATTGCGGGGCTGTGGCCGTGATGATGATGACCATGTACGTGATGAAACGCAAGCGGGGTTACCTAATCGGGTATGGAGTATTTGGCCTGGCCGGCATGGTCATCAGCCTTTCTCGCGCTGCGGTTGGCGCTACTGCAATCGGGTTGTCGTTGCTGCTGATTTGGGGGCTTTGGCGGAAATTCTTAAACAAGCAGATGGTTTATAGAGCTGCTGCGGTCACGCTTGTTGTCGTTGTGGTGCTCACGCCGATCATCCTGCCTTTCTATTTAGACAGGTTCTCAACGGTAGACGTGGCTGACGTAAGCGAAGATCCGAATACCGCGCTCCGCCTGGTGCAAGCGGTGTCTGCCACAGATAATATTCTTGCTCATCCCATATTGGGCAATGGCACCGCAAGTTTCCAACTTTCTTTCGGCTGGGAGGAACTTGGCATCGAAGACTGGGAAGGCGGGGCCTGGATCAGCAACACGGAGATGCGCGTGCTTCACGATACCGGGATCATCGGGTTTGGAATCTTCTTTGCATTCCTTATAGGACTGCTGCGCCTATCCTGGAAAGTTTTGAAACAAGAATTGAATCCTGAATTACTGGCCTTGCTGTTTTCTGCCGTGGTCTATTCCATCACATTCCAAATTACCGAAGGTACGCTGCTGGCCTTTTCCTGGGTCCATTTGGGACTCATTGGATGCGCGGTGTCGTACCTCAATCAGCAACAGCCGGTTGAGGAAAAATGATGAACCCGATCTATCAACGGAAGCTCCGTCTTGCCATTTTTGGCGGTCGTGGCATTCCTTCGACCTATAGCGGGTATGAAGCATTTTTCATCGAGCTGGCTCCGCGACTCGTGGAGCGCGGACACGACGTCATTGTCTATTGCCGCAAATCACTTTTTCGAGAGCGCCCTCCTGAATATAAAGGCGTGCGCCTGATCTATCTGCCCAGTATCGAGACCAAGAACCTGGGCACGCTTACGCATACCGCTGTTTGCATGTTCGATGTGCTGCGCCGCCGCGTCGACGCCATGCTGGTGGCCAATGTCGCCAATGCCTTCCACTGCATCATCCCGCGTCTTTTCCGGCAAAAGTGCGCGATCAATGTGGATGGAATCGAATGGAAGCGCGGGAAATGGGGCCGGGCAGGCAGGACTTATTTCTACCTGAATGCCAAACTGTGCGGAAAGATACTTCCTAAAGGCATCGTGACGGATGCCTACGCGATGCGTGACCTCTACCTTGAAGAATTCCATACTCCTTCAGCATGTATCGCCTACGGCGCGAACATCGAGAGTTCTACACAGCCGGATATTGTTCGCCAATATGGTCTTGAACCGCATCACTATTACCTGATCGCCAGTCGCCTGGTGCCTGAGAACAACGCTGCTTTGATCGTGGAAGGCTTCAAGAAAGCCCAAACCGCACGCATCTTGGCCATCGCCGGAGACGCCAACTATCGCAGTACGTTCATCGACGATCTCAAAGCCAATGCCGGCGAGCGGGTCCGCTTCCTGGGTCATGTAGACAGCATCGAGCACGTCAAAGAGCTGCATTGCAACTCTTATGCCTACATCCACGGACATGCGATGGGGGGCACCAACCCTGCGCTCTTGAAAGCCCTGGCCTATGGAAACTGTGTCCTGGCCCATGACAACCGTTTCAATGCTGAGGTGCTCGATGGTCATGGCTTGCTGTTTCGCGATGCCGACGAGTTGGCAGAGAAAATTAATCTGATTGAAAGCCGCCCGGAATTGGCGGAGACCTACCGCCGCCAAGCCCCAGACCGGATTCGAGCCGCTTACACCTGGGAGCACATCACCGATCAGTACGAGGAGCTGTTCTACCTGTTAGCCACGGGACAGGATCCAACAAAAGTTCATTCAAGCGTCCTCGGTCCTCGACATTCTGAGGAAGCTGCGGCCTTAATCAACCACTAGGCTGGGCGGAGCTGCCAGCGCCTGCTGCACTTTTTCTACCAAGTCAGAAGTGGTAAACGGCTTTTGCAGCAGGTAGAGTGGTTGCAGCTTAAGGCCATGCCGTGCCATCGAGTCGTAGGTATATCCCGAGATAAAGATCACGCGCAGACCTTCGGATTTAGCCAGGATTCTACGAACCATCTCCGGTCCGCTCATTGCGGGCATGACAACATCGCTGATGAGCAGGTCGAAATGGAAGTCAGGAACCATTTCACAGGCCTCCTGGGGGGAGTCAGCGCTTACAACTTTGTAGCCGCTGGCTTCCAGAGTGCTTTTGATCAGTTTCCTGACTGACACCTCGTCTTCTACCAGCAGAATGCTTTCGCCGTGGCCGTTGGCAAGCTCCACTGGCTTGTTCGGGGTTTCGTCGCTCGTGGTTTTCCGCAGGACGGGCAGATCGATGGTGAAGGTTGTTCCTACCCCTGGCTGGCTATGGACATGAATGGAACCTTTCATCTGGTCCACAATGGCGTAGATCGTAGAGAGGCCAAGGCCGGTGCCGGTCTCGCGCTTGGTGGTGAAGAACGGTTCGAAGATACGGGCCTGCACCTCTTCGCTCATGCCGCTACCGGTGTCGCTCACCGCCATTCTCACGCGCTGGCCTTCGCCATTCACGGGTTCCAGATTGGCAGTCTCGAAACGCAGAATTCCTCCGTGGGGCATGGCTTCGCGGGCGTTTACAGCCAGGTTCATCAGGATTTGCTCGATGTGAGCCGGGTCGGCAGACACCAGGCGCAGATTATGTTGAAGCCGGGTTTCCAGGCGTACATCTTCGCCAATGAGCCGTTGCAGCATCTTTTCCATGTGGAGAATGACTTCATTCAAAAGAACCGGCTCTTGCCTGGAGACATGCTTGCGGCTGAAGGTCAAGAGTTGCCGCGTGAGCGATGAGGCGCGGTTGGCGGCATAATGAATCTGTTCAAGATTTTCCTGCTCTTCGGGATCGCGCGAGCTCTTGGAAAGCAGGATGCTGCAATAACCGGTAATGACGGTAAGCAAGTTGTTGAAGTCATGGGCGACGCCGCCCGCCAGCAGGCCTACGGCTTCCATCTTTTGCGAATGCCGTAGCTGCGCTTCCAGTTGCTTGCGCCTGGTTACATCTACGGCAATGACGAGCTCAGCCAGGCGTCCCTCGAACTCAATGACCTGGGTTTCCACTTCGCATTCGATCATGGCGCCACTCTTGAGACGGTGCCGGCATGGCATACGATTGCGCGGCTTGTAGTTCAGTCTCTCAAAGAATTGCCGCGCGTCCCCATTCTCCTCTGCCGCCAGAATATCGGTGGCCTGCATATTCATGAACTCATCGCGCGAGTATCCGTAGTCGGCGATCGCAGTGTCGTTTACCTCCAGGAATTTGAGTGTTTCCCGGTCAAAGACCCACATAGGAAGAGGGCTTGAGGAGACGATTTGCCGAAAGCGGGCTTCGGCTGCCAAAAGTGCTTGCGCCGCCCGCCGCCGGCGTGTTTCGCCAATGGCAGAACGAAGAACAAAGATGAGAAATGCAATCCAAAGTGCAATGCGTGCCTTTGATTGAAATGCTGCCGGAACCTGTTGCGCCATGATCAAGGCCAACGCCGGTCCGAGAGCGGGAAGCGCTTTCAGCGGCAACGGTCCTGAAGCTGATTCAAAAGATTGCGCTGGCGCGGGCGGCGAAGCCGGGTCTTCCCGCCACGTGAACGCTACTACACACAAAAGCAGCGTCAGAGCCGGCTGGATGGCAACGAACATGGGAATCGGGCCCGACCATAAATCGAATGCCATGACAACGCTGATGGCAGCGAAAACGCCACCGATCCATCGGTAGAGCCGCCGGGCTTCCGCTCCGGGTTCAGTTGCAGCGCGAATCATCAGCCCAGCACAAATAACGCCATTGCGCAGGTTCTTGGGATAGGTGTGTGTGGTCCATTCACTGCCGAGCGTGAGGTGAGGAAGGTAGATGAAACAGTAGTAGGCAAAGACCAGCACCACCACGACCTGCAAGAAATCCAGGAGCGACTCCACGTCCCATCCCTGGCGCGCCTGCGTTTCATAAGGAAGAAAAATAGCCAGCGCTAGAGGCAGGGTAGCAAACCAGAGCAGGGATGTAATCAGCCACGAGCTAACCAGCGCGTTGTGAGGATAAAACCAGGAATAGAAGTCCTGCAGATCGCCTAAACCCAGGATCATGAAGAAGACCGCGGTAAGAATCCATACTTTGCGTGTAAGGCGATGAGAGCGCTTTGCCGCTATCCCACATGCCACGGTGGCGGTCGCACGCAGCAAGACCTCTAATCCATCGACCAGATAAGCTTTTCCCGCTTTCGACAAGACTAGATAGGCAAGGCAATCAAATGCCAGCAGAATGAACAGGGCGGCGATGATGGAGCGGGTTTTCCGCATGTCAGGTTGTGGAGGCCGGATGCAGAAGGGGGATAACCAAGTTTATGAAACTCCCCGAATCAAAGCAATATTTTCGTTGAACCGAGTGATGGTCAAATTACGCCAGTACCGTGCCTGTTTTCTAAGCGCATTCGCGGGTGCTAAAGTCTTCTTTCATACAATCAACAGCGGCGAACCATGAACGATCTCAAAACTCCTGCAAACGGCGTAGACCATGACCAGAAATGGCCTGATCACTTGGTGATTGTGCGCCACGGGCAATCGGAGCGAAATGTAGCCAAGGACCGGGCCAAAGAACATCATGCGCTCGAAGTGTGGAGCGACCATGTGCGCGATGTCGATACGCCTTTGACAGCGCTGGGTGTGGACCAGGCGGCAGCCACAGGGCGGTTTCTTCGCGACAAATTTCATTTCGACATGATCTTCAGCTCTCCCTATCTGCGCACCATCCAGACCGCCAGGCAGATCATGGCGCAGATGGTTCCAGAGCCTCCCATCATTTACGAAGAACGCATCCGCGAGATCGAATTTGGCGTTCTGGATGGCCTGACGCGTGATGGCATTCAAAAGTTCTACCCTCTGGAATTTGCGCGCAAGGAGCGGGAAGGCAAATATTGGTATCGTCCCCCCGGAGGCGAGAGCCGCCCTGATGTTGCTTTGCGTGTCCACAGCTTTTTGGGGACCTTGACCCGCGAATACCGCCGCAAGAGCGTGCTGGTGGTCTGCCATAGCGTCGTAGTCCTGATCTTCCGGCGCCTGCTGGAACGCTGGGATGAAGCCCAATACATGAAAGTCGATTCCGAAGACGATGTGTTGAATTGCAGCATTACTACCTACCGCTACGATGCTGAGAAACACAAATTGATGCTCGATTGCTTCAATAGCATTTGTTATCCGAAATCGGTGACTAGCGAATAGTCTGGGAAGGCCGCTCGAAATCCAACTTGATTACATGGCTCCGAAACGGAAGTGTTGAAAATACTGCGGGTAGGTGCTCGGGATGACGAATCATTCTCTCATCTCCTTTTTCATTGTTGTGGCGATGACGCGCAGCAACTCCTTGAAAAATCATTTGCGGTTCTGGCTCACATCAACTCACAAAAAAATTCATACGATTTCTATGAAACGGGCGCAATAATCTTCAGACTGTGCGTTCTATTTAAGCGGGAACGACCGCTGTAAATGTTAGAATAATAAGGAGTAGGACCTCTCCCCGTCATTACTCGTGGCAGAATTCCTGGTCAATATTCATGGCAGAATTCCTGGTCAAGATGGCTGATGAGCGCGGCAACGTGCTCGAACAGGTGGACAACGGGTTCTCCGAGCAGGAGGTTCGGGACCGCTATTTGCAGCAGGGGTTCCTGGTGTATTCGGTCAAAGGCCGGACCGGATTGCTCACGGGTGGCCTGTTGGGCCGCAAGAAGCACATCAAGACCGATATCTTCATCATCTTCAACCAGCAGCTATATACCCTGATCAAAGCCGGATTGCCCATGCTCATGGTGCTCGACTTGCTCGCGCGCCGCCAGCGCGATCCCAAATTCAAGTCTCTGCTGGAAAACGTTCATGAACGGGTACGCAGCGGACAATTGCTATCCGAGGCTTTTGAGGCTCAACAGGTGATCCCTAAGGTCTACACGACCAGTATCCTGGCGGGCGAGCGAAGCGGCAACCTTCTCGAAGTGCTCAGCCGCTACATTTCTTACCAGCGGATCACATCAACTTTCCGCAAGAAGCTGATCTCCTCGCTCTGGTATCCAGCCTTGTTGTTTCTGGCTCTCACCGTAATGCTCTCGTTCCTTTTTACTTATGTGGTGCCGCAGTTTGCGTCGTTGTATAGCGATATGAATGCCTCGCTTCCAGACATTACCAAGCTGCTGCTGGCGTTTGGAACCACGGTCAAGGGTTATTTTTTCATCATCGTGCCCGGGTTGATCATGCTGGTTCTGGCGATCGTGATATGGAGTCGCTCGGTAAAAGGAGCAGAGGTCCTGGACAGGTTACGCTTCAAGCTGCCGCTCTTTGGCGCCATGTGGCTGAAATACCAGGTAGCCTTGTTTTCGCGTACGCTGGCCACGCTGCTGAGTGGAGGCCTGCCTTTGGTTCCCTCGCTGGAGACGGCCAGAAATGCCATTGGCAGCCGCAAGATCTCCAGCCTGATTGAGAACGCTGGTTCACGTGTGCGTGAAGGGCGATCCCTTTCTTCCAGCCTGGAAGAGACGGGATTTTTCCCGGACATGGCGGTGGAGATGATCGAGGTGGGCGAATCCACCGGCGCACTGGACGCCATGCTCAACTCGGTTGCCGAGTTCTACGAAGAAGACGTTCAAAATGCCATGACCGCAGCCATGCAATTGGTCGAGCCAATCATCCTTATATTTATGGCCATCATTATCGCCATAGTGCTGATCGCCTTGTACCTTCCTATCTTTTCGCTGGGAGGGCAATTGGCGGGATAGGGACCTGTTATGAACCAAAAGACTGCACATTCCAATCACGAAACCGCCGCCCAGGCCAACGGGCACGCGGCCTCCAGTGAACAGCGAGCGCGCGACCTGG
>DASZFK010000010.1:0-5189 GCA_035939855.1 Candidatus Angelobacter sp.
TACAGCGAAGGAATCGGCCGCATCGTTTTTCTGTCAAGTGAGAAGAGGAAGGAAGAGGAGGTCGTTCATGAAGCTCATCGAAAGAATTGCGGTGGTTGTTGCGGCGTTTTTCGTGGTTTTGGGCCTTGCCGCATCGCCACCTCCCCAGCTGGATCTTGATTCGGTGCCCCGCGAAGGAGAGGATTAGCCATGCGCCAAGCTCAGGAGGTTGCCAGACTCGAAGAAGCCCGTAACACCAGAAGCCCATGGAGAAAGTGGGGTCCCTATCTTAGCGAGCGTCAGTGGGGAACGGTTCGCGAGGACTACAGTAATGATGGAAATGCCTGGGACTACTTCAGCCATGACCAGGCGCGATCCCGGGCCTATCACTGGGGCGAAGATGGTCTTGCGGGCATCAGCGATGAAAAACAGCTCCTCTGCTTTAGCGTGGGTCTTTGGAACACCAAGGACCCCATCCTCAAGGAGCGCCTGTTCGGGTTGACCAACAGCGAAAGCAACCACGGTGAGGATGTCAAAGAGTATTACTTCTACCTCGATAGCACGCCGACCCATTCCTACATGAAGTATCTTTACAAGTATCCGCAGGCAGCCTTCCCCTATGATGACCTGGTCGCCACAAGTAAACGGCGCAGCCGTGGCGAGATGGAGTATGAGCTTCTGGACACTGGAATCTTTGCTGGTGACCGCTATTTCGACGTGTTCGTGGAGTATGCCAAAAGCACCGTAGAGGACATCCTGATCCAGATCAGCGTGTGCAATCGGGGGTCCGAACCCGCCACGATCCATGTCTTGCCGACACTGTGGTTCCGCAACACCTGGACTTGGTGGCCTGACACACCAAAGCCGGCCTTGAAGCAGGTCGTTGGCAAGAATGATTCCGGAGTTGTTGTGGCATCACATGCTCAACTGGGTGAGCGCTATCTGTACTGCGACGGAGATGCTCCGCTGCTGTTCACCGAGAATGAGACAAACAATGAGCGGATCTTTGCTACGTCCAATGCCAGCCCCTTCGTAAAAGATGCAATTAACGACTACGTTGTGCACGGGAGACGGGAGGCCGTCAATCCCGACCAGAGAGGCACAAAAACGGCGGTCCACTATCAAGTGAGCGTGGGTGCCGGTAAAACCGCTACGATCCGTCTGCGGCTTAGCGACCTGGCGCCTGCTGCCATCGGGGATCCCTTCCACAGCTTCGCGGAAACCATGCAGACTCGTCAGCGCGAGGCAGATGAGTTCTATCGAGCCATCACACCCGAACGTGTCGGCGAAGATGAGGCCCGCGTCATGCGACAGGCTTTGGCCGGGATGCTCTGGAGCAAGCAGTATTTCGGTTTCGACTTAGATAAATGGCTTACGGAACATGGCGTGGATCCGATGCGGCCGGGCGGCAAGCAAATGCGGAACAGCGAATGGTTCCACATGGTCAACGACCACATTATCTCGATGCCCGACAAGTGGGAATATCCCTGGTATGCTGCCTGGGATCTGGCATTCCATGCCATCGCGCTCTCCACGGTCGATGTGGATTTCGCAAAGGAACAGCTCGACCTGATGTTGCAGGAGGTCTTCCTGCATCCGACAGGTCAGATCCCGGCCTACGAGTGGAACTTCAGCGACGTCAATCCACCCGTGCACGCGTGGGCCACTATCTTCCTGTACCGGACGGAGCAAGCGTTCAAAGGCCAAGGCGACCTGGAGTTCCTCAAGCGCTCCTTTGCAAAGCTGATGCTGAACTTCAGCTGGTGGGTGAACCGCAAAGACCGCTTTGGCAAGAACCTATTTGAAGGCGGCTTCCTTGGGCTGGACAATATTGGCGTCTTTGATCGCAGCGCGCCACTGCCCACCGGTGGCCACCTCGAGCAGGCTGACGGTACGGCGTGGGTGGCACTATTCTGCCAGAACATGCTTGAGATCAGCGTCGAGTTGGCAGCCCATGATTCCTACTTTGAAGACATGGCCATCAAGTTTGCTGACCATTTCCTGTGGATCGCCCGCGCCATGAACCAGGCGGGGCCAGATGGCATGTGGGACGAAGAAGATGGGTTCTACTACGACGTGCTGCGTCTTCCCGATGGTGGCGCGAGTCGGCTTAAGGTCCGCTCAATGGTGGGTTTGTTACCCCTCTGCGCCACCACCGTCATCGAACCGTGGCAGCGCGAAAGGGTACCCCGAGTAATGAAGAATGTAGGGGAACGCTTGCAACGGATGCCTGAACTGCTTGAGAGCATTCATCCAACCGGGCCGGGCCATCTCGGGTACGCTGATCGCGGCATCACCGCACTGGTGAATCCAAAACGTTTGCGGCGAATATTGTCGCGCATGCTCGATGAAAAAGAATTCTTCAGCCCCTATGGCATTCGAGCACTGTCCCGCTACCATGCCGAGCATCCTTACGTCCTGAATGTGGAGGGCCAGGAATATCGGGTAAATTATCTTCCGGGAGAATCTGACACCGGCATGTTCGGTGGGAACTCCAACTGGCGTGGTCCCATATGGATGCCAGTGAACGCACTGCTGATCCGTGCACTGCTGTCCTTCTATCTCTATTACGGCGAAAACTTCAAGATTGAGTGTCCGACTGGCTCGGGCAACCTAATGAACCTGTTCGAGGTCGCCTGGGAAATTGCCAATCGGTTGACCCGGATATTCCTGCGCGATAAGTCTGGTCGGCGACCGGTTTATGGAGCTACGGAGAAATTCCAGACCGATCCTCAGTGGAGGGATTACATTCTGTTCTATGAATACTTCCACGGAGATAACGGCGCAGGCCTGGGAGCTAGCCACCAGACAGGCTGGACGGGTCTCATTGCGAAATTGATCGAACTCTTCGGCCGCCTTGACGCAGGCCAGGTTCTGCAGGCGGGAAGAAAAGAGGCGTTTGCGAAGAAAGCGGGAACCACGTGACAATCGTTCCAATCGCGCCTCGATATAACCGCACCACCATCCCAGGCGGGCCGACTTGCTCTGAACCCACTGCTATTATAGTTGTTAGAGTTGACCTCTAAGGGTCAACGTCTGCGGTACGAGCCACCGTTGTGATTACCAGCGTGAAAAATGAGCAGCGAAGTACCCATCTGGCCGCACGAGAAGGTGCATACGGGCGAAGCAGCCGTTGCGCCGCGTTCCGCGAAAAGAGCCAGTGAGATCGCCTGTTCTCATAGGCTGCCAAGGCCGCCAACTAGTTATAAGGACAAGATCACGTTCACGGAGTGCATCCTGCAGGCACGCAACATGAGAGTCGCCCGCGCCGGAGACTTCATTCATGCCGGCGATAAAAGCATTCAGCGCGATCACTCTTTCCCGGAGCTGCCGCTTTTTCTGTATGGATTGTCGGGTACCCAAGCCATGAACTCTGTTATCGGCACTAATCCCCCCGCCATAGCCTGCGCGGGCAGGTGACGAAAAGTTCCATGAGATAATCCATGATGACCTCTCGATGCGGAGGCGGGCCCTGCGCTGGCATTGCGCCCATCTTAGGGAGAGTCCCTCGCCGTTTTCAAACGGCGCCAGGCCACGAGAGCGGTTCCGGGGGAGAAGAGACCATGAGTGAAGGCAAGCGAACCCTCAAGCAAAGAGCCTTTCACGGGCTGAGAGAGTACCTCGTGATTTCTTTTTACCTTTTTGTTGTGTTCTCCTTATTTGCCATCTATAAGTCCGTGATTCTCGCCGAGCATCACATTGACTTTGCGCCACATGGCCTCGCCCTGATCAACGCGCTGGCGCTTGCGAAGGTCATGCTCGTTGCCCAGGAGCTACATCTGGCCGACCAATTCCGGGACGCGCCGCTGATCTATCCGACTCTGCTAAAGTCTTTCGCGTTCACCATTGTGCTTGCTTGTTTCAAAATTGCCGAAGAAGCCGCTGTCGGCATGTTTCATCGCAAGTCGGTTCACGAAAGCATCGCCGTCTTCGCTGGCGGATCTTGGAAGGGAGTTTTGTCTCTCACAGTGTTGCTGTTCGTTGTGCTTGTTCCCTTTTTTGGCTTCACCGAGCTGCGACGCGTCTTCGGTGAAGACAGGTTAGTGGGAGCCTTTTTCCGCCCTCGGCATCTGCTGAATCCGCCTCCCACGGGATTGTAACCGTATTTCCTAAGGGCCACCACTCGTACCAAGATTCTCCACAAGTGACGGCACACTCGATTGATGTAGGTTCACATCCGCTAAAAAGAAATGCTTTTGGAAGCAAGCCCAGCGATTAGCCGTTGTGACTAGCACCTGAAATGAAGGCTTCCGTAATTCACGTCCAATTGAAAAAAGACACGCGAAATCGCGTCCAACTGCGTTCGGTTTCAACCGGACGCAAGTTGGTTGGGACCAATTCTGTTCAGTTGGGACCATCGTGGGACCACAACACCCCGTTTTATGGTCTTTCTCGGTAGGCTGAGCAGCGTAAGGGCAACAGAATCATCAGGATTTATGGAGCAGGCGATGGGAATCGAACCCACGTCCGAAGTTTGGGAAGCCCTTAAGTGTACTGGCCTCACGCCGCCAACCATACAAATCTTACGGGCAGACGTTGGGTCCAATTCCCTCCCGCGAATAGAACTGGCTGGGGACGCGTTGACGCATGGCCGTTGGTCAGCCCGTTCCTATCAGAGTAAATCCTCTAAGTAGTCGGCGGGGCGAGCGGGGCAATTCAGGGCCTCCTCAAAAATCTAAGTGACTGTGGCACCGAGCCTTAGCTTAGATTTTCCCTCTTTCGCAATGAGGAGGTCGTGGGTTCGAATCCCATCTCGTCCACCAAAATTCAAAATAGGGGTCAATTAACCAAACGGCTGTGACCCTTGCTGGATTGCACCAGTCCCACCCTGAACCCCGACCGTTGAGAGGTCGCAAAGATCTCGCCCCAGTGCGCGAAGTGTGTAATCGCTTCCACATCCACTGGGCAACTTTCCGCCGAAATCGAGGTGCTCGTCAACAATCCGGTGATATTCTGATTTTATCGGGCTGTTGCGAGGTGTGCTAACTTATAACTACTCTTCCGTTCTACTGATAGATCATCGTCCCGATGTTCGTTACCCCCCTGCGGCGGCGCCCGCTTGCGGTGACGAAGCCTCTCTCAATACCGGCCTGTGTTCAAAATTCAAGAATTGTTTGGGGTCTATCCCTACGGAAAGACCAATCAATCTAGCCACGAGGCCTGTCCAGCCGGTTTGATGGCTTGCCCCGATACCGGCACCATTGTCGCCA
>DASZFK010000011.1:0-4497 GCA_035939855.1 Candidatus Angelobacter sp.
CTGCGGTTGAGGCGTGGGCACGGTGGGCTGAGCCAAAGGCATCGTTTACATAAACGTCGGCCAAAGCGGCGAGCTGCCGGGAAAACTTTTCATCGTTGGCTTCTTCTTCAACATGGAAGCGAAGGTTTTCGAGCAAGAGTGTCTGGCCCTTTTCCAGTTTGTTGGCCATCTCCTCGGCAGCGAAGCCGATGCAGTCAGGAGCGAAGCCGACGTTGCATCCGCGTCCCAGTTTTTCATCCAAGAGAATTCGCAGTCGCTCGGCCGCCGGTTTCAGGCTCATCTTGGGATTCGGCTTGCCTTTGGGGCGTCCGAGGTGCGATGCCAGGATCAGGCGCGCGCCCTTGCGTAGAGCATATTCGATGGTCGGTAGCGTTTCCCGGATGCGTGTGTCGTCTGACACACGACCGTCGTCGGTGAGAGGAATATTGAAGTCCACGCGCATGAAGACGCGCTGCCCGTCGAGATTCAGGTCCTGGATCGATAGCTTTGCCATTACAACCCTTTCTTGGCAATGTAGAAGATCAGGTCGCGCACGCGGCATGAATATCCCCACTCGTTGTCGTACCAGGAGATCACCTTGACGCAATTGCCGTTGACCACGCGCGTGAGGGGTGAATCCACGATCGAGGAACGCGGGTCGCCTTTGTAATCGCTGGAAACCAGTTCGGCTGTTTCGTAGCCCAGGATTCCTTTGAGCGGCCCCTCGGAGGCGCTTTTCAAAGCCTGGTTCACCTCATCCACGGTGGTTGACTTAGCGACAAATGCTACCAAGTCTACGACCGAAACATTGGGCGTAGGCACGCGCATGGCAAAACCATCAAGTTTTCCTTTATGTTCTGGAATGGCCAGATAGATGGCTTTGGCGGCTCCCGTGGAGGTCGGAATCATGGAAAGAGCGGCGGCCCGGGCACGCCGCAGATCCTTGTGCGGAAAATCAAGAACTACCTGATCGTTGGTGTAGGAGTGGATGGTGGTCATGGTGCCGCTCTGGATCGTAAAGGTATCGTTGAGCACTTTGGCAACCGGCGCCAGGCAGTTCGTTGTGCACGAGGCATTGGAAATGATGTGGTGCTTGGCGGGATCATACTTGCCTTCATTGACTCCCAGGACGATGGTGATGTCCTCGCCTTTGGCCGGAGCGGAGATGATGACCTTCTTTACCGAACCGCGCAGGTGTTTCTTGGCCTGGTCTGCATCTGTGAATTTGCCCGTAGATTCGATAACGACTTGAGCGCCCAAGGACTCCCAGTGAATGGCAGCCGGGTCCTTTTCTGAAAATACGCGCAACGGCCTGCCATCAATCGTGATGGTGTCGCCGGAAGACTTAATGTCATGCTTTAAGTTTCCAAGGATGGAGTCGTATTTCAGCAGATGGGCCAAGGTATCGGGGCTGGTAAGGTCATTGACCGCCACAAACTCGAGGTTGCGATCATCGATGGCGGTGCGCAGCACATTGCGTCCGATGCGGCCAAAGCCATTAATACCTACTTTGATTGCCATTTATAAATTCCCTCCAAAAAATGAAAACCTGGGTTTAGATGCGGAAAAAGGCCTGACAGGAAGACCGCGCAGCACGAACAAAAATGGGCTGCAAATCAGGTTAGCAGACAGGCGGATCATGCGCAATTCACGACCACGCCAAAAACGTTTTACTGCCGATTTATACAGTTTGCATGGGACGCCCTACGCTTCACGCCTTTTGCGAAGCGTAGGTCTTGACAAGCACATTGCCGGCAGTTTCAGGAAGTCTGGGAGTCAGCCATCGAAACAATGCCGTCGCGGCGAATGCGCCAAAGAGCTGTGCCGCGATAAAACCGGGCGTATCGGTTGGGCGAATCCCGGAAAATGTGTTGGTGAATGAGCGAGCGAGGGTTACAGCCGGATTAGCAAACGAAGTTGAGGCGGTGAACCAATAAGCTGAAGCGATGTAGGCCCCCACGGCAAAAGGGGTTGCCGTTGGACGTGAGCGCGAGGTCCCCCATATCACGGCCAGCAGGCCGAATGTCGCGACAAACTCGCTCAACAACTGTGCCGGCCCCGAACGGGCGTGTCCCGAGAGTTGCAGGAACTGTTGCCCAAACATGAGATGCGCAATCCACACTCCGCATACTCCTCCAAAACATTGGGCCGAAACATAGACTGGAACAAGTCCCCAACGGATGCCGCCTTGAGTCGCGTCGGCAATGGTCACAGCGGGATTGAAATGCGCCCCGGAGACAGGACCAAAGCAAAGGATCAGCGCAACCAGGGCTGCGCCGGTTGCGATGGTGTTTTCGAGCAATGCCAGGGAAATATTTCCGGCAGAGAGCTTTTCGGCCATGATGCCGGAACCAACGACAGCGGCAAGAAGCAGGGAAGTACCGACGGCTTCGGCAACGAACTTCCTGAGGGTGTTTGGAGGGTTCACGGGCGGGCCTCACGAAGGTTTTTCCGGCTTGGAAGACGTCCAGGCAGTTTCGATTCGCTAACGCTGCAAGCCCCATTCTTGATTGCTTTCCTGAGTTTCTTTGCGTCCTCCAGGAAAGCCGCATCGTTGAGCGCGCCGCGCAGGAAGGCAATCAGGTCCTTATGCTCCCGCGAAACCGGCTCAGCCAGGCGGTAATAGACACGAAAACCAGCCCTGCGATCGATCACCAGGCCGGATCGCTTCAGATATCCGAGGTGTCTGGATATGTTGGATTGCGACGCGCCGAGCACATACTGAAGATCGCATCCGCAGAGTTCGCCGGTGAGCAGCAAGTTCATAATGCGGAGCCGGCTGGCATCGGCCAATCCTCTGAAGTAGCTTTCCACGACCATGAGAGTGCGATCTCCCTGAAGCTTCCGTCTGCCCGGCTATCTTACTACATGTATGTTAATGTATATGCGTTTATACGCATAGACAATTTATAAGGAGTTGTTCCAATGGAAGGAACCTTAAACGTTTTGTTCTTGTGCACCGGTAATTCTGCGCGCTCGATCATGGCGGAAGCCATTCTCAAGCAAAAGGGAAGACCCAGGTTTGCAGCGTACAGCGCCGGAAGTCACCCAAAAGGACAAATCCATCCTGCCGCTCTGCGCCAGCTTGAAAAGCTCCAGTTGCCCACAGATGGTCTTTCCAGCAAGAGTTGGGATGAATTCGCCAAACCTGGGGCTCCGCATCTCCATTTCGTGTTCACAGTCTGTGACAATGCCGCTCGCGAGGTTTGCCCGATTTGGCCGCGCCAGCCGATGACCGCTCATTGGGGTGTCCCCGACCCGGCGGCCGTTGAAGGTTCCCAGGATGCAATCGAACGCGCATTTCATGAAGCCTTCCTGATGCTCGACCGTCGAATCACGCTTTTCCTAAGCTTGCCGCTTACCAGCTTGAACCGGATGGCGATCCAGAAACGAATCGAAGAGATTGGCCTACAGTAAACCAAAACCTTTTTAGCCACGAATACACGCGAATTAACACGAATCAAGATCAATTACAAAATTGGCCAATTACTCAAATTTTCCTCCTTTGCCTTGCAACTTTTTAGTCCGGTGTGTTACACACGAGACATGCGCAATTGGATGCGCGAGCGCATGAGGCGCCGTAAAAAGAAACTGCCGGAAAACACCTCGGAGGCCACGGGCAAAGTAGGCCAGCAGAAGCCAATGGTTGATGAAAATCACCCAGAGCCGCTTGTGCCCTCGTACGAATCCAATCCTGAGCCTGAATCGGAGCTTGAGCCGGTTGCAGATGAACCGGCGGCTGCGACGGCTCCCATAGAAGAAGGCAGGATTGTAAGCGAGATTCAGCCAGAGTCGCCTTCGGTCCCTCCTCCAGGTCCACCTGAACAGCAAACAGTCCCGGATACAAGCAAATCCCAGCGAAAACCCAAAGGCGTAGTGATTCTGGCGATTGGGCTGCCAGGTTCGGGAAAAACGACATGGTTTAAGCGCCGAGGAGTGACGCCGCTTTCCAGCGATATGCTGCGCAATATTCTCTTCGACGACATTACCGAGCAGCGCTATCAGGGGCTGGTCTTCTCCACTCTCCGGTCACTACTGCGTGCCCGTCTCATCGCGCGTATGCCCTGGAATTATGTCGATGCCACCAATTTAGGCCCCCACGAGAGACGGCAATGGATCAAGATGGCTAAGAGCTTTGGTTATGAGGTCCATGCGGTATTCTTTGATGTACCACTTGAAGTATGCCTGGACCGAAACCGACGTCGGGAACGCCAGGTAAAAGAAGACCTGATTCAGCGCATGGCAGCCAAGCTCAAGCCTCCCGCCTTCGAAGAAGGCTTTGCCAAGATTACAGTGGTGCGGGTCAAGGGAGTTGGTGCGCCGCCTGCGTGATCCGCGGCTGTTGAGTGATACATTATTCCCGTGTCCACGGGCGAGAAATTCGAAAGAGCTGTCGCTATCATGGCTCGCTTACGCGCACCTGGGGGATGCCCTTGGGACCGGGAGCAGACCTTTGATTCGATCAAACGATATACGCTGGAAGAAACGTACGAAGTCCTGGATGCCATCGACAGGCGC
>DASZFK010000012.1:0-5102 GCA_035939855.1 Candidatus Angelobacter sp.
GATCGGTGTTTACCCTTCATTCTTATAAGTTCAGTTGTGTCACGGGCTGAAACCAATTTTTCTATGGGATTCAGTCTTGCTATCGCGCCTGTGCTGCTTCTTCCTTGAAAGGAGAATCACAGCTACAAACAATAGAAACAGCAGGAATAGCGCCGAGACAATAATCAAGAGAAACACGGACATTTGGGTCCGGACCTCCTTTTTTACTGATTCCGAGAATATCATATAAAATATAAAAGTCTACAACAAAATACCAATAACATTTGAATTGATGGAAGGGCCCTTGGAAGGAGGCTCGTGGGATTTGGCTTTTGCTCCCTAAATATCAAGGAACCAGGTTATCGTTTATTTTTCGTGACGAATGCTTGACGAAATAAAAAAGCCATGTTAGGATCGCCTAGTAGTATTGTTGATTTACACCCACAGAGGCTGCCCAGGCAGACCGAAATCTGCGTCCTTTGACAACTGAAAGCTATGCAGGTGAGGGAGCCGACCGAGATCCCCCGGCCTGTTGTCACCCTTAAACCAACCTTCGGAGAATTCTACGCTGTGCAATGACAATTCGCCGGGGGCCGCCGGTTTAATAGCCCCCACCCCATAGGGACCTTTTAACCACCCTCTAACCACCTTTCCGGAGATTTCTATGTCTCATAAAACGCTCAATTGGGATGGCTCCCTTGCAGCGGCAAGTCGTACCCGAGAGCAAGCCAACGGTTCTGTAGCGGCAAAAATGATGGATTGCAAAAAACCCCAGGCTAATAGCTAGTCTTGTAGCGGCAGAATTGCAAAAACCAACGGCCGCTATATGAGAACTACCTGTGGGCCGTCTTTCGGCAAGGTCCATGCGGGCTTTAGCGGGACGACTGAGATCGTTCACCTGGGCGCGGAGTTTTTGGGTTTTGCCCGCTACATGCTAACGGCCAAGAGCTAATAGCTGCTTCTTTTTAGACCACCAACCCGCTACAGGCCGCTACATCGCTTTAACTTTAGATATTTGACATAACCTGAAGTACAAAAAGGACTTAATCAAGAAACGGCGACGAATCTGTAGCGGCGTAGCGGGTGTAGCGGCCCCTTTCAAATGTCTCACGCCCGTCCGTAGCGGCAAGAATGACAGATTGCAGAAGCCCTTGGCTAAGAGCTAATGTCTGATCTCGTTGTAGCGGCAAGTCGTACCCGAGAGTAAGTCAACGGTTCTGTAGCGGCGAAAACGGCTAACGGCTAATGGCTAATGGCTGATCCTCCCAACTAACATCGGCCACCTCGCCCCAAAAGGTGGCTAAAAACCTGCCAACCTGCTTTTTCCACATTCTGGAGTTTTCGGCCAGGGGATGGACCACTTACTTTAGGGCGTGGTTTTAGCCTAATGTGACTTCCAGCGAAAACCTTGTAGCACGTAGCGGCAGATCATGTTAAAAAGAACCAGCTAACGCTAAGCGATCAGGTCTGTAGCGGCAAAAAATGACAGATTGCAAAAAGCCCAGGCTAAAAGCTAACGGCTAAGAGCGAATGGCAATACTGTTCACTTAAGGAGCAAACGTGAATGGGATTTTCGACATACCAGCGCCGGAGGCGCGAAAGAAGTTAGCCCAGCGCGTAAGCGCTGGGGAAAAAAAGAAGAAACAGAGATAAGCCCCGGGAGGGGCGGCACTTATAAGGTTCTCCTGTTTCTTAAGTGAACAAGTATTGGAGCTAAAGGCTAAGAGCTAAAGGCTAACGGCTAACATCTGCCTCCCAATGAAATTCATCCACTGCGCCGATGTCCATCTCGACACTCCTCTCCAGGGGTTGGCGCTCTATTCGGGCGCTCCGGTGAATGAAATTCGCAATGCTACGCGCCGGGCTTTTGAGAAGGTGCTGAGCGCCGCCATCTCCGAACAAGTCGATTTTCTGGTGATTGCCGGGGACCTCTACGATACCGGCCTCAAGAGTTTTGAATCGGCCCTGTTTTTCAACAAGCAGATGGTCCAGCTTAAGGACGCCGGTATCGACGTCTACCTTATATATGGCAATCACGATGCCGCCAGCAAGCTGGCCAAGCAGCTTCGTCCTCCTGATAATGTTTCTGTTCTTCGCGCTACCGAGCCGGAGACCGTTTTTAACAACAGGTTGGGGGTGGCGATTCATGGGCAGAGCTTTCCTACTCCTGAAGTCATGGACGATCTGGCCGCCAACTATCCGCCGCCGAGACCGGATTTCTTCAACATCGGGATGCTGCATACCAATCTGTCAGGCATCTCCGACCATGCCAATTATGCGCCGTGCTCTCTGGAAGAATTAAAGAACAAAGGCTACCAGTATTGGGCGCTCGGGCATGTACATAACCGCCAGGTCCTTTGCACCGATCCTTATATTGTTTATCCCGGCAACATCCAGGGACGCCACGGCAAGGAACAGGGCGAAAAGAGTTCGGAGCTGGTGACGATTTCCGATACTGGTACCATCTCGGTAGAGCAAATCCCTACTTCGGTCGTTCCCTGGCTTGAGGTCAGTGTGGATGCATCCGGCTGCCAGACGGCTGACGACGTCTATGACAAGCTGCGCACCGAGCTTCAAACGCTCTTTCCCTCAAGTAATGACCGGGTCAGCGCGATTCGTGTGAAGATCACAGGCGCATCGAATGCCCACGCAGCGTTGAGCCGCGATCGTGACCTGGTCCGCAATCAGGCCATCAGCATTGCCAATGAGTGCGGAAACGGCTTGCTGTGGGTGGAGCGAGTTCAATTAGCGACCCTGCCCCGGATCAGCCGCCAGGGTTTGATCGACCGAGATGATCCCATGGGAGAAATCACGCGAATCGTGGCCGGGCTTCGCAATCAACCGTCCACAATGATGAACTGGGAAGCCATCACCGATCTGGCCAAGAAGCTGCCCAGCGAGATCACGGATGGAACGGAGGCGATCAGCCTCGATGAAACCGTGTTGCGCGGCGTGATCGATGAAGCCGAAGAACTGCTCTTGGCGCGGTTGTCGGCCCTGGAGGTCGTGTGAGGCTCGACAGCATCGACCTGATTCGCTTCGGACATTTCTGCGACCGCCGGATCGACCTCCCCGCAAGGCAGCCGGACTTCTACCTTATATATGGGGATAACGAGGCCGGCAAATCGACTTTGCTGCGCGGAATCTCCGCCCTGTTCTTCGGAGTCCCGGTCAAGACGCCCGATGTTCACACCTACAAGGGGCCGGAGTTGCGCATCGGAGCAACGATTTCACAAGGCAAGGACCGCTTTTCCTTTCGCCGCCGCAAAGGGACCAGCGGAACTCTTTTGAATTCGCAGGACAGCCAAATTCCCGAAGATGCCCTGGAACCTTTTCTGCGCGAACTCGACCAGGAGCGGTTCGAGCAGTTCTTTGGCCTGACCCATGATCGTTTGCGCGAAGGTGGGGAAGCGTTGCGTCGCGGCCAGGGCGATGTGGGCAGCGCGCTCTTTCAAGCCGCCGGGTCGCTGGATTTGAGGCGTCTGGCCGAATCGCTGGATGGGGAAGCGCGCGACCTTTTCTCGGCCAAGTCACGGACCCGGAAAATCAGCCGCACCCTTGAGGAATACAGGCAGGCCAAGGCAGAAGTCCGCAGGCTTGCAATCTCGGGCGCGACGGTAAAACAGAAACAAACCGAACTGGAAGCCACCCGGCAAGCGCTCGAAAAACTCAAGAACGAATCCCATTCCCTGCAACAGGATCTGGTTCGGTTGCGGCGCATCGAGAGCAACAAGCCCGACCTGGCTCGCTTGCAGGAGCTGCGAACTGCGTTGGCAGCCCTGGAGTCCGTTCCCACTCTGCCGGCGGATGCGCGCAAGCAACGCGATGACGCCGCCGCTGCTCTCGCTCATGCCAACAGCCAGATCGCCGCACTCACGCGCGACATTGCCCAGAGGGAAAGACGGATTCAAGAGCTTCCAGCCAATAGCTTGTTGAGCGTGCACGAAGCCGAGATTAACGACCTGAACACGGGCGCAGGCGCTTACGTCCAGAGTGTCACCGACCGGGCCAAACGCTTGCGCGAACTGGAGGATGCCATTCAGCTTGCGCAGACGGCCTGGAGCGAAGTGTGGTCCCAACCGGTCAGCGAAGCGGAGAATTTGAGAACTGTGTATTCCTCCAAGGAGCAGATACTTGCGCTGGTCGCGGAGCACAAGGGTCTGACTGCGGAATTGAAAACCGCCGAAGATGAACTGAGAAACGTCACCCAGGAGCAGGAGCGATTGCAGGAGCAGCTTGCTCAGCATTCCGATCCTTCGGATCCAGCGGCGTTGTTGGCTGCCATCGATCATGCCAAGTCGCTGGGCGATACCGATCTTATGGCGGCCAGGTTGCGGGCCGAGATCGAACGTCTTATGCAAGATGCGCGCCGCCAAATGCGCAAGCTGGCGCCATGGCAGGGAACGATTGAGGAATTGGAAGACCTGAAAACTCCCCTGCTGGCCACCATCGACCAGTATTCCCGTGAATGGGAGCGCGTGACTGCCAAGCGCAAAGATCTGGAAGTTCGTCATGCCGGGGTCATCGAGCTGATTGAGCAGAAAGAGGGAGAGCTTGGGAGCTTGACCGCGCAGATTGCGGAAGCGGGCGAGGCGAATCTGGCAAACGTCCGCGCCCGCCGCGACCAACTTTGGGAATTAGTACGTGCCTCTGTCATTGATAAGACGATTTCGACGGCCGAGGCCAAGAAACAATCGGGTTCCTCCGGTTCCCTGGCCGACACATTCGCCGCGCAGCTACGCAAGGCGGATGAGATCGCAGACCTCCGCTTTGCGAATGCGCGCGATGTTGTAATTCACGATCGCCTGGTCAAAGAGATTGCTGCCGGAAGCGCCGAACAGCAGAGAATCGAACAGCAAATCGAGCAGGTGGAGGAAGCGGAGCGTGAGCTGAGAGAGCGATGGAGCAGCGAATGGAGCACGCTTGGAGTCCCGCCACTCTCTCCACTGGAGATGAAAGAATGGATGCAATTGCGGCAATCGATTCTTGTCCAGTTGGAGCAATCCCGCGAAAGAGAAAATGAGGTGCGCTCGTTGCAGGAGCGTATCTCTTCTGCTGCGGCCCAGATCCGCGCAAATTGGGCGTCCACTGCGGCCGCGAGCATCGAATCTCTGCCCGTCCTG
>DASZFK010000013.1:0-10147 GCA_035939855.1 Candidatus Angelobacter sp.
TCGATCAATACAACCGCGAATTGCAGCATTCCGGGGAAGATGGGCTTGAGTTGGGCGCCAAGCTCTATAGCATGTTGGTGCAACCTGCGGAAGTGCTCATTCCACAAGAGTCCCACGTTGTTCGCATCGCCGATGGCAGCCTAAGTCAATTGAATTTTGAGGCGTTAGTACCGCCCAATCCGTCGCCTCATTATTGGATTGACGATGTTGAAGTGGAGAATGCCAGTTCACTTCCGCTCTACATGCGGGCTGCGGCTCTCGAGCCACAACACTCTAAAAGCTTATTGCTCAAAAAGCTGTTGATGCTTGGCGCTCCCACAGCCACGAAAGAATATCCGGTTCTTGTACATGCTGAGGCAGAAATCAATTCGCTTGCGAGCCATTTTCCAGCGGAAAACAGGACGGTAATCATCGGCAAAAATGCGGTTCCTTCCGCTTATGCAAAAAGCCATCCCGAGCAATACGGAGTCATACATTTCGCTACGCATGGCATTGCCAGTGAGATCAGCCCGCTGGATTCCGCGATCATTCTTGCTCCGGAGTCAGACAACAACTCGTCCAGATATAAGCTCTATGCGCGGGAAATAATCAAGGAGCCGCTCAAGGCGGAGTTGGTCACCATCTCTGCATGCTCCGGGGCGGGAACGCGCAGCTATTCGGGTGAGGGGCTGGTCGGCCTGGCCTGGGGATTTTTACGGGCCGGAGCTCATCACGTGATTGCCGGACTTTGGGATGTAGACGACGCAGCCGCCCCGCAATTGATGGATGGTTTCTACACTGCGTTAGCCAGTGATTATAGTCCTGCAGCAGCCTTACGCTCTGCCAAGCGCGCGATGCTTCATTCCAAAACCGTGCGTCGCGATCCTTATTATTGGGCTTCGCTGCAATTGTATACAGGCTCATAGGTACGGCAACGAATTTATCTGTCAACAATTCAGGTATTCTTGTGTGCGGGCTGCCGTGCGCAACTTTCAAATCCTGTTTGATGACGGAGAAGCATCGCCAATCGACGATCCTGCCTATCTGCCCTATGGAAAGCTGGGATTTCCTGCGCCTCCCCAACACCGGCCTTGGATCTATGCCAACTTTGTCCAGTCCCTCGACGGTGTTGCGTCCTTTAAAGGGCAGCACGCCACTGGCGCAGATATTTCACAGTCACCTGAAGACCGCTGGCTCATGGATTTGCTCCGGGCCCATGCGGACGGAGTCTTGCTCGGCATCAATACTTTGGTGGAGGAGGCAAGCCTTTCGGGTAACCGCGGACCGATTTATAGAGTCGAAGAGCCGGCGCTGCAGCAGCTACGCAAGAGACTTGGGCTGACACGCGAGAAGAATATTTTTGTCACCGGCGCTTCGCATTTGGATCTCAACGCGTTTCGGGTATTCGATGGCGATCAGGTCGATACCATCATCCTTACTGCAGCAACAGGCGCGGTCCGATTCCATGGAAAGAAAAACCACCCGAATATGCAAGTGATTGTAGCGGGTCAGCGAGATATTGTTGATCTCGATCAGGCCATGAGGATTCTCTATCAGGATTTTGGCATTCGCCGTCTCTTATGCGAAGGCGGCCCAACTCTTTATGGCTACATGGCAGGCGCCGGCCTGATTGATGAAAAGTTTGTCACTGTATCGCCGGTTGAGGTCGGGATTGCAATTCCACCTGAACAACAACCCTCGGTGGCCGAAAAGAACAGCCCGCCTACGCAACGTCCAACGACATTGATGGCGCACGGCTTCCTTAAAGAAAATGCTCCCTGGTACAGATGGATAAGCTGCCGTCGAATCGGGAACCACCAGTTCAGCAGGTACCGAAGAAACGGCTATTCATGACAGTTTCACTGTAGCTTTACCGTAGCCTTGACACAGAATTACAAGCCGCTTAGACTCCGTTGCCACGTTCCCACGAGCGGTTCTTCGTGCAGGAACCAAGGTGTTATGCGAAAACCAGAGGAGCTATCATGTCCCCCTTATCCTTGAAAATTGTTTTTACTGTGATGTTTGCGTTGTGCGCGCTGGCAACGGCGGTTGCTCAAACTCCTGCCTATGGCCCGACCATAAGCCTTGAGGATGCCAAGAAAGCGGCCGCCGAGGCTATCGCCGAAGCCCGCAAAAACAGTTGGACCATGGCTGTTGCCATTGTCGATCCTGCGGGCGTCCTTATCTATTACGAGAAGATGGACAACACGCAAAATGGCAGCGCTGATGTCTCCATCAATAAGGCCCGCTCGGCGGCGCGATTCAAGCGTCCGACCAAAGCATTTCAGGATGCGTTGGCCTCCGGTGGCGCAGGAATGCGTGTTCTTGCCCTTGAAGGAGCGGTTCCGGTCGAAGGAGGACTGCCGCTCCTCATAGGCGGCAAAATCGTGGGCGGCATCGGCCTCTCCGGAGGCAGCAGTGAACAGGATGGTCAGTGCGCCAAAGCTGGGGCGGACTCCTTGAATCCGCCAGCCCCGAAATAGGATGAGATCATGTTGCAGGACCTCATGATTCGAGGTCCAAAGGAGCATTGGTGGCCGTTGCATCTTCAATTCAGGCACAGCCCGAACGCAAACATGAGCGCGAGTTGGCCCGTGGTCTCACGCTTTTGACTATGCGCCGCGACGGGAGCTACAGGCTGGGTGTCAAAACTGATCGGGGCGTTTTGGATGTAATGGAAACTTCCAGGTCGCTGCAAATGCCGGCTCCGGGAACTATGGATGACCTGCTCCAAAGCCTGGAAGGGGCCAGCCTCAATGCTCTCGTCGATAGGGCTCTTCAATCGGTCTCGGCGCAGAGCGCTTTTCTCGATGAAACTACCATCGAGTTTGGGCCAGTAGTGATACGCCCGGAAAAGATCGTCTGTGTGGGGTTGAACTACCGTCATCATGCCCAGGAAATCGGTGTCCCCATTCCCAAACAGCCGGTGCTGTTCAGCAAGTTCAACAATTCATTGCATGCCCACAACCAGCCGCTCCCGCTGCCGGTAGACATCGCAAGCAAATTTGATTACGAAGTTGAATTGGTGATCGTGATGGGCCGGGAAGCAAGGAACGTAACCGAGGCAGAAGCTCTTTCCTATGTAGCAGGCTATGCGACCGGCAATGACTTTAGCGCGCGAGAATTGCAACTGGAGACCGGAGGCCAGTGGATGCTCGGCAAGACCCCCGATCACTTCGCGCCCATCGGGCCTTACCTGGTTACCGCCGACCAGGTTAACCCCGACAATCTGAAAATCGAATGCCGCGTGAATGGTGAAACCCGTCAATCTTCCAATACCAGCGATTTCATCTTCAACACCTCGAAAGTCATCAGCTATATCTCCCGGTACATTACTTTGAAACCAGGAGACATTATTTTTACCGGCACTCCTGAAGGCGTGATTCTCGGCCATCCCAAAGAAAAGCAGGTGTGGCTTAAGCCCGGCGACAAAATATCCTGCAGCGTAGAGAAGCTGGGAGAGCTGAGGTTTGTGCTTAGTTAGCTGTTAGCTATTAGCCTTTAGCCATTAGCAGTTAGCTGTTTATGATGACAGCAGATTTCAGAAAATGAGTTTGTGTAAGGGCGTAGTCTTTCCTTTTGCGACTTAATGGCTAAGAGCTAATGGCTAAGAGCTAACAGCTAAATACTCATGAATGCCGACTACATTTTGGAAACTCGAAACCTCTACAAGGAATTCAAAGGTTTTGTGGCGGTCAGCGATGTCAACCTTCGCGTTTGCCGAGGTCGGATTCATGCTCTGATCGGTCCGAATGGCGCGGGCAAGACTACGGTGTTTAATCTGCTGACCAAGTTTCTTAACCCAACCCGCGGCATCATCCGTTTCAATGGTCAGGATATTACTCATGAGAAGCCGGCAGGGGTCGCACGCCGGGGAGTGGTGAGGTCTTTTCAGATATCGGCGGTGTTTCCGCATCTGACAGTCCTCGAAAATGTTCGCATCGCTCTGCAACGCAAGCTGCGCACCAATTTCTTTTTCTGGCAGAGCGAGTCTTCACTCATGGTTCTCAATGAGCGGGCCTTGGAACTGTTGTCCCAGGTGGGTCTTGAGTCTTATGCCCACGTGGTTGCCGTAGAGCTGCCTTATGGACGCAAACGGGCATTGGAGATCGTCACGACCATTGCGCAAGAGCCAGAACTGCTTTTGTTGGATGAGCCGACCCAGGGAATGGCCCACGACGATGTTGACCGCGCCAAGGATTTGATTCGAAAAGTCGCGGCCAATCGCACCGTGCTCATGGTGGAGCACAACATGGGCGTGGTAGCGGATCTCTGTGATGTGATCACCGTGCTTCAGCGCGGTTCTGTCCTGGCAGAAGGAAGTTATGCCGAAGTTTCTGCCGATCCCCAGGTCATTGAAGCGTACATGGGATCGGAAGGAATTTAAAATTTGAAATTTAAAAATTAAAAACTTTGTATGCGGCAACCTGGAGGTTGGGGTTTGCCAAATTTATCGAATTGAGCATTTTCAAATTTGAAATTATAAATTTGAAATTACAAATTCTTCTATGTCTGGCAAACTGGAATATCTGCGGCTCACTGACCTTCACGCTTTTTACGGCGAATCACATATCTTGCATGGCGTTGATTTGAACGTGAATCGCGGCGAATTGGTTACCTTGTTGGGACGCAATGGGGCCGGTCGCACTACGATCCTTAAAGCAATCCTGGGATTGGTGGGCAAGCGCAGTGGGTCAGTGATGGTCAATGGCCGCGAGACCATCCAATGGCCCGCCCACCGTATAGCCCGGCTGGGCGTGGGATACTGTCCCGAGGAGCGCGGCATTTTTTCCAGCTTGAGCGCCGAAGAGAATTTAATGCTCCCACCGGTTCTCTCCAGCCAGGGCATGACGACCAATGAGATCTATGCCATGTTCCCGAACCTTAAAGAGAGACGGCGCAGCCAGGGAACCCGGCTCTCAGGCGGGGAGCAGCAGATGCTCGCTATTGCCCGAATCTTGCGGATCGGCGCGAGTCTATTGTTGTTGGACGAAGTTTCCGAAGGGCTTGCGCCGGTGATTGTTCAAAAGCTGAGCGAGGTCATCCGTCAACTCAAACAACGAGGTTTCACAATTTTGCTGGTCGAGCAAAATTTTCGATTTGCCGCCCCCCTGGCGGATCGTATGTACGTTGTCGAAAGAGGGCGTATAGTCTTGGAGGTCGCTAAGGGCGAGATAAAAGAGAAGCAGGAACAGTTGGATGAATTGCTGGCCGTATGAGCGGTCGAACACCTAGCCATT
This sequence comes from Candidatus Angelobacter sp., assembly GCA_035939855.1. Lineage (GTDB taxonomy): Bacteria > Acidobacteriota > Terriglobia > Terriglobales > Acidobacteriaceae > Angelobacter. The sequence goes on from DASZFK010000013.1 coordinate 5,220, forward strand.
GGTTCTTAGCTCTTAGTATTTAGTAGTCTTTGCAACCTGAAGCGACTTTGCACTAAAACAAATCGGTAAGCGAAGATTGCTTTCTTAAGGAGGAGTCCAAATGATGCGCAAACAGATAGTCATTCTGGCTGGATTTTTCGTCTTTTTCGCAGTTGCAGTGACGTTGGCGCAAAGCAAACAGGGCAGCGCGAAGATCTCAGGAGACGTGGTGAAGATAGCTGTGTTGAGCGACATGTCCGGTGTGTACTCCGACATCGGAGGCAAAGGCTCAATCGTTGCCGCGCAGATGGCCGTGGACACCTTTGGGGGAAAGGTTCTGGGAAAGCCCATTGAAATCGTATCTGCCGATCATCAGAACAAAGCCGATATAGGCGCCAACAAAGCCCGCGAATGGTTCGACACGCAAGGAGTTGACCTGATCGTGGATGTTCCCAATTCCGGCGTGGCCATTGCGGTGAGCAAAGTAGCCAACGAAAAACATAAGCTGTTTATCGTTTCCGGCGCAGGCTCTTCGCGCCTCACCAATGAAGATTGCAATCCCTATACGATCCACTATGTTTACGATACTTATGCTACTGGAGGCGTGACCGGCCGGGCGGTGGTGGAGCACGGCGGCAAGACCTGGTTCTTTATCACTGCCGACTATGCCTTTGGACATTCGTTGCAAGACGATACGACGCGAGCCGTCAAGGCTGCCGGCGGACAGGTACTGGGTTCTGTCTTGCACCCGCTGAGCGCCTCTGATTTTTCCTCCTATTTGCTTCAAGCCCAGGCCTCCAAGGCCAAGGTGATCGGCCTGGCCAATGCCGGAGGCGACACCATCAATACCATCAAGACCGCTGCGGACTTTGGCATCAACAAGACACAGACATTGGCCGGACTGCTGGTCTACATCACCGATGTGAATTCTCTCACCCTGCAAAGAGCGCAAGGCATGTATGTTGCTGAAGGTTTTTATTGGGACATGAACGACGAGACACGAAAATTCGGCAAGGCTTTTGCGGCCAGGATGGGCGGCAAGATGCCAAACATGTCGCAAGCCGGCGTGTATTCATCGGTGTTGCAGTATCTAAAGGCCATTCAGGCAACCGGCACAGACGATGCTGACGTGGTCATCAAGAAACTTAGAGAAACAACGTTGAACGATGCCTTTGTAAAAAACGGCAAAATCCGTCCTGATAACCGCATGGTGCATGACTTCTACCTTTTCCAGGTCAAGTCACCGGCAGAATCGAAGTACCCTTACGACTATTACAAGCTGATCAGCACCATTTCAGCCGACCAGGCATTTCAACCGTTGTCGGAATCGCGGTGCTCCATGGTCAAGAAGTGATGGTGATATTGTAAAATCGTGTATTACAATATCGCTATGAGAACCATGAAAACACTCTCGGTCACTCTGCCTCCTGAGATGCTCGATAATGTAGAAAGACTGGCCAAGAAAGAGCACCGCACGATGAGCGAACTTGTTCGCGAAGCATTACGGCAATATGAGCGCAACAGTGTATGGGATGAAATCGGTCCTTACGGGCGGCAATCGGCAGAAAGAGCCAGGATCAAAACCGAAGATGATGTAGTAAAGATGATTCATGGTTTTCGCCGCGACCGCCGTAAGCGACGCAAATCCTCCTAAATGCGGATCGTTCTTGACAGCAACATTTACATTTCAGCGGCTTTGTCGGTGCACGGATCTTCACGGACCATTGTAAGGCTCTCGGAAAAAGGCTGGTTTGAAGTGGCAATTGCCGACACGATCGCGAATGAAGTTAAAAATATCTTGCAACAAAAGCTGCGGTGGTCATCGGATAAGGTCGATCTCTGGATGAGATACATCCTTTCCTTTACCCATCGAGTCGAGCCACAGCTAAGAATTCACGATTGCAAAGATCAGGATGACAACCATATTTTGGAATGCGCGCTCGAGGCTAATGCAGAGATCATCGTGACTGGTGACAAGCATCTTTTGGATCTTCATCCTTATAGGGGAATCAGCGTTCTCACACCGAGAGCATTCTTAGACTTCACTACTTAGAAGTTGTTAAGAGCTGAGCTAAGAATCATGGCGAGTGGCTAACCGTTAAGAACGAATAACTTTCTATGATATTCGGCGTGCCCATTCCGGCGCTTCTTGGACAGTTGGTACTGGGCCTGGTCAATGGATGCTTCTATGCCATGCTCAGCCTGGGGCTCTCCATTATTTTTGGGATGTTGAATATCACCAACTTCGCCCACGGTGCTTTCTACATGATGGGCGCTGTCTTCACCTGGATTGCTCTTAATCAATTCAACCTGGGATATTGGTGGGCGCTGTTGCTGGTTCCATTGCTGGTCGCGCTGGCAGGCGCCCTTGTTGAGCGCACCATGTTGCGCTGGCTCTACAAGATCGATCCGCTTTATGGATTACTGCTTACCTTTGGTCTGGCTCTGGTGATCGAGGGGTTGTTTCGATATCGCTATGGCGTTTACGGACTGCCCTATTCCAATCCTGAAAATCTTCAAGGTGCATTGAACCTGGGATTCATGTTCTTGCCAAAGAATCGAGCCTGGGTGGTGTGCGCCTCGCTGCTCGTCTGCTTTGCCACTTGGTTGATTATCGAGAAGACTCCGCTGGGAGCCTACCTGCGGGCAGCCACCGAAAATCCACGTCTGGTGCAGGCGTTTGGCATTAATGTTCCAATCATGGTCACGCTCACTTATGCGATCGGTGTAGGCCTGGCCGGCTTAGCAGGTGTGCTGGCCGCAACGACCACGCAGATTAGCCCGTTGATGGGATCCAATCTGATCATCGTTGTCTTCGCCGTGGTAGTCATTGGAGGCATGGGATCGATTCTCGGATCCATCGTGACCGGATTGTCCCTGGGGTTGATCGAAGGACTTACCAAGGTCTATTATCCTCCGGCTTCCGATACTGTAGTGTTTTTCATTATGGCAATCGTTCTTCTGGTGCGGCCTGCCGGGCTTTTCGGCAAGGAGAAATAACACAGAGTGGACCAACGCACCGAAACAACCAACCCAACCACCACGGAGCCTGCGATCTTGAAATCGCCGGGTGGATTTACCACTCGCGGTTTTCAAATTTCTAAGCTTCGAATATTGGGTTATGGATTGCTGTTGATCGCCGGGCTGGTAGCGCCGTTTGTCGGCTATCCGGTGTTTCTGATGCAGGCCCTTTGCTTCGCCTTGTTTGCCTGCGCCTTCAATCTCCTTTTGGGATATACGGGCTTACTCTCATTTGGCCATGCAGCTTTTTTTTCCACTGCCGCTTACGTAACCGGATATGTGATCAAGGTCAAAGGCTTTACACCCGGATTCGGCATTCTTGTGGGTACTCTCGTCGCGACTTTGTTGGGTATGGCGATTGGCGCACTGGTGATCCGGCGACAGGGAATCTACTTCGCCATGATCACACTGGCGCTGGCCCAGCTTGTGTACTTTCTCTTTCTGGAGTCTCCATTCACCGGTGGTGAAGACGGATTGCAAGGGATTCCTCGCGGGCGCCTTTTGTGGGTGATCAACCTCGAAAATGATCGGACCCTTTACTACGTTGTTTTTACGATCTTTGTGTTTGGTTTTCTTTTGATCCGCCGGACCATTCATTCTCCTTTTGGACAGGTGCTTAAGGCTGTCCGTGAGAATGAGCCAAGGGCGCTTTCTCTCGGATACGACGTAAACAAATATAAGTTGGTGGCCTTCATTCTCTCCGCTGGTCTGGCGGGCCTGGCTGGGGCCACCAAAGCGGTTGTGTTGACCTCTGTCACCTTGACCGACGCCGATTGGCGCACCTCGGGCGAAGTTGTTCTCATGACCCTGCTGGGAGGTATGGGCACAGTCTTTGGTCCCGTAGTGGGCGCGTTCTCGATCATCACCCTGCAGAACCAGTTGGCCGATAAGGTTGGGCCGTTTGTGACGGTGATTATCGGCGCCATATTCATCTTGTGTGTCCTGCTGTTTCGTCGGGGAATTGTCGGCGAGATCGCGGCGTTGTACCAACGGGTCGTGGGCAAGAGGGGCTAAAAGCACTCAGCCATCAGCATTCAGCCCATGAACATTTGGGCCGAAGATAGACTCCATCGTGGGCATGGTTGCATTTCGAATCTAGCTACGAATTCACACGAGCGAACTCGAATCAGAAGGTGCATCCTTTTGCCAGAGCTTCTTATCCAACCAAGGAAAAACGAGTGATGCAGATGCAGAGAATTGTTCCCGGAAGAATCGCGCTGTTAATTGTGTCTTTGCTGTGGTTGCCTGGAACCAGCCTGGCTGCCGAGCTTCAACAGAAAACCATCGCCGCCTTCAACCACTACATTACAGCGACGGAAGCCAGGTTCGCGAACGAGTTGCGTCCCGGCGGCCCATTTCTCTACGTCGATGCATTATCCACCGATGCCCAAAAAGCTGCCTATGATCAACTCAAGCGCGGCGATATCCTGGTGGAGAAGCTCCAGACGAAGCTGCCGCAGAAAGAGTCTGACGTCCCTGATGGAATCATTCACCATTGGGTGGGGCTGGTATTTATTCCTGATACCACGCTGGCCAAGGTGATCGCTACGGCGCAGGATTATGGCCATCGCGATGAGCTTTATAAACCCGATGTCATCGCGGCCCGCGTCCTCTGGCATCAGGGAAACGACTACAAGATATTCATGCGTTTGTACCAGAAAAGATTCACGACCGTCGTGTTCAATACCGAGTACGACGTTCACTGGGGGCAGGCGGATGCAAAGAAGCTCTATTCCAATTCGTACAGCACGCGCATTGCGCAGGTAAAAGACGCCAGCCACCCCGACGGAGAGGAATATCCTGTCGGTAAAGATAGCGGCTATTTGTGGCGGATTTACACTTACTGGAGATTTCAAGAGAAAGATGGCGGAGTCTACCTGCAGTGCGAAGCTGTGTCTTTGACCCGCGATATACCCACCGGTCTTGGA
>DASZFK010000014.1:0-3893 GCA_035939855.1 Candidatus Angelobacter sp.
CGGGATATCTCGCGTCCGATCTATGGAGTTCATAACGACGGATGTCCGAATCTTTTATGGGAATTGCGGCGAACCCGCCGGGAAGAGTTGAGCGCCACCCAGCTCCTGGCGCACAACCCAACAGAAAGGATCGTCGACAAAGATAATCACCTGCGTGATCCGCTCAAATATCTGTGCCTGGCGCTGCCCGCCCCCACGCCGAAACCCTGGGAGATCAAAGTTCAGGAAGCATTGGCCGGGATTCCCCTGGAAGACGTCACCTCCCGCATGATTCGCGGCGGCCCGTTGGTGTTGGAGCAAACAGAACCTGCGCCAATTGTCGGTATCGGGTTCCGGGGAAGGATGAATGCCAGGCGGTTGATGAGGAGGCGGTGATCCATCAGGTGGGCGGTTTGCATAGAACTGGGGAGAATTGGTAGTGGTACCGTTTGAAATCTTAGACATAAACATAGGGCTTCGTAACCCAAACCCCTGATGGGTGCTTAAGCTTATCTGGTAAATGACATCTAGCGAGTTGCTCTTCAGTCATTTTGAATTTGCCATGGCAGTGTTTCTCGATGTCTTCTCCCCTTCGTCCAATTGGAACAACTGCGGCGACATATTTTTCTGCATAGATCTCACGCACCAACTTGATTGCAGGAATGAGGTCTGAATCACCTGAGATGATAATTGCCTTGTCGTAAACGTTACGTCTGGCTAGCTCTATGAGGCGCACGGCTATATTCACATCGGTCTGCTTTTCCTGCCAAATTGTAAACTTCAATTTGCAGGTTGCGCGACAATCGACCCTTTTTTCTTTGTAATTTCCAAAAGTTACTTTCACGCCCTCGCTCTGCTGGGCAAGCACAAATTGACGATGGCGAAGCACCTTGGGAGGATCCCAGTGCGGATATGTTGTGAAATACTCAACACCAACAAGAGACTGGGATTTTGACGAGATGTAACAGTTGGCAAGGGCTGTCAGACTCAGCCATTTGTATTTTCGGTAGCGCCGATGGTCCGCATCGTCCACGCCATTTTCAAACCATTCAATGGCGTGATACAGGTTGAATCCGTCAACGAAGCAATAAACCCTGATCTTCTCTGCTTCCTGCTGATTACCTTCGCGATGAGGCTCTTCTGCAACTTTTTGTTGACTTTCAACGTCTATATTAGTAGGCTTAGCTACAAGATTCACCCCAGAGGGCTTGCCCTCTGGCCCCAGCCCTTCAGGGGGCTGGGTTTTCATTTTAGGCAGATTCTGCCATCTATCTTTATTCATTTATCAACTCCAAAAGTTCTTCCAAAGCCCACGCATGATCCTTGTAAACCAGTTTTCAATTGCTGGAAATTCAAACTTTAACACTACCGGAGAAACCGTTAATTGAGTAAACAAAAACTACATGTAATCTGATTGGAGAAAATCATGGGCACTTCTGGAAACGTGTTAGCACGCCTTGGGCTGCAAACTCAGCCCCAAAACCAAAATCAGGGTAGTGGATCTCCGCCAGAGCACAATGGATGGTTCCGGCGGCTCTTTCAACGAGAGGAAATTCCACCACCGCCACCGCCGAAACCACCTGGCGCGGACCAAACCTTCAAAATGGGAGCATGGGACAGAATCACGATCGGGAATCGAACCCTGGAAGATATCGCCAATACCATGTACAACGAAGATCGGGGATTGCGTGGAGGCGATGCGAGTCGCGGCTTTGCCAGCCAGGACCAGCTCGACAAAGGTTTATTGTCGGTTGGCCATACCCTCATCAATGCCAGTAGAAAAGGCAGAAGCACGACGCAGGTTGCCCCCTCAACTGTATCGGAGCGGGACAAGCAGTCTGCCCTTTATCAGCATTATCTCGACTTGGCCCGGCAGGCATTACGTGAAGACTACAACGGAATCGATCCCGTAGGCGGGCGCACACAATTCAATAACCGCTTCGACAATTATCGTGGGCCAAGGCGCATGAACGGCCAGTCGGAAAATCTTTACCAGGACTTCGGGCCCTTTGAAAATGCAGGATCGAAGACAAATCCTTCGGCCCGAATTGTGATCTACGACGATGCCCAGCCAGCGGCAGGTACGCCGGCAAAAGGCGGCAAACGATGACCCAAGCCAGCGATGCCGGCGATCATACCTGTAGCCCACAGCGCAAGCTGTGGGTATGGATACAAACAAGCGGCAAAGCCCGCATAGCGGGCGACAGAAGATCAATCAATCCAGATAGATCGCTCATCGCAATCAATCCGCGCAGCACGGCCAATAGCTCCTCTTCATAGTTGAATTTTCGATGGTCTTCCTCCTGATGGCTGTTTCGTACCGAAAGACCAAATGCGAAAAAGCTGACTTTAGGTTCGACTCATTTTTATGTCGCCCCGCTGGGGCTTGGAGACACTTTGCCCATTATGTTACCCACAGCTTGCGCTGTGGGCTACATGTATGGTCGCCAGCTTCGCTGGCTTATCTTGCAACACAAATTTGATATCTTCACTAACCTTCACTCTCCGAATTCCTAAAACCATAAAAGGTAAAAACTATGCCAACTGAAGTAGCAACTCCTCAGAGTGCGGTGGAGCAGCCTGTTGCGCCGGGTCCGGCGGCAACTGCGAATCCATCGAACTCGGAAACATCAACCAGCCCCGCAGAAGTTCCAGAAAGTTCCGGCGTAGAAACAACCAGCGCGCATGATGAAAGCCCAGGCGAGGGCGGCGAGGGCGAACTGCGTCTCGAAAATTTCCAGTCCATGGAAGAGATGGCCCAGGCGCTGCTTGATAGAAAACAACGAGCAGCGCCGGAAGAACAACCCTCTGCCGAGGATGCGCCAGACGATCAGCAACGCCGGCGCCCTGGCGAAGTGGAGTTGGCGCAGGCGCCAGAAGCTCAGACGGAAGATGAACAGCGGGAACAACCGGAACCGGGCCTGGACCTGGAAGGCGACGATGTGTTCTCGCCCAGGGACCTGAATGAACGCATCAATGGGAACCCGGCATTGAGGCAGGCTTTGGCTGCCGACCCGGCCCTTCGCAATGCCATGTTTCGCAATGCGCGGCTGGCGGCCGAAACCAGCAAATACAAAGAAGTTTTTCCCGATGTGGAGTCGGCGCAATACGCGGCCCAGCAGGCTTCGACATTTCGTGAAGTCGATGACCTGTTTCTCAACGCGACCAATGACCAAGGCATCGCCCGCTTCCTGTGGAAGTGGACAGAGATGGCAACCGTGCGCGACGAGCAGGGCAATCCCATTTTGGAACGAGGCATTCCGAAAGTGCATCCGGCATTTGAATCTCTGCTCAACCACATGAGGAGCAGCGACTTCGAGTTCATGCGGAAGAATGCAGAAAGAGACGGCGACCAGGAACTGATGGCCGCGCTGGACATCGTCAGGGAGCGTAGTTCGCCTGCCTCCCAGGCGCGAGACGAGGAACTTCCACCGCACATCAGGGCCGCTGCTGAGCAAATCAGGGCGAGAGAATCGGAGCTGAATCGCCGCCAGCTCGAACAGCAGTACGCCGAACAGGCACGGTTCAACCATGTAGTGGGCGAAGAGGTCACGCAGAAGATCGACGCCCTGATTGAGCCGGCCTTGGACAAAGCAGCCCTCTCGGATTTTGTGCGCCAGACGGCGCGGGAGAAGATCGACAGCGCGATCCTGGAAAACCTTGGCCGGAACAGGTTTTTCCAGGCGCGAATGGCCGAGCTTGACCGCTATCCGCTGACGCCGGAGGCCCGCCAGCAACGCTTGAACCTGATCATGAGTCATGTGCAGGCGGTGGCCGGGCCGGTTGTCCGCCAGGTGCTGCGCGAGGCCTCCCAGCCCGTGATGCGGGCGCAGGAAGAACGCAAAGCAAAAATCGACGCACAGGTGGCGCGCACCCGGAGCGAGCCAAAAAGCACAACCGCAGCATCGCTGACC
>DASZFK010000015.1:0-5536 GCA_035939855.1 Candidatus Angelobacter sp.
CCCGTCAAACCGTCGAATATCTGCGCCGAATGAGCCACAACGCAGCGCTTTTGCAGCAGCTAGGCTACAGCCGGATCCATAATCCGAATGCCCTGATCGCAGCACAGGGCCAACAATTGATCGATGCAGGCGTCCACGTCCGCCTTTATACGTTCGTTGGATTGACCGTGCTTTTTCTGTGGCGGCTCCTGGGATTGTATGCAGTCTCGTTCGTCTCCCTTCCCAAGGTTTCCGATATTCGTGAACTTATGAGTTCCAGCCTGATTCCTGCTTATGAAGCGCTACGAGCAAAGGCAGAGGGGCTTACAAGTCTGAAAGACAGCGATTTTCGCGAGGCTCTGGTCCAGAGTTTGTAAATCACTTCTTCTTGGGAGGAACCAGCCAGTCCTTCAAAGTGCCCTCCCATCGCTTCGCTTCTTGCAACACCTCCGGATCGATAGGTTTAGGGATATCTTGTTGAGTGGAGCTTTCTCTTCTCCCAAAGGCAATCAACCAAATTAAACATGCTATGTCCCATGCAACTGTGGGCGCTTGAATCAGCAGGCTATCTTTGTCACGGTGCTGAACCCATATCGCCGACGTAAAGAACGTTGCAGCGGCAATAATGCCAAACCCGAATACAATCGCAAGTTCGTGGCGTGCCCATGCTCGCCCCATGACGATCATGAGGAAAGTAAAGAAACCGAGCGATACTAGCCTGATGAATATGACAACTCGGTCCGCCACGCCAACCAGTTTCCAGGGTTGATCGGGTGACACCATCGCTGTTAAGGCTGCAAGGAGAAGGATTGTTAATGCCGCACAGGGAAAAAGGTACCGATAAAATCGAACCTTGTAGAAACCAACAAAAAGACGCTTAACAAAAATCTCGTAGACAGCTACAAGTGCTAACACTGAGGTTACAAAGCCCGAAATAAAAAAGATATAAGTGTAGGTCAACGGGTGTTTGAGGAGCGTCGGACGGGTCAAAACATACGCGACGAGCCGAATCGTTGTCGAGAGGGCGTTGACAGCTACATAGGTAAAAAATACCGGAAACTTCCGATATTGGCCTCGTCGGACCAGAATCACTCCGAGAAGCACCAAAATTGGTAGGGAACACCAAAATATAAACTCCCGAAGCCATTCAGTAGGGAACATCTTCTGTGTGACTAGTAGCCTAGACTAGCCACACAGAAATGCAAAGAAAAAAGCTTACTGAAAAGACACATAGCACTGGACACCAGGAAGACATGTCGGGCCACCACCATCCATTATTTTTTGTGACTTGGGAGCAAAGCCTATCACCACGAGCATTGCAATTGAGAGACGCAGAGTATTTTTCATGAGGGTCTTTTAACCTTTTATCCTTTTTATTTTTTGTTTTGGTTATTTTGAAAAAAGGCTCTGACCTGTCGTTACAAAAAACGACTTAGATTTTCGACAGAACAGGGGAACCTTTTTGGGAAACCGCGAAGCAGTCTAGACCAGAATGAATCCGAAAAGCAACAAAAAAATTAGCAATCTCTAACTTAATATATATAGTAGTCGTACTTCTTCTTTTTATATTAAATCCTTTAAACCATTAATAATTAATATGCTTGATATAGGAATACGATTATCCATCACATAGAATCCAATCTAAAGTAATTAGTGATTTCTAATTTAATTTCGGATGCTTTAGATGGAAATCAGTCCCATCTTGATACGCCTTCGCTAACGCCAGCAACTTCGATTCGCCGTATAGTTGTCCCAAAAAAGTGAGGCTCACAGGAGTTCCTGGGCCTCCTGCCTCGACCTCGCCGTTATCGCGCACGCGCGGTTTAGGAGCATCGTCGCCGCGAATTCCGTTGGGTAGAATGACTGCGGGATGTCCGGTCAGGTTCGTGACCACTAATTGGGTGCTGCCGGTTGGAGCAACGATTACATCCACGTTTTCAAAAGCCTTGTTCACGGCTTCCATGGCCATCATGCGGGCGCGGTTTGCCTGGATGTACTCAACTGCGGGAATGAAACGGGCGCTTCTGAATGTATTGGGCCAGTCATCTTTGGTTTGCTGCGTGAGCAGCTTGTCGCGGCCGCTGCGGGTGAGATCGTCAAAAGCGGCAGCACCCTCCGCCAGCAGGATCGGAACCATGGACTGATATGGGAATTTGGGCAGTTCCACTGGAATCAGGTTGATTCCCATCTTGCGCAGCTTGTCTAAGGCGGCGTCATCAAATTGTTTGTCGTAAGCACGCCGGGCGCGAGCCAGGGCACGGTTGTTCCGATCCTCTTCCAGTTTTTTCATCTCTTCGGGAGTAGCTTCTTTTTCGTCCTTAGGTGGCTCAGGCTGAGTCGGGGGTTGCAACTCGAAGTCGTTTTTGAGGTAACCAACCCGGAGCTTGCGCCAATCAAGATTGGCATCCCAATTGAAAACCGCTGGATGAACGGTTCGATCATATCCATCCGGGCCATGGATTGCATGCAACACGATAGCGCAGTCTTCCACTGCGCGGCAGAGGGGGCCAAGCTTGTCCATCGTCCAGGAAAGGGCCATGGCGCCGGTACGCGGCACGAGCCCGAAGGTTGGGCGCAGTCCGGTCGTGCCGCAGCGCGTCGATGGAGAAGAAATCGAGCCCAGAGTTTCTGAGCCGATAGCAAAAGCTACACAACCGGCTGCCGTAGCCGACGCCGAACCAGCAGACGATCCGCTCGATCCTTGTTTCGTGTTCCAGGGATTGCGGGTCATGCCTCCAAACCATTTGTCGCCCTGCGCGAGAGCGCCAAGCGTAAGTTTGGCCACCAGCACTGCTCCCGCAGCGTCAAGGCGCTGGACAACGGTCGCATCCTCGTCGATCTTTTGCTCCTCGAAACCGCCCGCACCCCAGGTTGTCCGATACCCTTTTACGGCCAACAAATCCTTTGCTCCCCATGGCAGTCCGTGGAGCGGACCACGATATTTTCCTGCGGCGATCTCCCGATCGGCTTCTTTCGCTTGGGCCAGGGCTCGCTCTTCAGTGAGCGTGATCACAAATTTCAGCGTTGGATCATAGCGCTTGAGCCGCTCAAGATACATTTGCGTTAGCGCGGTAGAAGAGACCTTGCGGCTGCGGACCAACTCGGCAAGTGCGCGCACAGAGTAAAAAGCCACATCCTCAAGGTTCTTCGGGGCGCTCGTACTCACGTTGGGAGCAGCAGAAATTTTCAGTGGCCGCTTCTCAGTTGGCAGCTTCATACCTGGCAACACCGGATCGAAAATCACTGCCGGAGCGACCTGGTTAGGAATTTTCAGCGCATAGATGGCTTCATAATCCTTGGCATACGTGGTCAAGGAGTCCAGCATCATCTCTTTGTATTCATCGAGAATGTGAACGTCGGCAATGTCCGCGGCATTGTCAATCATTTCGCGCGTGATCTTGCCGTTTTGGTCCGCCATCGACCACAAAACCCCAGGCAGCAAAGTAGTGGTAAGTCCCAAGCGCGAACAAACTGCGAGAAAATCCCGGCGGTCCAGCATCGTATCTCCTTAAAATTCTTTGAGGTTGGCTGGACATTATAACTGGATGTCAAAATTTGTCGAATCTTGGCTTTGGCCACGCGGATTGGAAGGCCGCAGATGAGGGCTATACGAGTTGAATTTGTACCTCGCCACCGAATGATTTACCTTTTTGAGTCCTATCAATCCAGCTAGGAGACGATATGAAACTGCTCCGACCGGCCCTCTTTGCGCTTTCCATGCTGATCTCTGCTGTCACCGCCTTGGGTGCTGATTATCCATCGCCGCAGCAAGGAAATTTCGTGGTGAAAGACTTTCAATTCAAATCTGGCGAGCGGATGGCAGAGGTCAAGCTGCACTACTACACACTGGGAACTCCCCAGAAAGACGCTCGGGGAACGGTTCGCAACGCAGTCCTCATTTTGCATGGCACGGGAGGCGCAGGAACGCAGTTCCTGAGCCAGAATTTTGCGGGCGTGCTGTTTGGCCCTGGCCAGTTGCTGGATGCCACCAGGTATTTCATCATCCTTCCCGACAACGTCGGCCATGGCCAATCCAGCAAGCCCAGCGATGGCCAGCATATACGTTTTCCGCACTATGAATACGACGACATGATTGAGTTGCAATACCGCTTGCTCACCCAGGGCCTTGGCGTGAACCACCTGCGGCTGGTCATGGGAACCTCCATGGGAGGAATGCATACGTGGCTGTGGGGCGAGCAGCATCCTGATTTCATGAACGCCCTCATGCCCTTGGCCAGCCAACCTATTGAGATTGCCGGACGCAACCGCATCATGCGCAAGATGATCATGGAAGCCATCCGCACCGATCCGGAGTGGAATAATGGCGAGTACACCAAACCCATCCATGGCCTGGAGTGCGCGCTCGATATCCTGCTGCTTATGGGCAGCAGCCCTTTACAGATGCAGAAACAATCGCCTACGCGGGAAAAGGCAGATGCGTCTCTGGAAAATTACATCTCCAACCGCGTGAAAGCCACGGACGCCAATGACATGCTGTATTACTTCGACGCTTCGAGAAATTACAACCCAGAGCCCCAGCTAGAGAAAATCACTGCCCCTCTCACGGCCATTAACTCAGCCGACGACCTCATCAACCCGCCGGAATTGAAGATCATTGACGCCGACATCCACCGGGTGAAAAAAGGCAAGCTGGTGGTATTGCCGATTACAGACCAGACTCGCGGTCACGGGACCCATTCCCTTCCGGCGATCTGGCAAGACCACCTGGCGGAGTTGCTGAAGCGTTCCAACGGCTCTGAAGGCAAGTAAACGCCATTTCTAGCTTTTTGAGCCCGGCGAAAGGACATGTCCCTCCTCGAATGACGAGTTGCAAGGCCATGCTGCCCATTTCCCGCCATTCGGGACGACTCCGCAAAAAAACTTATGGATTTTTTAACGTAGAAACATATTCGTGTGTTATTTTTTTTTATCAGCCATCATCAATCTTTTTCCCGGAGGCCATCACATTGGGGATAAACATGGTGCCCAAGCGCATCTTCCTTACGAAAGGTGTGGGCAAACACAAGGAACGCCTAACATCGTTTGAGTTGGGGCTGAGAGATGCCGGGATTGCCGCCCAGAACCTTGTGCGGGTCTCATCCATTTTTCCACCGAATTGCAAGCTGATCTCGCGTAAGGAAGGCGTTAAGTTTCTATATCCAGGCGAGGTCACTTTTGCGGTTGTGGCTGAGAACTCCACGCGCGAGCCCCACCGGCTGACCGCTGCCAGCATCGGCTTGGCCATACCCGCCGACCGAAGCACTTATGGTTACCTTAGCGAGCACCATTCCTTTGGAGAACCCGACAATATCGCCGGGGAATACGCAGAAGAGCTGGCGGCAGAGATGCTGGCCACTACGCTCGCTGTCGAATTCGATCCCGATAAGTCCTGGGACGAGAAGAAGGAAATTTACCGGATTTCCAACAAGATTGTGCGTACGACAAACACTACCCAGACGGCTGTCGGGGACAAACGCGGACTCTGGACGACCGTGATTGCGGCGGCGATTTTAGTGTTTGAGTGATTTTTTGTAGCGCTTCCCGAGCCGTTGGAAGA
>DASZFK010000016.1:0-5448 GCA_035939855.1 Candidatus Angelobacter sp.
CGGCGCAACCTTCCGTCAATCCCAGTTTGGGTTGGAAGTCTACGGGCCAACTTGGGCAGGCGCTAAGACCAGCGGTCATTTCATGGCGGATTTCCTTGGGGAATTCCCTGAGACTGTAAACGGCTCAGTCTCCGGAACACTTCGGATTCGAACTGGTATGGCAAGACTGGACTGGGCTCATACTTCCATCGTTGCCGGAATGGACGGCATATTCTTTTCTCCGCTCTACCCGACCTCCTATGCCTCGCTCGCTATTCCAGCGCTCACGTATTCCGGTAACCTCTATGGCTGGACACCCCAAGTACGAGTAGAACATCGCTGGGCTCCTTCGGAATACTCCGCCATCACGCTTTCAGGCGGAATTCTGGATCCGCTCACGGGTGAAACTCCGCCCAATGAGTTTTTGCGTGTTCCCGGAGCAGGAGAAAGCAGCCGCCAGCCCGCGTATGCCAGCCGCCTGGCGTGGAGCCGCCAGCTTTTCGGCCATACCCTGAGTCTTGGAGCAGGAGGTTATTACAGCCGCCAAAATTGGGGATTCAACCGCAATATCAACGGCTGGGCCGCGACGACCGATTGGACTCTCCCGCTGGGACAATACTTTACTTTGAGCGGCAAGTTTTATACCGGACGCGCCATCGGCGGCCTGGGCGCCGGCATCGGACGTAGCGTAGTCTTCAACGGCGCGCTGACCGATCCGGCGACGATCGTGAGAGGCCTTCAATCGACAGGGGGATGGGCGCAATTAGGATTCAAGCCTTTGCCGAAGCTCGAATTCAATGCGGCGGCCGGCCAGGATAATGTTAAGGCCAGTGACGTGCGCGGATTTACCCAGACCACAGGTTATTTCGACGCAGATTTGAACCGCAATCGCAGTGAGTTTGTAAATTTCATCTATCGGCCTCGCTCCAACCTGTTGTTTTCGACCGAATTCCGCACGTTGCATACGTTTTCCGTGACCGGAAACAACAATCGGGCTAATCAGCTTAACCTTATAATGGGAATATTATTCTGATGAATCAAGGTGGTGTTGTTTTGAAATTTCGAGTTCTTTTGTTGCTCTTTATTTTGGTGACTCTTTGGACGGTCGCCTCAGCCGAGGCCCAGACCGTTACGGTCACTGGAACGGTCGAGGTAACCAAATCAGCTTCTCAAAAAACAGCGCCCAGCAACGCCGATGTCGCCGTTTGGCTTGCCCCTGCTGGTGAAGCCTCACCATCTTTCCCGAAACGAAAATTTACTCTCTTACAAAAGAACAAGACTTTTGAACCTCATGTCCTGGTTGTGCCAATCGGTTCTGAAGTGGACTTTCCCAACAAAGATCCCTTTTTTCACAACGTTTTCTCGCTGTTCGACGGCAAGCGCTTCGACCTGGGTCTCTATGAGGCCGGCACATCAAAGGCCTTGCGGTTTGACCGTCCCGGCATTTCGTTCCTCTTTTGCAACATCCATCCTGAAATGAGCGCGGTTGTGATTGCTCTGGAAACGCCCTATTACGGGGTCTCCAATCGGTCCGGCAAGATAAGCATTAGCGATGTTCCTCCCGGAAGATATGTGTTGCATGTCTGGAGGGAAGGCTCGTCTCCCGAAGCGCTGAAGGCGCTCTCACATCCAGTCGTGGTTTCCAACGATTCAAGTTCACTTGGAAAGTTGTCGGTGCCTGACAATGCAGCTTTGCCTGTTACCCACAAAAACAAATACGGCAGAGATTATGAGAACACCACGCCAAGTGGGACGTATAACCCACCCCAGTAGAATTGGGCGCCCGAGAATTGGGTAAGTGGGTAAATTGGTAATTGGGTAATTAAGCACCACCAGGACCAAAGAACCGTTTATATCTCATCTTTCATTTACCAAATTACCAAATTACCCATTTACCAAATTAATAACCACCCAACCACCCAATCAACGCTGGTTCTGCTTCAACCATTCCACGACTCTCTTCAGAAATTCACTATCAAACTCGGTATGCTTTTTCTTTCGGATTGACTCCAGCCATTCGCGTTGAGAGGGCCATAGATCAAGGCCGTGTCCCATTCCGGGAAACTCGGCGTAAGTGGCGCGTCCGGGATGGAAACTGTTGATAATCTCCGCCAGATAGCGGTTTTCTTCGGCCGAAGTGGTTGGGTCTGACGTTCCCCAGGTCACCAGCACCGGGACGTCAACTTTCTTCCACTCCACAGCCAAGTCAAGGCCGGCAACCTGTTGCAGGTAGCTTGCCGAGACGCTGGGGATCATCGAGTCTTTGCATTCCGGCATGTCCTTAAGGATTTGATCGGGTAGCTGCTTTTCCACAGAAAAACGGTGCTGGCACTTCTCCAGGACGCGGACGTATTTATCGATCACATCATAAGGACGGCCCAGGAGCCGAAGTTGGCGGCGCGCATTTTCAAGCCCATATTCAAACCAGCTTTTGCCGATGGTCTCGCTGGCAATGAAGCCACGAACAGGAAAGTTTTGCGCAACCAGCACACCCTCGAGCGGCCCAATGCTGTGGGCCAAGATGAAGATATTGTCACGGTCGACGAAATCGTATTCGGCCAGCGTCTTGAGACCGGCAATGGATCGCCGCGCAGCAAACTGAAGATCGGATTGAGGACTATCGCAGGGCGGCCCCTGGCTTGATCCCTGGCCATTTTTCTCGACCCACATCGTGACGTAACCCTGGCGACCCAATCCGTAACGAAGCTGGTTGAAGGGGCTGTCGTCTTCCGGAGGATCAAGCGGATAGCAGCCCAGGCCGGAGATCACCAGCACCGCAGGATAGCGTCCCGCAGCTTTCGGCTTGGTCACGATCGCATGAAGGCTGGCATTGTCGAGCGGGACTGTGCGGTCAAGCACATCAATATCCGATGGAACTTGGGCGAAAAGCGAGGCGAAGCAGAGAAGCAGAAAGGCGAGACGCTTCATAGAAAGATGGTAGCACCCTGCTCATCGCTTCTTTCGGGGAGCTCTGCTTACGTGACGTCGCGATGCCGACGTACGTCCCTTCTGTTTCGTCTTGGCGTTCTTCTCGATTCGAAGTTTCCACGCAGTCCGCAAAGCGCCCGACAAAATATCTTCATCAGCGGCAGCCAGGCGAATGTGGGTTGCGCCCATCCGTCCCCATCCGCCGGGAATGGGGACAAAGACTTCCGGCAACTCTGCCACGAATGCCGCCTGCTGTTCCGGTGTGAGCATGAGGTTTCCGTAACCCTGGCTGGCCGAGGCCAACGTGGCGAAGATTCTGCCGTCCACACGAAAATCAGGCTGTCCCATGTGTGAACTTTCGTGCGCGCCTTCAAGACTCAGCGCAATCCGCCGGAAGTCATCTACAGTCATTGGGTAAGTTTACAACTCAACGATTATTTTTGCGGCCTCTCGCGGTGAGGCCTCAAAAAATGTAGACAGTATCGAACTGCATCCGGGTCAAATAATGCTCGGTGCTGGCCAGCGGACGACCGATGAGCGTCGTAAAGCCCAACTGCACACTCTTGTGTAGCTGATAAAACAAATCGAGCCGATGCTGGGTGACGTTGCTGCCCTGTCGAAGCTCGCTGTAATTGAAATTGGTCAGGACTGCTTCTCGTTCGATGAAAATGCGGGTGTAACCTGCCTGCCAATCGCCGCGCTCCTGCAGGCGTCCGAAGCGTGCTTCCAGCCAGTAGCCCCGGCGGGCATGTGGGTTGCAAGGCGCGTTGCTGGCCTGAGTGAATGTCAAAGTCGCAGTATTGGCCGGCGTGGGAAGAAGCTTTGCGATATTCGCGCAAGCTTCCGTGTTCTGTACATAGTCGCCGATGAGAGTCAGCGGTAGCGTTGGCTTCCCCATATTGATGTCGAGCCGCGCGATGTTGTCAAACAGGCCAAAACGCGACGCGAATTGTGCATTGGTCACAGTGCTGGTTCCGGTGGGAATCCTGTTCGATCCTACGACAACGACGTTAGTGGCGGTCGTGGTGAACATAGAATTCTGCGGGGTGTTGCCGCCCAGAGGCAGCAGGCCCACAAAAGGCGTTTGCGGATTTCTGCTGCCGGCCCTGGCGCTGGCCAGCGCAATGGCATCGGCGCCTCGAAAATCATAAAAGCCGGAATAGGCGCTCAGTTGCACTCGGGGAGCAATCTGCCACGTGGTCTGAAGCTGGCCGCCGTAAGTGATGTCCTGCACGATCCGTCGATCGGTCGCCTGTGTCCCGGCAACTTCGGCCAGCGGTAGCTCGAAGCCGATTAATGCGATCCGCTTCAACACAGGAGTACCTGGATTAAAGACAAAGCTCTGGGCCGCGCCTTCGGGGTTGAGGTCTTTATCCCAGGTGAGTTCGGTGTTGTACCACGGATAGCGGAACTTACCGCCGGTAAAACTAAAAGACTTGAGCCAGTTCGGCCGGTATTCGATAAAAGCCAGATCGATGCCAATGGGCTTGCGCGTATAAAAGCCGGTTAAAGTCTGGTTGGCCGAGATCGGATCGTTGATATCGCCGCTGGCCAGCGTGAACCCTGCGCTAAACTGCTCCCCCAGGTCAGCGACAGCGTTGAAGCGTGCGCGAAGGCGTGTCCGCGCCCGTTGCAGGTTTTCATCGGCAGGTCCACCAAAGATGGGCTCCTCACGCAATCGTATATCGCCGCTGAAGCTGATCGGGCCCAAGCCCTTGATCTGCCGCTCGAGATTGCGGATGCGCTCATCGGAACTGCCGGAGTTTTGATCGCTCTGACTCGCGGCCTGAGAACTGGTTTGTGGTTCCTTGCTGGTCACCGGTTCCGGCGATGGCTGCGGGGTTGGTGAATCAGCGATGTGCTTACGCTCAGCTTCGAGTGCATTGATTCGCTCCTGCTGCTGCATGACTAATTTTTTGAGTTGCTCGACCTCAGTGCGAAGGTCTTCCGATTGTCCATACAAGGAAACTGGCATGGCGAACGCTGCCAATAGGATCGAGAAAAACAGCATCGATAAAAAAGCGGTGCGGTAATGAAAATCAGACATTCCTCTTCTACCTTTCATTTGGGGTTGGATAGGAACTCCGGCAGAAAAGGAAAACCCGCCGGACCTTCCGGCGGCGGGTTCACAAGTTGACTGCGCGTTAGCGCTTAGAAATCAATTGCAGCCTCAGCCGGAAGACACCACGCCCTACAAAACGTACAGGGCTGACAACATATCTTCGGGAACTGATTGTGCATGTCGTAATGAATATAACAGATGGCTTGAATACAGCAAAAGACTCTGCAAACCCGCAACGGTAGGCTTTTGGTTTTTCAAATTACAAATAGAAATCAGAAAGAACAGGAAATTAGCAGCCATGCCCACGATACTGCCTCCCTTCAGCCGAAAATCTGTGCAGGCTCTCCACTAACTGCAACGATAAGGTGCTTGAAATCAATGACTGTTCCAAAACCGATCACCCGATCTCCCGATCACGCGCGATCACCCGATTGCATGTCCGTTGAGAAACTCGCCAGGAAGTTAGCCTTTCAATGGAC
>DASZFK010000017.1:0-2905 GCA_035939855.1 Candidatus Angelobacter sp.
TCATAAGAAGGGAAAACATTGGTATAAAAATTCCACAACTAAGCAATAAAGTGCTTCTGTTGTGTCTTGTTTTGCTCTTCCATTGCTTTTAGCTTATTGAGCAATGCTTTGTAGCTGATCTTAAGGATTTTGGCAGCCTGACGACGATTCCATCTAGTCTGGGCCAGCACCCGCTCGATGGCCTCTCGTTCTGCTTGCATGGCCGCCCTCCTGCCAATCTCCAGAAGAGAAGGCATTTCGAGCTCGGCATTGCTACTGCCGTTGCCCTGAATCGGCGCGACAAGAGCAGGACCGCTGACGGGAGATTGCACGCCGAGCGAAGAGACAATCGGCTTGTGGGTGGAAAGCTCGCGAATGATCTGGGCTTCGTTACCTACGATCACGTAACGCTTCACCAGGTTTTCCAGTTCGCGGATATTGCCGGGCCAAGTGTATTCCATGATCCGGCTCACCGCATATTCGCTGAATTTTGGCGGATGCTTGCCGTATTGCTCGCTGTACTTGGTTGAAAAGAAATCCAAAAAGACCGGAATCTCTTCACGGCGCTCACGCAGCGGCGGTATGTGGATACTGACGACATTGAGCCTATAGAAGAGATCTTCGCGAAACACTCCTTCCTCTACGGCCCGTTCCAGGGGCTTGTTGGTTGCGGCCAGCACGCGCACATCGACCTGGATATCACGCTTGCCACCCAGGCGGGAAAACTCGTGGTCTTGGAGAACATGCAGGAGTTTGGCCTGCAAGGCCGGATGCATTTCGCTGATCTCATCCAAAAAAATCGTCCCGTTGTTGGCCTGTTCAAACTTGCCCAGCTTTTGGCGATTGGCGCCGGTAAACGCGCCGGCTTCGTAGCCAAACAATTCGCTTTCCAGCAACTCATGGGGAATAGCGGCGCAATTCACTTTAACGAAGGGTTTGTCTCTGCGAGACGATTCGGCGTGAATCATTCGTGATACGACTTCCTTGCCGGTTCCGCTTTCGCCACGGATCAGCACAGTGGCGGTCGTATCAGCAACCTGCTCGATGGTCATCTTGACTTCCATCATTTTGGGGCTGGTGCCAAATAACATGCTGAAGTCCGTCTGGCGGCGAACCTGTTCGCGCAGATGGGTGACTTCGCTGTAGAGCCGCTGGTTGTCGAGGACCTTATTCATCCGGACATCAAGTTCCTTGGGATCAACCGGCTTATTAATGTAATCGTCAACACCCAGCCGGGAAGCCTTGAATATTGTTTCCGGATCCTTGTTGGCCGAGAGAATCATGACCGAGAGCGAAGGTTTGATCTGCTTGAGCCGCTGGAGAATATCGTCGCCAGCGATGCTGCCAACCGACACGTCCAGCAGAGCCAACTGCGGATCGAAGGTCCGAAAGACCCGTAGGGCCTCCTGCCCTGTGGGGACCGTGCTGACCTCAAAGCCCCGCCGGGCAAGATGCGAACCCAGGTACTTCGCCATAGCCACGTCGTCATCAATGATCAGCACACGGGTTTTTGGGGTCATTCCGATCTCCAGGGGTAACAAAAAGGGTGGTTGAAGCCCCCCTACAGATTGTACTCCAATTCCACTTTCAGGCACTTAGATGCCAAATTCCGACCGGAGAGTTGGTCTAAGCTCCAGCGGAAATTCCGGAGCAAAACCAGCAAGTTTTAAAAAATCTTGCTTCAAAAAACATAAGACATTGAAAACATTAGAGTTATACTTTTTAGGATGGGTGTTTGTGCCAACCTGAGAGCGTTTTGCGCCGACCTGAGGCGCTTTTGTGCCAACCTGAGAGCCGTTTGTGCCAACCTGACTGCCTGTTGTGCCGCCCCGCGTTTCCATGGATGAGATTCTTGTGCGAGGACAGCCGCTACACCGCTACATTTTTCAAAGAACACAGATTTCGGCTCTGCCTGGGCAGATAATTTAACAACACTACTAACAGAGCCTACCACGGTTTCCAGTTTTCGTCAAGCATTCGCTAAAGCGTGAAGGTAGATTTTGGTCTCACAGTAGTCAACGCTAGAAGCTAGGAGCTTCTCTTGCTGGGAATGAAATGATAGGGCGGCCAAGGACCGCTCATCGCGACTTCGATACCCGGCAGATGGCGGCTCGCCATCTGGTAGCGGTTTTGGTATTTTTGCACTTGTTTGTGATCGATAAGGTGGGCGATGTCGATCTGCATGTGACCCGACTGTACTTTGCGGCAGCAGATATCCTGGTCGAGCGGGTCAAAAATCTTGTTGACTTGCACTGAGAGGGCGCGAGCTTTGGTCTGGCGTTCTCTCTGGCGTGAGGCCTTTTCGCGCAGCTTGGTCAGGTATTCACTGCCTACGGTGCTCGGGAGTTCGATTTCTTCGAGCGCTTGGCGGAGAGATCCGTCCTTTACCACCAATTTCAGGTGCATTTCGGCCTTGCCTTTGAGGCGGTTGACGCTCTCGACAAAGGCCTTGCGATTCAGCCGTACAGCGCGGCGGAGCGTATCATCGGTATCAAACACAGTGCCGAAACGGAACGGTAATACCGTGGTCCGCTTAAAACATTCTCCTACGACGTGTGCATGTTGCAGCAAGGCTTGCTGGCCTAAATCGCCCGCCGGGACATATTCGCTGACAATGACCGCGAACTCGCCGCTCGGATAGCCGAACGCCTGTGTATCGCCAATGCCTTTCAGACCCTCGACTGGGAAAGGACGCCGCGCACGTGTGTCTCCCTGAAATGCTTGCTGCTCGGTGATGCAATACGCGTACCATGCCATAGGAACCATCTCTCCTTGGTAAATTGGGGGCGCTTATTCAATTTTGCTCACGAACTTTGTTTCATGGACGTTAAATAAAACTAACGAGAGGAGTAATGAGCGGAAATCAATAGGACTCATTACCAAGGAGCCGGCAGGTTTTCCGGCGTAAGAACCTATCCTAGAACGG
>DASZFK010000018.1:0-13751 GCA_035939855.1 Candidatus Angelobacter sp.
GCCTGGCCTCCGAGCAGGACGAGTTCGTCGATTTTCATTTGGACATTCATCCCAAGGATCGCGATGCCTGGGTGCAGATTCTCTACGATGCGCGTGAGGCAGAGGACCATAAGATACCCTTGAGCATTGGCTTCAAGGACACCGTGCGTGTAGCAAACTCTGACGTTAAGATCCGGCTACAGGTGTACCCACACTACACAGCTCTTATCGTCGCTTTGTTGATCGTGCTTCTGGTTGCGATGCTGATTCTCAGTATCAGGACCGATCTGCTGCGCGATGGGATCAACCCGCCGCCGCGTCCTGCCCGCCTGCCTTACAACCTGGGAAGGGTGCAGATGGCATTTTGGTTTTATCTGGTTGTCGCGGCCTATCTCTATGTCTGGCTGATAACCGGCGAGTACAACACTCTGACCAACTCCGTGCTGGCCCTGATCGGCATCAGTGCCGGAACCGGCTTGGCCGCGGTCTTTCTAGACCGACAAAAAGTTGAGGAAATTCTGGCGGAGCGGGCCCGCCTGGAAACCCAAGTGACTGCGCTGACGGCGCGCATCAACGAACTCACGGCTGTGAACCCAGCTCCTGGATCGCAGTTGGACCAGGAACTGCAACAAAAGAAAAACAGCTTAATCGAGGTGCAGGCCCAATTGGCCCATGCCGCGCCGCCGTTGCCCGCAGCCATATCCTCGGGCTTCATCAAAGACATTTTGAGCAGTGGCGATGGAGTTGGCTTTCATCGCTTCCAAATGGTCGCATGGACTCTTGTCCTGGGAATTATTTTCGTCCGCAGCGTGTATCGAGATTTGACGTTGCCCGACTTCGATACATCGCTGCTTGGATTGATGGGCCTAAGCTCCGGGACCTACATCGGATTCAAGTTTCCTGAAAAACCCAAGTAGGTAGTTGGTTGAACCCCCAACATGCCTCAATCTTGCGCATGTTGGGGCGGGTTTAAGTCTCTGGATTTTAGGTTGACTACGCGGCTTGCATTGCTTGCTTTGCGCGCTCTGCCATTTCTTCCGGTGATACATCTTCCACGTGAGTTGCGATGCCCCAGAGATGTCCGAATGGGTCCTGAATAAACCCCGAACGATCTCCATAGAATTGGTCTTGAACGGGTTTCAGTGTTTTGGCCCCCGCAGCAACGGCACGCTCGACAACGCCATCGACATCGGGGAGGTATATATACAGGCTCACCGGGCTGGCGCCGATGGTGGCGGCGCTCGAATGGCCCTGTCCCATGCTGGGATTTTCGTCTGCCAACATGACCATGGAATTGCCGATCTTCAACTCGGCGTGACCGATTTTACCGTTGGGCTGCTCCATGCGCATGACCTCGGTAGCGCCGAAAACTTTTTTGTAATATTCAATGGCATGCGCAGCGTCCTTGACGATCAGGTAAGGCGAGACAGTGTTGAATCCCTGGGGAATATGCGAGACTTTACTCATGATTTTCTCCTTGTTGGAATGCATCTGAGGGTTGAAGGTTTACAGCACGCGGATGAGACGCCGCGTGGCTCGAGGTTTTGATTATCAGAACACAATTCCCAAGCTGATTCAATAGGGCGGCGGCAAGATTATGATCGCCAAAGTCGCGAATGTCGCCAGGTGACGACTTGAAATGCCTGCCAAGCAAGCAGCGTTATTTGCAAGCCGGTTCGGGCTGCTATAAGCTTCGCGAAGGTAAGCAGCATTCTTCGTCCCCAACCAGCTTACCCGCAAGCATCATCGGCAGCCGTGCTGCGCCTAGCAGGCCGGCTTCACTTCCTAAGAGAGCTCGTGTCACGACGGTTTTCTTGTGTCCAAAGCGGTCTTCGCTCGGATCGCTGGCGCGGAAGACGATCGAGCGTTTCCTGAGTTCGGCGAAGAGAGCCGGGGAAAAGGCGTCCCAGGCGCTGGAGACACCGCCGGCAATAACGTACATTGGAAGATTCAAAGCATCGATAAGGCTGGAAAGGACAACCCCGAGCGCCCAGCCGACGGTTTGGAATATCTTCTGAGCGACGGGATCACCCTGCAAAGCATGTTGGAAAACAATTTTCGCGCTGAAGTCAGCATCGTTTATCGCGCGCTCCATTTCCGGGGCTTGGCCGCGAGAGACAGCCTCGTTGACCATGCGTCGTACGGCCGTCGCCGAAGCATATTGTTCCAGGCATCCTCGATTGCCGCAGGCACATGGAGGACCTTCGGGCGCCACAGTCATGTGACCGATCTCGCCGGCCATTCCGATCATCCCATGCCACAGCTTGTTATTAAAGATGAAGCCGCCACCGACGCCCGTCCCTAAAGTGACCATGCAAATGCTATCGGCATCGCGCCCGGCGCCAATCCATTTTTCTCCCAGGGCTGCGCAGTTAGCGTCGTTTTCGAGAATGACCGGCGTTCTCAGCTTGTGCTGTATCTCAGCCTTGACCGGATAGTCGTTCCATCCCGGCAAGTTCGAGGCCGCGTGGACTGTCCCGCTCTCGATGTCGATGATTCCGGGAACGCCCACGCCTGTGCCCCAAAAAGCATGAGTTCCTGAATACTTATCGCTCAGATCCTGGATGATGTTGCACATCTCGGCGATTACGGCATCGCGACCGCGATGAAGGTCGGTATTGGCGCAGACAGCCTGCAACTGCCTGCCCGTATCCTCGACCGCGGCCACCCGCATGTTGGTGCCGCCCAAATCCACGCCGATTGCAAAGGATGGCATTTTTCTTTTTGCCTTGCGGCCCTGTCATTATATAGAATCGTTTCAATAAACGCATCAGGAAAGGAGGCTTCTTTGGTGATGGCCGCTTTTGAGTTGCGATGGCGGTTCCGAAGAAGCAACTAGTGAAAAACCAGGAAATGGTTATAATCGGCCCTGAGGACGGTTTCCAGGTGGCCACCGCAAAATCGCGCAAAACCAAGAACACCATCACCATCCGCGATGTCGCGGAAGAGAGCGGATTCTCCGCGACCACCGTCTCCATCGTTTTGAACAACGCTCCCCTGGCGCGCTATATTCCGCCTCATACGAAGACCCGCATTCAGAAAGCGGCCAAGAAACTTGGCTACCATCCGAACATCTTCGCCAAGTCCCTGCGCAGCAAGCGCAACCATACCGTGGGCGTGATGGTCTTCGACGTGACCGATCCGTATTGCACGCTCATTATTCGCGGCATCGAGAATTCTCTTTACCAAGCCTCGTACCTGCCCATGATGACCGATGCCCACAATGATCGCAGCCGGTTTGAGCGCTATCTTGAAATGCTGCTGGAGCGCCGGGTCGAAGCCCTGATTGTGCTGGCCAACTGGCTGTTCATCGACATCAATCTGCTGGCTGATCTGGAGAAATCGGAGATTCCGACTGTGATCATCGGGCGTGACCTGGAGTCGAAGTCCATCAGCTCAGTCACCGTCGATGAAGAAGGTGGGGCGAGCGCCGCGCTGGCTCACCTGCATGCCCTGGGACATCGCAAGATTGCCTTTGTGCGCGGCCCCAAAGCCCTCATGTCCGCCAAGAAGCGCTGGAAGGGAATCCAAAAATTCGCCCAGGATGCGGGGCTCGACCTGGATCAGAAACTCATCGTGGACCTTCCCGACCAGCTCAATCCCAACGTAGGCGTAGAAGACGGCTACAGGATGACCGAAGAGCTTCTGAAAAGAAAGAAGGGCTTCACCGCCCTGATGGCCTTTGACGATATGACCGCATTGGGAGCAATCCGGGCCCTGACCAAAGCCGGCGTAAAGGTTCCTGAACAGTGCTCGGTGATCGGCTTTGACGATGTGATTCCATCGGCGCTATTCGTTCCGTCGCTCTCGACAGTGCGCCAGCCCATGGAAGCGATGGGCGCTACCGCGGTCAATATAGCCATGGATGGCATCAGCGCCAGGGCTGAGAACCGTGAATTTGCTGCAGTCCAGCGGAAGCTGCCATCAGAGCTGGTGCTTCGAGAATCCACCCGCGCCATACCGTAAATGATCAAATCTTAACCGCAGATTTGCGTAGCGTAGCGAAGCCACAGTCAAAACCTACTCACCACCCATTCGCTCCGCTCAGGGTAAACTCCGGACGCAATGGGCGCAAAGGAAGCCAAGATCAGAAAGATGGTTGGGCAGGTTAGTTCTCATTAGCTACGCTTCTCTTGCAGAACACGCATCAAGCAAAATGCCGCCATTCGTCAATTCTCCCCAGACATAAGCTGCCGCCGCACGTCCTTAAGCAGCACAAAAAGATGCATAGGGTCAACGGGCGAGGATTAGATGATTGGGATGAAGCTTCTCAATCCGACGAGAAACGCTCACTGATTCGGTCCAGCATCAAAGAACCCGGGTTCCTTTAAAAGACGTTCCAGGCGAGGCAGTGGACGCGGCGGTGCATCCAGCGCTTTAATAAATGCCTTCCATTGCATTGGACTCAAGGTGAAACTTCGCCGATCGGCAAGCGTTTCATCGGCACGTGACAACGCGCTCTCTAACACGAATTCCCTAACGGAGCGATGCGTAGCGGCTGCCGCGACCTGCAGCGTGCGTTTTGCCGCCCGCGTTAACCGCAAATCAAGTCTTTCGTTACGTGTGCCACGACTCGCCAATGCTCTCTCCTGGACCTTAGATTAAGTTGCTATGCCAGACGAAGTCAACTCAACACCAGAGCGAACGGAGAGTACTCAACTCGAAAGCGAGCCTATGCGCCACGCCCCTGAGCCTTCGTGCCGAGCGCCGGTGCAGCCTGAGGTGACAGCGCTGCTTTGGCGCTTCGGATTCCTGCTTCAATGGTCTGTTCCCAATCAAGATGTGGAATGGGTGAGTTCTTGGCCGCCTCATAGAGAGTGAGCGCTTCCTGGGCACGGTTTTGTTTCAGGCAGAGCTTGGCCGCGCCGATCTGGGCCATGAGCGACTGCTTTTCCGTGGGATAGGCCGCGACCAGCTTTTGGTATTCACTCAACGCGCGATCGAAGTTTTGCATATTCTCGGCCGCTCGGCATAGCTCCAGCCATGTGGCGGCCGGCATTTTCGTGCCTCCGGTATTCAGGAAATCCTGGTAATCCTGCCACGCAAGTTGCGGATCACGCGCCTTGAGATGCATGGCGCAAAGCTTTATGGTCGCCTCGTTGTAGGCAGGCAGATCGCTCTTTCGCCAATGAGCTTGCTGGAGCATGGAGTAGCCATCGAGCGAATCAGGTTTTGTGGCCAGGTAGTTGTTCAATATCGAGATGGCTCCATCGAAGTTGCCTTGCTCCATCAGGCTGCCGGCTTCTTCAATGGCCGGATCGGCAGTTAAAACATCTTTATCCAGCTTGGCCTCGATGGCCTGATCTGCTTTGTGCTCCAAGCCCGAAACCCGGAGCAGCAGAGCGGCCAGCGCGCCAAAGATAAACCCGCCGATATGCGCCCAGTGGGCAACGCCAGTCATCGATCCCCAGAGCGTGCCCATGAATTCGTTGATCAGCCAAAAAGGCAGCAACCAGATGGCTTGCGCATCGAACGTCAACGGCTGGAGCCGGTAAAACAGCGCGATCTTGATCTTCATGAATGGGAAGCGCACCAGAAAAGCGCCCATTAATCCGGCAACTGCGCCCGAAGCTCCCAACGCAGGGATATTGCTGCCAGGGTTGGCCCATGCGTGAATCTGTAGCGCGGCAGCGCCTGCCAGGAAATATACGATGGCATAGAGGATGCGTCCCCAGCGGTCTTCCAGCACGAAACCCGCCAGCCATAAAAACCACATATTGAAAATCAAATGTAGCCATCCACCATGGAGAAAATTGGCAGTCACATAGCTGGCCGGCTCCGGCTTGGCCGGTACAAAAGCATATTTACCCAGGATGGTCTCAGGCCTGGAGGCTTTCCACTCCTCGTACTCTTTGACCAGCGAATCCATCTCTTCCTGCAAGCCGTCGGAACTCTGCATCACGGTGATTTTGGCGTGCCAGGCATCCTGGATCTCGACGCTTTCATTCGCATATCGCTCCCACAGCTTTGGATGCCGCTGCTTGGCGACTTCAATCATTTCCTGAATATCGGCTGGAACCTTCAACTCCGGATGGATCGCAGCCAGGATCAATATGTGCTCCTGGGCCATGCTGGTCTGGGGTGCCTGCAACTCTTCCTCAATCTTCGAAAAAGTGAGGAGAAAAACAATAACGTTAACGACGATCAGCCCCAGGGTGATTATGGGCCACCGGCGCGCCGACATGTTTTCATGCCGGAGAGGTATCGGGATCATGAGAGGTCCCCTTTTTTAGAATGTTGACTTGGGGTGAATTAGAGGAAGTTTAGCCGAAATTGGCAGAAATTCATGGGTTACTCCGGTAACAGGTATTCAGGCAGTCAATGCAAAATTCGGCCAACCGGGTGGTAGGGCAATCGTTGCAAATGTAAGAAAACAAAAGAAATGCCGTAAGTATTTTTCTCCACGCATAACCTATTGCCAATTCGCCGTACCTATGGTAGAAATGATTTTGGTTTTTATTCGCTCGTGCTGACGGGAAAATCAATCTTGCGGCGTTAGAAGGCGTGAGCCTGAGCCTGCGAAGGGGCTGAGCCTCCTGCGAAACCCCTCAGGGGAGCGAAGAGCTTGCCCTGAGCAGCGGCGAAAGGGTCCATCACAATCCGAGTCATTCGCGGGGACTTTAACTTCCGTGGCTTATATATCTCTAGTGTTGGCGTAGCCCTACCCAAAATCCTCAAAAAACTAAACGTGATATAAGTACACCCACCCCCCATGGGATCTTTTAACCACCCTTGAACCACCCTTTTCGGAGAATTCTATGCTGCGCAACGCCCAAAATTCGCTGGGAGAACCTCAGTTTTCCGATCACAAGCCTGCACTGAGGCGCACCGAAGTGATGGCCCGATCACCCGATCCAGCCCCCCACCCCCTGCTTAACTTTGAACTAACTTTCATTTAACTTTTGGAAACTCTTTATCCCTCGTCGAAATCAGTTTGGGCTTGCCCTAAAGCTTCTTCTAAAGTCAAATCTGTCAGCGGTGTAGCGGCAAATTTACAAAAAATGAGGAGATGGGGCATCCGGGCTTTTCTGGAGGCTTTAAGAGCCTTGTAGCGGCAAAAAATCAGGTTTCTTGCGAAAGGCCAGAACTTCACAAAATTAGAAATTGGAAATTGGAAATCAGCTCTCACTCTGCCTTGTGCCCAGGTGGCGTAGATTTTTCCTTGTATATCTTGAAAGCGACCTTGCGCAGTGTCTCCGGCACGTTCTTGTTGCCCTGAACCACCTTGAGATCCATAACCAGCAGGTTCTTAATAAGCGTAAGCGAAACATCCAATGGGCACTTGGGATTGTTGACCAGGTTTTTAATGACAATGTAGTTCTTCATGAACCTGCGGCTGCGGGCAATTTCGCGTAATACGTTTTCCTGCACATTCTTCAGGGCAGCAAATGTTTCCACCTCCAACTCACTTAGCTTGGGAGATGCCAGTACTGCATTCTGCACGATCTTGGCGCCATCGCGAATCAGGATGGATCGCTCTTCTTTACTGCCAAGAAAAGCCACCTTGATTCTGCCGGCGACATTCATCCGGGCGAGCTTTTGAAGCGTCGATAGCCTCTCCGGCTCAAGCGTCTTGGTCCCGGCTGCGATCCAGGCGGGGACAGGCGTGTTCGAAGTCGAAGCCGGCTCCGTTTGAGCCACTGTTGGCGAGGGCTGAGTTGAGGCAGCCTCGGCGTCCACTAATTCAAACGCTTTGCCTTCTTCGGCAGCGATCTCTGTCGCATGGCTTTGCTTCCAGCTTTCGTGGGCGGTCTCGGCTTCCGGGTCAACCGGCTCTGTCAGGAGCGGTTCATCCTGCGTCGGCTCGGCTTTAGGAGGACCTGATGATGCTGGCCCAAGATTGGAGCGAACTTGTTCGAGTTCCGCCGGCGTAAGATGCGCGTTCTCAACGAGGGCTGCGAGGACGGGCTTAGCTCCCTGGACTCGCGGGCTCGCAATCATCATGGCGACGATTTCCCGCGAAGCCTGGGGAGCTAACTCAACCAGTTGTTGCTCGGAAATCCGAGGATTCTCAAACAATGCAGGCATCAAGCGCGGTTGCCGATTCTCTTCTGCCCAAAAATAATCGAGCACCTCTTGTGGCGAGTTGTTATCCGATACAGCCGAAACTGCCGAAGCTGTGTCCCATTCCGCCAACGTCAGTTTGGCCTGGGGGCCGAACATCGGATTTGCTGTCAGATACACAAGAATCTGAATCATCTCGAGCGGCGGCACCGAGAGAATTCCTTTGGCTGCTGAGCGCATCACGGCCACGGGCACGGCGTTCTGCTTGATCAGGTCCAACATGGAACGCATAGATATTTAAATTTTTACCGCAAGCAGAGGCTAGGCGCAAAAGAAAAATCAATCGCCAACATGGCCAAAAACCAATTCATTCCCTGCATTTTCGCTGCGGCCCCTGCGGTTGACTCTAATTTTGATTTTCTCCGTGTCTTCGTGCCGGAGCCTGCCCTCGAGCGAAGCGAAGGGGGGTAGGTTTTGGTTTCTGGTTGTGGCTCAGCGACGTTGTGATCTCTGCGGTGGATTGTGCTGCAACTTGTCCGAATTTGCCACGCTATGTTTCTGCACTCCCTGTTAGAGTTTGCTTTTCGAATCGAATCTTCGCGCAACAAAATTCGATTTGAAGTAAGGAGATCCCATGTCAGTCCCGGCCGAGGTTAGAATCTCAGCCCTGGCGCACGAACCGGCCACCTTGCAACCAATCCGCGACAACGAATGGCGCGTTTCTGCCGTCTTAAGCCACTTCGTGGAGCAAAACCTGGCAAAGGTACCTGGCATCGCTTCGATTGCCACCTCACTTAACATCTCGGCCAGTCGTTTGAGACGTATCTTCAAGCAAAAAACCGGCGTGTCGTTCGGGCGATACATAAAAACGGTCCGTCTGCAGCGAGCCCGCAAGCTTCTGCAAGAAACCCGCCTGTCGGTAAAGCAAGTCAGGATTGAAGTTGGTTTATTTGACCACAGTCATTTTGCCAGGGATTACAAGAAAGAATTCGGCGAAAGTCCATCGGAAACACGCAGGTCGCGCACCCCAGGGCAGGCTACGACCCGATCCGCCACTCCAAGAAGCAGCGATTTAGGCTACGGGTTGAAGCTCGCTTAGGCTTTTAATACTCATTTAACAAACATCTGTTACGGTCAGAGGGCATGCGCACCCTCCAAAAGGACTCCGAAAAACCGGATTCGGTTCCCGACGAAGCTCGTCCAAAGGTTGCGCTGGTAACACAAAAGCCGGGCGGACTTAGAAGCATTTTTGCCGATGCTGTTTTTCGTTCCTTGGTCACCGCTTGTGCCGTCTCTGTAATTGCAGTTGTCGGGCTGATTGTTTTCGAACTGGTCTCGGCTTCTGGGCCGTCACTCAGCAAATTTGGATTCAAGTTTCTTGTGGAATCCATCTGGGACCCGGTGAAAGAAGAGTTTGGCGCCGCGCCCGTAATCTTCGGGACCCTGGTCTCCTCTCTGGTGGCACTGGCGATCGCTGTACCTCTTTCCATGGGAACAGCGCTTTTCATCACTGAGATCTGCCCCAGACGCTTGCGCACTGTGCTTTCCACATGTGTCGAGATGCTGGCAGCCATCCCCAGCGTGATTTACGGCCTGTGGGGTCTCCTGGTTCTGGTGCCGTTACTGCGCGATTATGTGGCCCCCCTTCTAAAGAAATACCTCGGATGGACGGGCTTATTTGATGGTCCTATGTTCGGCCCTTCGATGCTGGCCGCCGGCGTGGTCCTGGCGATTATGATTTTGCCGATCATCTCCTCGATCACCCGGGAGGTGATTATGGCTGTCCCCCAAGTGCAACGTGAAGCCGCGCTTGCGCTCGGCGCCACTCGATGGGAGATGCTGCGCGTGGCGGTGCTGAGAAATGCCCGTACTGGAATTTTCGGCGCAGTCGTTTTGGGTCTCGGGCGGGCCATGGGTGAAACCATGGCAGTCACGTTGGTGATCGGCAATGCATCGCAGTTGTCGCACTCCTTGTTCGCGCCTGGTTATACGCTGGCCAGCGTGATCGCCAACGAGTTCAGTGAGGCGGTTGGCACGATTCATACATCCGCCCTGGTGGAATTAGGTCTGGTTTTATTTGTCGTCAGCATGCTGGTGAATGCCATTGCGCAATTCCTGGTCTGGAGCGTCACCCGGGGCATGCCTGCGAGGAACATTGCCTAACACTGCTGCTCAAAACATCCAATGGCATCGCCGCCTGACGAATGGGCTCGCGGTAACCGCCGTTACGGTAGCTGCTCTTATTGTTCTGACCCCACTGATCGCAATCCTTGGGACGGTGATCGCCAAGGGCAGCGCGGGGCTCAACTGGAGCTTCTTCACCCAGCTTCCCAAGCCAGTAGGTGAAGTTGGTGGCGGCATGGCTAATGCCATTGCCGGCTCCATGCTGATCTTGGCGATCGCCAGTGCGATTGGCGTTCCCCTGGGCATAGGCGCCGGCATCTTTTTGGCGGAATTTGGAAGAAATTTCGTCGGCAATGTCGTGCGCTTTACTTCCGACGTGCTCAATGGCGTACCCTCGATCGTGATTGGCATCACTGCTTATGCGCTGCTGGTGCTGAAGACCAAGCATTTTTCAGCGCTCGCCGGCGGGGTGGCCCTGGGCATCATGATGATTCCTACCGTCTGTCGCACGACCGAAGAGGTTCTGCTCATGGTGCCGCAATCCATCCGCGAAGCCGCGCTGGGCCTCGGCATTCCGCAATGGCGGACGACGCTGTCGGTGGTCGTGCGGACCGCCACCTCCGGTATTGTGACCAGTGTCATGCTGGCCTTTGCCCGTGTAGCGGGCGAGACCGCTCCCCTCCTGTTTACCAGCCTGGGCAATGATTACTGGAACTGGAAATTGACGGAACCCACTGCGTCGATGCCGATCCAGATCTTTCACTATGCCCAATCTGCCTACGAAGATTGGATCCAAAAGGCCTGGACGGGATCTCTGGTTTTGATTGCCTTGATCATAGTCTCCGTGATCCTGGTGAGGTTCGCGACCAATCGCGGGATGCTGAAGGGGGCCCGCTAAATGGACATCGGTATTCATGTTAACGAGTTGAATGCCTGGTTTGGCAAGACCCAGGCGCTTTATAACATCGGTCTGGAAATTCCAGCCAAACACACGACCGCCATTATTGGGCCTTCGGGCTGTGGTAAATCGACCTTTGTGCGCTGCTTGAACCGGATGCATGAGACGGTGCCCCAAGCCACAGTGAAGGGCACGGTCAAGATCTCCGACATGGATGTCTACGGTAAAGGCGTTTCGCCTGTTTGGATACGGCGGCGGGTAGGAATGGTTTTTCAGAAACCGAATCCCTTTCCGACCATGAGCATCTACGATAATGTTGCCGCCGGGCTTAAACTAAATGGGTTCCACAATCGGCGGCAATTGGATGAAATTGTGGAACGGTCGCTGCGGAGCGCAGCCCTTTGGGAAGAGGTAAAGGATATCGCCAGAAAAAAATCGGGCGCAAGCCTTTCCGGCGGACAGCAGCAACGCCTGTGCATCGCACGCGCCTTGGCCGTGGAGCCTGACGTGCTGCTCATGGACGAACCGGCTTCCGCATTGGACCCGATTTCTACATCTAAGATTGAAGACCTGATTTTTGTGCTGAAAGAGAAATATACGGTCGTGATTGTGACCCACAATATGCAACAAGCTGCGCGCGTGGCCGATCACACTGCCTTCTTTCTATTGGGAAATCTGGTCGAATTTGATAAGACGGAGAAAATGTTTACCAAACCGACCGATAAGCGGACGGAAGACTACATTACGGGTAGGTTCGGATGACACGGACAAGATTTCATCAGGGTTTAGACGATCTGAAGCAGAAATTATTGACGATGGGAGGCCTGGCTGAACAGGCCGTAGAGCGCGCCGCGCGCGCCTTTCAAAACCAGGACTTGGCGGTTTGCCAACTGGTGCTGCGCGATGAGCCTAAGATCAACTCCACCGAGCGTGAGGTGGACGAACTGGCGATCGACCTGCTCGCTATGCAGCAACCCATGGCCATTGACCTGCGCTTTATTATTTCTTGCATCAAAATCAACGCCGACCTGGAACGGGTTGGCGACCAGGCCGTAAACATTGCCGAACGTGTGATTGATCTGGCCAACCAGAACAAAACCGGCCTGACCGTCGATATTCCCCGCATGGCCAACATGGCCATTACCATGGTGCACGACGCCTTGCAGGCCTTTGTTACGGGCGATGTCGAGAAGGCCCGCTCCGTCCTCGAAAGAGACGATCTGGTCGACAATCTCAACCGGGAGATTTTCGAATCATCCGACTACGCAATGATCCACTCGGCGGAGAATCATCGCTACGCCCTCGATACCTTGCTGGTGGCCCGCAACCTTGAACGCGTCGCCGACCACGCGACGAATATCGCTGAAGATGTCATCTTCTGGATTCAGGGTGCCGACGTGCGCCACCACGCCCAGCCATAGGACGGCGTTCGGACTGAGCAGCGAATCAAATGGACTACATTGAGTCCACATCGCCTACTGTGTCCATATCATCAACACCTCTCGTGCTTCAGGAATAGCAAATCATGAAGACAAGGTAGAATGCTTGTCAGAACAATGGAGCCAATCTCACACTTCTTTTACTCTGACCGCCTGAAGCTGCAATTCTGGGATTACGGACAGGATGACAAACCGTCACTCGTGCTCGTTCATGGCGGGCTGGATCACGCGCGCAACTGGGACTGGGTGGCTCGCTCTTTGCGTGAGCGCTATCACGTTTACGCTCTCGACCTGCGCGGCCATGGCAACAGCGCGTGGGCGCCCGGAGCCGTGTACAGCATGGCCGAGCATGTTCTCGATCTTTCAGCTTTGCTCGATATTATTGATGACTTCCCCATCTGCCTGATTGGTCATTCTTTAGGTGGGATCATTGTGCTGCACTACTCGGGCGTCTATCCCGACCGTGTTCGCAAGGCGGTCTCGATTGAAGGATTAGGTTTTCCGGCCAAGCACCGTGTCCACGGCCCGGCCCACGAACGCCTGCGGAACTGGATCGAAGGTGTTCGTGGCCTGGAAAAGCGCCAACCCAAAAGTTATCCCGATCCGAATGCCGCGATGGCGCGTATGAAGGAAAAAAACTCGCGGCTCTCCGACGACGTGGCGCGGCACCTTACCCTGCACGGCACGAACTGGGAAGCGGACGGATCCCTGGTGTGGAAGTTCGATAACTATGTCCGGGTTTTCTCTCCCTACGGGCATAACATGCAGGATGCCGTTGAGCTATACAGCCAGATCACTGCACCTACCCTGTTGTTCTGGGGCACAGAGAGTTTCGCGCCAGTACCAGAGACCGATCCCCGAGTCCTGGCGATCAAGAACTGCCGCATCGTGTCTGTACCCAAAGCTGGACATTGGGTCCACCACGACCAGTTGGATTTGTTTTTGAAGGAGACCGCAAAGTTCCTGGAAGAGTGAAAAGAAGATCGGGTGATCTGAAAATCGAGGAAACCAGTGCGGGAAGAACAGGTGGTTTCAAAATCCGCAACCATGCCCACGATTACGTATTCCTTTAGCCCGGACTGTTTGTGGGCTCTCCACTAACTGCACCGATAAGGTGCTCGAAATCAATGACTGCTCCAAAACCGATCACCCGATCACCCGATCTCCCGATCACGCGCGATCACCCGATTGCATGTCCGTTGAGAAACTCGCCAGGAAGTTAGCCTTTCAATGGACCACGCCCTCGGTGTGGTTACGCGGCTGATGGCTGACGGCTGAGTGCTCTTCCGTGCAATCTCTCTTGTCCG
>DASZFK010000019.1:0-2070 GCA_035939855.1 Candidatus Angelobacter sp.
CAATTTGATCCTGAACCCATTTTTCGTTCAGACGATCAGAACGCTTCAAACTAACTGATTCAAGCTTCATGATTACTCCCGCTGCTCATAATGTGTTTCCACGCTGCGCTCCACCCCAAGTTGAAGATCTTGGAAGAATTAAGACTGTCGACTTCGACCTTATGATCGCAAGATCGCATAATTGCTAACTTACCCAATTGCCAAATTGTAGCTACGATGGTCCGATGATCGGATCCTCCGATTCCAGCTTTTCCTCTTCCTCAATGCTCTCCTCTTCCAGCCGTGTCAGCGAGACATGTTCGCGGTGAGCCAGCAACAAACCTGCCGGGATCACCGACATGAAGGTCACCAACCAGAGCATGATGCCGCAACTGGTGGCCAACTCTCTGCTCAGACCGAATATGCCGAACAGGATTCCTATGGTCGCAGCTTGTGAGCCGCCGCCCACCACTGGCAACTGAAGCACGCCTCCAGCGACACTTGCCGCTGTGAGCAAGAGCACGCGGGACAGGGTCATCTGG
The DNA here is from genome assembly GCA_035939855.1 of Candidatus Angelobacter sp. Classification (GTDB taxonomy): domain Bacteria; phylum Acidobacteriota; class Terriglobia; order Terriglobales; family Acidobacteriaceae; genus Angelobacter. Next base: position 522 of record DASZFK010000019.1, read on the forward strand.
GGCGCCAAATCACTATAGGCGTGCGTAACGGAAAGATAGGTGAGTCCGATGATCAGCCAGATCAGCAGCGAAAGACCGCCTAACTGGAGAAAGGACTTTACGTCCGGTATGGTATTCAGCCCTTCTCCAAAGGCGTGTACGCGATGAAAAGCCGATCTTCCCAGCTTGGCCGAGAATGTGCCCAGCAGTCGTTCCGCAAAGCGGGCGGCGCGTTTGGGGTTTTTGCGGGCCCGAAAGGCTATCCAGGCGGCAAAAGCTACGCCCGCCAGCAAAGCGAAACCCACGATTTCAAACCGGATGAATGTCTTCGGATGATCGGGGTCCTGAAAGCCGGGGAGTTGCTTGAGAGCAGGCGCGGAGATCAGGATGTTCAGCGCCATGATCAATCCGAATGCGCCTGTGTCGAAGATTCTCTCGACCGTCCACACCGCTATTTGTGACGCCATACTGAGTCTTTGTTTTCGGGCGATGAGGTACGGGCGGATAAATTCTCCCGGCCTGCCCAGCAGCGCCAGACCGGTAAAGCCGATCATGGTGGGCGCGAGCAGATGGGAGCTGGTGGTCTTGCAGACGGGACGCAGCAGGATCTTCCATCGCCAGGCGCGAAGAAAATAATCGCCATAAATCAGGGCCACGCCCAGCAGCACAAACGAAAGATGAATGCCTTCGGTTTGCTCCTTGAAAGTTTGCCAGTCAAACTTTTTCCAATCGTGCACCTGGCGCATGACCAGCCAAATCAGCGCCGCTAGTACTAAGGCTGTTATAAGGAGTTTTTTCTTCCGCATGTAGGAAATATGTCGCAGCCTTTACAAGTTTGTGTTCCTGGGAAAACGTTGCTGGTAGTGGTGCTTATTCCGCCGGGGGCACATTTGGTGGAGTGGTTGTGCCGGGCTGCTGCTGTCCTTCTTTGCTGGCATTCTTATTTTTGTTCTGGGACGCCTTGGCCTGCGCCTTTTTCTTGGCATTGAAATCGCGAACAATGCGCGCCACGTATGCCTTGGTCTCCCGGTAGGGCGGCACTCCATGGTATTGCTGCACCCTCTGCGGCCCGGCATTGTAGGCGGCCAAAGCCTTGATTGGGTCGTTGTTATATTGGTCCAACAACTGGCTCAGATAAGCGGTGCCCGCTTCAACATTGGCTTTGGGGTCGAAGGGATTGCTTACACCGAGCAGGGCCGCAGTTGCCGGCATGAGCTGCATCAGGCCTCGAGCGCCCTTCGGCGATACAGCCCGGGGCTGAAAATTACTTTCCGCCTTGATTACGCTGCTCACAAAGTCGGGATCGAGGCGGTAGCGGCCGCTGGCATCCCGAATAAGCTGCTCCATATCCACCCGAGGAACGACTGCCGGAAAAGCGGTGGTAGCCACTTTCACAGGCTGGGTTGCCGGGGATGCATTGGGGTTGACAACCGGCGGCTGAAGGGGCGGAGCCTCGTAAGGCTCAAACGACGCAATTGACGTGGTCAGGATATCTACGTAGCCCTGTTGGTCGCCGGTATAGAGGCGGGTAAAGTTGCCGATCTGCTCCCGGCGCTCGTGCCGAATGGAA
>DASZFK010000020.1:0-5378 GCA_035939855.1 Candidatus Angelobacter sp.
GAACCCACCGCCAGGAGGGGCCGCTTGAGACGTGCCGAATAGCGTCAAAAAGGCGCTCGCTATGAACAAAAGCATTTTCACACGATTGAACTGCCCTTTCTTTTTACCTTAGCGACAATCCCTGTTGAGCATCGCTAACCCAACCAAACATCGTCACGCATTCAGGCTTGTCAACAGAACCATGGAGCAACGAACGATGCTTAAGTCCGTCTTCTTATTGATCGCCGCGATTGCGATGTCCGAAGCGCTCTCTCTGGCGCAGATTCGCCCAAACAGGTAAAGGCGCTTCTTGGGTGATATTTCCAGCCGCATCTTTAATCGACCCTAACCGGAGCACTTTTCGGAGCTCTTCAATCGTAGCAGCCCTGGCCAAATTGCCAAACAACTGTCGCAGCTCTGCTCTGAATGTGGGAAGCCCGAGTACTTCCTCACGGTTTACCTTGAGAACTCATAATGAATGGCCCGGCAAGATTGACCGCCTGGGCTAGCCCTTTCTCGGTGCGCAGTTTCAGCAGCCAGTTGCGCTGCACCTCGGCTAAGGCCTCAGGAGCGTTCCCGGTGGTGTGTGCGGCTTCGTAAAAGTCGCTCATGATCTGCACGGTAACCTCATCGCTGATCGGCCACAGCGTCATTAAGAGGTTCTGCGTACCAGCTTGGATAAAACCTCTTCGCAAGCCCATGACTCCTTCTCCGGCTCGCGCTTCCCCTGAGCCGGTATCGCAGGCCGACAGTGTCACTAACCAGGTTCCTTGCAAATCCAAGGTACTCACATCTTCAGCGGTCAGAATCCCGTCGTTTTCCACCGCTGGCACCTCTTCGTGTTTCCAGGCCTCAATCGTGGTTTGCGCCCCAGCCAAGGCTAGTCCGCTGCGGTGCATCGGATTCTTGAAAAACTTCGATCTAGTCACGCTCTGCCGGTCGTTCAACGACTCTTCAGGGTCAGTTTGATTGGTCGTAGGATCCTCTTTAGCGAAAAATCCATGGGTGGCCAGATGCAGAATGTAAGGGGAATGAATCTTAAGCAGCGCTTCTTTTGTCGCCTTTTTCTTGGTAAAGTCGGTAGGCGTCCAACCCCATCCGACAAACTTCTTAATAAGCTCATCTCTTTCTTTCTGCGTGCCATCTAAGCTCCCGAAGCTCCAATCCTCGACGTCCCTTTTTTCGGTGCCACGGATCGAGCCTGCATTGGCGGAACGGTTGTCTGCCTTGGCCAACATTGTAGCTGAACCGAGATTAAAATCCGGATCCGCAAACAGAACTACTTTTTTAGCGGTTGAAGGCTTAAGCTCGCGCAGCAGGTCGCGTCCGCTAGCAACGTACTGGAGACTGTATCTTTGAGCCAGAAACTGCTTGTCCTTGGTCAGTAACGTCGCGAAGGAGATAAAGTTCAGCTCTCCATCCGGGCTGATGATGAGCCTTTTTGTCTGACTTGGAAGTGCTTGGCCGATCGGCTCCCAAAGCGCCTCATAGAGCGCCTGGAGATTCGCCGAAAGCTCCTCCCATTGGGGCGCACCTCTCACCAAGGCGCCGTATCGACGCACCAAATGTTCGATCTCGTTCGCTTTACCGAGCGGAATCCAAGACGGCGGACCCTTTGATCCCAACACGATGGCTCCGTAACGCGGCTCCCATTTTCCTTTGCCCAAGTAATCTGAATACCGCAGGTATTCAATCAGCGCGCCATCGTTGGGAATAGCCTCCTGCACCTGCTCAAGGCGCGCGCTCAGAGCGTGCCGCGCCCGACCAAGACCAGCAACATGCTGCGCAAGTTCGCCCTCAATAGTCTCGACCTCCTCTTCGAGCGAATGGATTCGCTGGTTTGTTTCAACCGAGAGCTTTTGAGCCGGTTGCAAAAGCAACTGGCCCAGCTGCCTTTTGTCCACATTGAGTTGTTCCACCCGTTTCCGGTCGTCACTTCCCTGACTCGCCTCAGCCAGCAGGCGATCTTCAACAATCGAGTCCAGCACCACGCCTTTGTAGCGCAGGACCGCTACCGCTAAGTCGGCCTCGGTTCCCTTTAAAAAAGGAAACAGACTATAGGGGTAGAAGATGTCTAAGTACGCCAAACGTTGCTGTTCGCTAGTGAATGAAAGGATCTTCGCAAGGATTGTTAACTCCGCCGCAGAAAGCTGCCGAGCAAGGGCCGTTGCCTCATCGATCCGGCCAAGGTCGAGATCCAATAGCGCCAGGTTACCGAGCATGATCGCCGTGTCGGGATGTTCAGGGCCTAGGATCTTCCGGCAGATCCGGAGCGCTTCCCGGTAAAGCGGCTCGGCTTTGGCATACTTGCCCATATCCCTGTACAGCATGGCCAGATTATTGAGGCTGGTCGCCGTATCGGGATGTTCGGGGCCTAACACCTTTTGGCGGATCCGAAGCGCTTCCCGATAGAGCGGTTCGGCTTTGGCATACTCGCCCATATCCTGGTACAGCCCGGCCAGGTTATTGAGGCTGTCCGCTGCGGACGGATGTTCAGGGCCTAAGACCTTCTGCCGGATCCGGAGCGCTTCCTGGTAAAGCGGTTCGGCTTTGAGATACTCGCCCATTTCATCGTACAGGAAGGCCAGGTTATTGAGGCTGTTCAGCGTAGACGGATGTTCAGGGCCTAAAACCTTCTGCCGGATCCGGAGCGCTTCCTGGTAAAGCGGTTCGGCTTTGAGATACTCGCCCATATGATCGTACAGCCCGGCCAGGTTATCGAGGCTGGCCGCCGTGTCGGGGTGTTCCGGCCCTAGCACCTTCTGATTGATCCGAAGAGCTTCCAGGTAGAGCGGCTCAGCTTTGGCATACTCGCCCATATGATCGTACAGCATGGCCAGGTTATTGAGGCTGGTCGCCGTGGACGGATGTTCAGGGCCCAAGATCTTCTGCCGGATCCGGAGCCCTTCCTGGAGAAGAGGCTCAGCTTTGGCATACTCGCCCATCTTATCGTACAGCATGGCCAGGTTGTTGAGACTGGTCGCCGTGTTGGGGTGTTCTGGCCCTAGCACCTTCTGATTGATCCGGAGCCCTTCCTGGTAGAGCGGCTCAGCCTTGGCATACTCGCCCATCTCCATGAACAGCGCGGCCAGGTTATTAAAGCTGGTCGCCGTGAACGGATGTTCAGGGCCTAAGACCTTCTGATTGATTCGGAGCGCTTCCTGGTAGAGCGGCTCAGCCTTCGCATACTCGCCCAGTTTCCAGTAAAGCAAGGCTAGGCTATTGAGGCTGGTCGCAGTCTTGGTATCTTCCGGGCCCAGCAAACGCCTTGTTATCTCAACGGCCTTTTCCGCCAGAGGAATCGCCTCGTGATACTTTCCTTGTTTAAACAACTGGAAAATGCGCTGATTAAGAGCCTCGAGATCGTCATCGTTTGCGAATGTTGTCGAGGAGTTGAAAACCAGGAAGCCAAGCGCTAAAAGCACGAACTTTCGTTTTGTCAGCCCTTGAGTCATAGCGATCGTTTCAACTGAACCCGAGTCAATATCTGAGCGAATGATAAGAAGTTTTAACCTTATTAGATGCTGCACGTCTTGGTGTGATACTCGTTCAGGTTGGCAGACGACCCCTTATGGGTTGCCTTGAGAACTCATGATGAATGGCCCGGCAAGATTGACCGCTTGGGCGAGCCCTTTCTCGCCGCGCAGTTTCAGGAGCCAGTTGCGTTGCACCTCGGCTAAGGCCTCAGGAGCGTTCCCTGTGTTGTGTGCAGCATCGTAAAAGTCGCTCATAATCTGCACGGTAACCTCATCGCTGATCGGCCAGAGCGTCATGAGCAAGTTCTGCGCGCCTGCCTCGACAAAACCGCGGCGCAATCCCATAACACCCTCACCGGCTCTTGCTTCTCCGAAACCGGTATCACAGGCCGATAAGGTCACTAACCATGTGCCCTTCAGATCAAGGGTACTGACGTCCTCAGCGGTCAAAATGCCATCTTCCTCTATGGAAGGCGCTTCGCCCCGTTTCCAGGCTTCAATCGTCGTATTGGCTCCCGCCAACGCCAAACCGCTACGGTGCATCGGGTTCTTGAAGAACCTGGACTTGGAAAGGTCTGATTTGATCCCAAGCGATTGAGATTGATTTGGATTCGCCTCGGAAGAGGAATCCTCGGGCTCGAAGAAGCCATGGGTCGCCAAGTGCAGAATGTAAGGACCGTGCAGTTCCAAGAGCGCTTGCTTGGTTACCTTCGCTCTTGTTAACGATTTAGCTGTCCAACCCCACCTTTTAAATTGGCCTATCAATTGATCGCTCTCCTGTTGCGTGCCTCCGAGGTCTTCAAAGCTTAAATCCTCGACGTCTCGCTTCTCCGTACCGCGAAGCACTCCGGACCCCTCGATGGGCAGATCACTTTTGGCCATTTGGGTATTGGGGTTCAGATCTCCGTCGAACTTCGGATTAGCCATCACGATGACCTGCTTGCTCGAAGTCGACTGAGGCTCTCGCAACAGGTCGCGACCGCTCGTCACGTACTGTATCGAGTATTTTTCTGCAACGAAGCCCTTCTCCGCATCGAGCAACGTCGCGAAAGAGAGGAAATTGAGTTGTCCGTCCGGGCTGACTATGACCCTGTTCGTGTGGATCGGAAACAACTGCTCAACTGGCTTCCACACCTCGTTGTAAATCTTCTGCAAAATCGCTGTCATCTCCTCGTCACCAGCATTCCGGACTAATCGCTGATAACGCTTAAGAGTGGCTTCAATTTCTTTGGCACTGCCGAGTGTGGCCCAGCGCGGCGGAGCATCAGCCGAGAGGACGACCGCTCCGTAGCGCAATTCGTATTTGGATTTTCCCAGGTAATGGGAATACCTCACGTATTCGACAAGCAGCGTATCGTGTGGGAGCGCCGCTTGGACCTGCTCGACCGTTGCGGTGAGCGCCCGCCTGGCTTGTCCAAGATCAGTACCCTGGCGAGCCAGCTTACCCTCGATATTCTCCACCTCCTGCTCCAGAGCCTTGATGCGTTCACCGGCTTCCTTGCCAGAGGCTGCTGTCGTCTGTAATGAGAGCTGCGCTACAATTCGCTTCTTGGCGTTCAATTGCTCCACCAGCTCCCGATTGGCCTCATCTTTGCCGGTTTCTGCGAGTAACCGATCTTCGATGATCGAGTCGAGCACGACTCCTTTGTAGTGGAGAACTGCACCGGCTAAGATAGGATCGCTCTCGCCCACCGCGGCGAAGAGCGTGTAGGGATCTTGGAGACGCTGGTAGGCCAGTCGCTGATCCTCTGAGCCAAACGAAAGGATTTGGGAAAACGCTTTGAGGCCGGTAGCGTACCCAAGTTGGCCGAGTCGTTTGGCTTCCTGAATCTTTCCTAAGTCCAACTCCAAATACGCCAGATTGTTAAGGATTGTCGCTGAATTGGGATGCTCCGGGTCCAGGACCTTTTGGTAAATCTCCAG
>DASZFK010000021.1:0-6090 GCA_035939855.1 Candidatus Angelobacter sp.
GCCGCAAGGATTGGTATGTTTGATGATCGCAACCGCGATCTCTTCAAACTCCTGGGCCAGGTCCCATGCGGCCTGCAGGTCAACAATGTTGTTGTACGAAAGCTCTTTTCCCTGAAGCTGCCGTCCGTTGGCAACGCCGACGCCTGATCCATTGGAATACATCGCAGCTTTCTGGTGAGGATTTTCACCGTATCGCAAGTCCATAGCTTTATCCAGGGAGAAGCCGAGATGTTGCGGGAAGCTTGAACTGTTATCATCTTGTGCGCCTGGCAGATGAAATTGACTTCCTTCGAGCTTGATCTTCGCCAGCGTGGATGAGATTGCCGTGTCGTAAGCAGCGGTGGTGGAAAACGCGCGCTGGGCCAGTCGCCAGCGAGTGGCCAGGCTCAAATCTCCACCGGAGGCGGCCATTTCCTGGGCGATCGACGCGTAGTCATCGGGCGAGGTCACGATCGCAACATCACGGAAGTTCTTCGCGGCGGACCGCACCATCGAAGGCCCGCCAATGTCGATGTTTTCGATGAGCTCGTCAAAATGCACTCCGGGCTTGGAAGCGGTCTTTTCAAATGCGTAGAGATTCACTACCACCATATCGATCGGCTGAATGCCATGCTCGCGGGCAGCAGCAACATGCGATGGATTGTTCCTGATGTGCAGGATGCCGCCGTGTACCTTGGGATGCAGGGTCTTCACGCGCCCATCCATCATCTCCGGAAAGCCGGTAAGTTCGGAGATGTCTTTAACAGGGACACCGGAATCCCGCAGCAGTTTGGCCGTGCCTCCGGTTGAAACCAGCTCAACTTTCAAAGCAACCAGCCTGGTGGCAAACTCAACAATTCCGGTCTTATCGGTAACGCTCAAAATAGCGCGCTGAATCGACACTTTGTTTTCCTCGGAAGAAAATGGTCTAAGAGCAGGAGTACAAAATAAGGTACCAAAAAATTGCCATAATCGCCGGAATTGCCATAATTGCCATAATTTTGAAACGTGACCGCGAGCGGCAGTCGAAACAGTTAAAGTTCTTCAATTATGGCAATCATGGCAATTTTGGCAATTGCGTAATTTAGAATGTGCCGCTTGGAGGAACGCATGAGGAAATTCCTGCTTCTGTTGTTTCTGATCGCCACCCCGGTTTTCGCCCAGAACGTCATTGCCATCCGCGCCGGCGGAGTCGTCGATCCAGCCAGGGGATCGGTGGCGAAGAACCAGGTGATCCTGGTGGAAAACGGCAAAATCAAGGCCATTGGAGCAGATGTCGCAATCCCAGCAGGAGCACAGACCATCGATCTTTCCAATGAATGGGTCACTCCGGGCCTCATGGATGCCCACGTCCACCTGACCCTGACGGAGGTTACGGGAGGCAACGCGCCCTTCGAGTCTTTTTACCTCAAAGAGAGTTCGGCCTTCCGTGGCCTGCGCGGTCTGAGAAACGCCCAGGACCTTTTACGCGCCGGGTTCACTACAGTCCGAGAAGTAGGCAACGACGCAAACTACGCTACAGAAGATGTCAAACGGGCGATCCAGGCAGGAATGTTCGATGGACCAACGATTCTATCAGCGGGCAAGATCATCGCTCCCTTTGGAGGCCAGTCAACCGCGATTCCCGCGGAGCAAGGTCCTTTCTGGCGCTACGAGTACATCGATGCCGACACGCCCGAAGAAGTCCGCAAGGCTGTGCGCCAGAACATTTACTACGGCGTTGACGTGATCAAGCTGGTTGCAGACAACAGCCCATTTCATTTTTCGCTCGAGGAGATCAAAGCCGCTGTGGACGAAGCCCACCATGCCGGCCGCGCCGTGGCGGTACATGTCTTCGGAGGAGAAGCAGCGCAAAACGTGATCGATGGTGGCGTCGATTCCGTAGAGCACGGTTTCTTCCTGACCGACCAGCAGCTTCAGCAAATGAAACAAAAAGGCATCTTTCTGGTGGGAACTGATACTCCCAGGGCGCAACTGGATGTCGAAGGCACCTCAGGCGGCATTTTTCCTCCCCCTGAAGAACTGGCGCCAAAAATCATCGACCGCCTGCGCCGCGCCTATCGCATCGGCGTAAAGATGGCATTCGGAACCGACACCGTGATTGAAATCCCCAACAAAACCCGCGCCGACCTGATGCTCGACTATCTGCCCGTATGGAAGGCTGCTGGAGTCCCAAATCAGGACATCCTGAAATGCATGACCATCAACCCTGCCGAACTTCTGCGAATCAACCAGCAGCGTGGATCACTGACCCCTGGCCTTGCCGCTGACATCATCGCCATGCCGGCGAATCCTCTGGATGATATTGAGTCGCTGCGAAGAGTGAACTTTGTGATGAAGGATGGGAAGGTGATTCGAAGGCCATAGCCAGCCAAGAAATCAGAAGGGCAGAATTCGGTAATCACTTAAGCAGTCTGGTCACTAAGCCGCTTATTGCTGGCGGGCCACCAGCGGCGCATGATCGTAGAAATCAATATGCATGGTCAGTGATTTCCGCTTGTCGAAGTTCTCTTTGTCAACCGGATATGAAAAGATCGCCATGCCTGTTTGCTGCGTCTTTGCTGGAATTTTCAACTCTTCCCGCAGCGGAGTCGTCCTTCCTTCACCCAATTCAGGGAACGCCTGGAAATAGCGGTCTATGTCCGCGGCCGGCGCAGCGATATCGTTGTGCTTTTTGCCATCTGAGGTTTCCAATTCCGCAGTGATATTTCTGATATGTAGCAGCTCATCGGTCAGGTTGTTGAACTTCACATGAACGGCCACCAACACATTCTCCCCTTGCTGCGCGACAATCACCTTCTCGATCGATCCGCTGGCGGTAGGCTTGGCCCGGAAAACAAACGCGACAATCCCAAGGACGATGACTACGCCTGCCAAGCCGACGAGAATTGGCACAATCGGGGGCAGGGTCCATCGGGCGCTATCCATTTCTTCGGACATGGAGACATGGCCAATGCCACGATCATTTTGCGGCGCTGATGGCGCCGAAGGCGGAGGCGAGGATGAAACAGGACCTGGTTGAGTGTCGTCAGGCATAGTCCCTCCTGAACCAGAATACTCTTGTGAGATGCGGAATTGGCTGAAAAAGCACCTTTGTTTTCGGAGTTGGACAATTAAGTCATTCTCCCAAACTTATGTTGCCTGAAATTTAGGTGACGTTCACACCTTCTTCATTTCATCTTCTCGAAAATATTTATTACCTCGACTCGCTAAGGGGATTTCTCGCCTGATCCGTCTTCATGAATGTGGTTGGTAAGAAACGGCCAGTAATCAAACGCCGCCAACGACAACGGGACCCAATTACATGAATTTCGCTTATAGGAGAATATACATAATGACGCTTCAACAAGTTAGAACCGCATCACTAATGGTTGTATTCCTTTTTGGCCTTTGCCTGAATTCGGACGCACAATCCACGACTCTCAACTTTAATACCTTGCCCAGCGATTCCAGCCAGTGCCTACCGGGTAATCGTTGCTGGGTCTATCAAGCCTTCAACGGCGATTCTTCAAACGCTGGGGAACACAAGGCTTTCCAATTGGAAGGGGATCACCTCTTGATGGACACGGTGAGCATGGGATGGCAATTGGGCGGCGGTGGCAATGCCTACCACCTGGATAACGTAACGGGGAACCCGGTCGTCGAACCCTCCCACTCTTTTTCCATCACAGCGGTTGTACAGGTGCTGGACTATGAACACTACGATTATCAAACTGGGCAAGGAGCAAAAACCTTTAATAGCGACCAGAACGTGAGCACCAGTGGGTTTTGTTTTGGAGCCTACACCGGCGTTGCAGGCGAAGAAGTGTACTTCGCATGCATGAGTGACGCACGGCTCATGCTTGACGACACTGGAGTGCCGTTTGATACAACCGCGACGCACGAGTACCGCATGGAGGTCCTGCCTGGCATAGGCGCAAAGTTGTTTGTCGACGGCGTCGTAACGCTGACCACAGGCCGGACGCTTCGAGCATCCTACGACCAAAATGTGTCCGCCCTCTGGTTGGGGGACTTTACAGGTGGAGCCAACGCCAAGGTCGAAATACACAAGTTCGTTTATGCATCCCATGCCCAAGACCAATCCAACTGACAGAAGCACGGATTGTGACTGGATAGTTTTAATTGAACTTCGTGATCCGCCAAAGCATCGCGCCCGAGACCGCCAGGATCGCGAGCATCACAATAAGCAGGACCACTGCTGCATGAGCATTGAATGAGACCATTGGAGTACGAGCAATGGCGAAGAGGCCGATGAAGACCACGACGGTGATGCCGAGCATGATCCAGTCGAGAACCGTATGGCGGTTTCCTTCTTCATTTGCCTTTCCATGAGCAGCGCTTCGGCCTTCGAGCCCCGAGCGCACATATTCGAGGTTCGTGCCGTAGCGCTCGCTTTCACGCAGGGCCGCCGCTTGCCAGTGTTCATGTTCTTTGGGTTGAGCTGAGGAAAAAGCGATTGCGGCAGCCCCGGCAGCCATGATCAAAGATCCGCCAATGACCTGCGCGTACAGAGATGTGGGAGAACCGCGGAGTTCGCCGAAGACGACTACGCCCCAAAGCAGTCCCCAAAGCTGGTTGGTGTTGGAAAGCGGAATGCCACGACTGATGCCAATGTATTTGGCCGCATACTGTTGAAAGAGATCGCCAATCACCCAGATGAATCCCCCGGCAGCCAGCCAAAATAACACCGATCGCGCATTGACGAGTTCCTGCCAAAGCGGGAAGACGCCGCCGGTAAAACGAAGAGCGAGCACAGTCATCATGCCAAGTTCGCCAATGGTGAAAAAAGCTACGAACGAGAGAGGGTTCATCCCGGTCAGGTAGGCTTTGCGATACGGGATGTACATCGTCCCCCAAAGGACGGCAGCGCCCAGAGCGGCAACAACCCCGTGAAGCGCGCGGCCCCCGGCGGTTTGCGCGGAGGAGGCGAACACCAGCAAGATGGAGCCCGTAAACATGAGGAGAGCGCCTCCGATAACGCCAAGCCAGCGTCGCCAGCCTGCCAGGCGAAGCTCGTGGAAGAAGAGGAATCCCCAAAGAATGCCAAGGAGGCTATTCGCATTCCAGAGAGGGAATGCAATGCTTAACCCGATATCGCGTATTGCGAATATGGTGAGAGTATTGGCTACCGCCCACAAGCACCCGGCAAGAATGGCCCAGAGGATAAGATGTGGCGCTTGACGAGCGTCGACGCGAATCTGGGCTGTCCCGCGCGCAAGAGCGGGAACACTCCAGCGCGCCAGAAAGACACCTACAACCATCAACAGCGAGATAACGACAGGAGAAATCCCGGTGCGCACAAGTTTTGTAGGCGCTTCGGCGGCGCCCAACCATGCTCCGGCAGCTAACCCGCAAATGACGCCGAGGGTTTGCAATTTTCTAAGCCGGGAAGCTTCTAATCGCAGTGTGAGAGGGCTGGGTGCGGCCATTATGTTTCCTTTATTGGATCCACTGCAATACAGCGAGACCCAGAATGAGAGCGATCACCGGCACCCACCAGTGAGGATCGCGAACCAGGGCTGACCACCAGTTTCGTCGCGATGTTTGATTCGTGTTCGCCATCGGATTCTCCAATGCAGCGGTCATCCAAGACGACTTGTGCTAGCCGCTGAGTAAAGATGGAATCTTACATTACAGCGAGAGAGGCACGGAAGGAAAAGACTGGAAACATCACGAAATCGCAGGTTTCGGAAGTCTTTTTCTCCGGCTGGAAGAGGCGGCACTAAAATAGGGATGGAGGCAAGGGCCATGGCGCATCGGTTTACCGTAATTTTCGAGAAGGAAGAAGAGGGAGGGTATCATGTTTTTTGACCAACATTACCGGGTTGCCATACACAGAGCGAAACGATTGACGAAGGTGTTAAAAATATCCGCGAAGCCCTAGAGTTGTACCTGGAAAGTTTGACAGAAGACGGCCTTCCCATTCCTATAGAAGATATTTTCATCAAGCCAATTGAGATATCGGCGTGACGCCAATGTTCCATGAGTAGTTATATCTCAGCCAATACCGATTTTCCCCGACGCATGACCTTCGCGAATTCCCCCACCGGGAGGGTATTCAGCACATCTTGTTTCGTTAGCCAGGCGCGGCGCAGTTGCAAAACGCCGTAG
>DASZFK010000022.1:0-8166 GCA_035939855.1 Candidatus Angelobacter sp.
GAGAACCTGGCGAAACACAAGATCGATACGCTCATCTGCATTGGCGGCGATGATACCCAGTCGGTCGCCATGAAGCTGCACCAACAAGGGATAAATGTAGTAGGTGTCCCCAAGACCATTGATAACGATCTTGGCGGCACCGACTTTTGCTTCGGGTTTGATACCGCCGTGAACATTGCTACGGAAGCCATTGACCGCGTGCATACCACCGCCGAAGCCCACAATCGCGTGATCGTGGTTGAAGTCATGGGACGGGATTCAGGATGGATTGCCATCTACAGCGGGGTCGCGGGTGGCGCTGATGTCATTCTGGTTCCGGAAAAGCCTTTTGATCTGGATGAAGTCGCCGAGACATTGAAACGTCGGCATGAACGCGGATCTTATTTCAGCATCGTGGTGGTCGCCGAAGGCGCGAAACTTTCCGGTGACAGCGCGCACCAGCTTGAATCGCGTCTAGATGAGTTCGGGCATGTGCGTCTCGGTGGAATCGGCAACGTGGTGGCTTCGGAGATTGAACGCAGAACCGGATATGAGGCGCGTTCCGTCGTGCTTGGACATATCCAGCGCGGTGGATCACCAACCGCCTTTGACCGGATGCTGGCAAGCCGCTATGGAATAGGCGCGATCGACATGGTGCATCGACGTGAGTTTGGACGAATGGTTGCCTTGCAGGGAACCCAGATCGTCTCCGTTCCATTGGAAAACGCCTTGCAAAGGACACGCATGGTGCCGCCTGAGTTGCTGGAAGTCGCCACCAGTTTGCAGGACCGGAGAGGGAGTCGACAGCCTGCGTTGGCCCGGAGTTAGAGATCAGCCCGGCTACCGGTTTGGCCGGATTGAATAGTCTGTGACGGGCATTGCCAAAATTGCCAAAATCGCCACTTCGGCGCGCCTCAGTGCAGGCTCTATTGCCAAAATTTGAAAACCGACGGTTATTGCGATCTTCCTCTGCCTTCGATGGGAACGATCTCAACCAAGGTGTTGCCGCGCACCAGGTGCAGCACATCATAACGATCTACGGTCGGGTCGCAATGTGGGACTTCGAATTCAATGCGATCCCCCAATGCGATCTTCAAGCCTTGAGGCTTTGTCAGCATTCCAAATTCGTCGCCGAAAAATTTGTATTCGCAGCTTTCAAAACCTCGGCTGGCTGGCCTTGGTGTTGGACCATCGGTGGCAAAGGCCTTAAGTCCGGCGTCAAGCGTGACATATTCTGCCTGGTTCGTGGAGATGACCTGCGATTGCACGAACAGGCTGGTTTCAAATCGGGAACCATCGTCGATTAGCGCTTCCTGATACTCCCGGTCCATGAAGATGTATGACCCAGGCTGGCATTCGTTGAGCACTTCCTGTGACAGGTCAGTCTTAAGTGTCCCCGTTCCACCGCCCGTGACAGTGGAGATGGCAAAGCCTTCTTTGCGTAGTGCATCCACGATGCTCGCCAGCTTGCCCATGCCTTCCGCGACTGCTGCTTGCCGCTTTTCGGCTCCATGAATATGCTGCCAACTGCCGCCATATCCCTGGACACCACGCAATTTCAAAAATGGCTGTTTGGCGATGGCTCGTGCCAATTCAATCGCCTGCTCTGGGGTAACGACACCAGTCCGGTGCTGGCCCACATCAATGTCGATTAAAACAGGAAGCACGAAGGAACGAGCGCCAGCTTCGCTGCCGAGTTGATCCACGAGGCCGGTGCTGTCCACTACGACCGCGAAGTCCCGAACTGCGCTAGCGAGCTGAAGAGCTCGCGCGGCTGCTTCGTGGCCAAAGATCGGCGACGTCACCAAGATGGAGTGAATCCCATTGCCTGCCATGGCTTCGGCCTCACCGAGCTTGGCGCAGCAGATGCCGGCAACGCCTGCTTCAACCTGGAGCCGTGCCAAAAAAGAACACTTGTGGGATTTGCTATGCGGCCGCAGTGCGATGGTCCGGCCTTTTAGAAGCGCTGATGCCGTCGCCATGTTCTTTTCCAAAGTATCAAGATCAACAACGGCGGCGGGTGTCGCTATCTGATAACGAGAGCCTGCGACGCCTCGCTTTGGAAGAGCATTTTTAATGTGAGGACGCCGGGCGATTTCTGGTGGCAACATGAGAACGGTTCCTTTTTGAAGCGACAACATTACACCGCAAAGGACGCGATTGACGCAAAGGAGCGAATAATGGATAAGGAAACTCTCCGACCCACTGCATCTTGCTATCAATTCAAATTCTTTTTGAGTCGGAGAGATTTTCCTCCGCGCCTCCGCGTCCTCTACGGTTAATTCTTGGCTGTGTACGTGAAGACACAATGTCTTTTCAAATACACGATTTCATCCGTCTTGCTTTAAAGTTAACTCCTTTAAATTGAATAGCTTGCCATTTGGTCGCCGTAGTGCTTTTTCTTCCGGTGTGAAGGAAAGGGCAAAACGATGCGGCGGATCGTAGCACTCCAAAACAAAAATCCAAAAGCCACCTGGGCATTGGTAGCTCTCATGTCGATCATCTGGGGCGGCAGTTTAGCGGCAGCACAACAACAGAAGTCTTCGGCGCCAACAGAACAAACAGCAACCACGCAAAATACCTCGGCGGCTTCAGAATCGAAGGCCCTGGCGCGGTTCATCGTGATCAGCATCCCTGACCGGCAACTGGCGCTGGTGGATAACGGGCAAGTAGTGAAGACCTTTCCCGTAGCAGTCGGCAAAGAGTCTACTCCCAGCCCCTACGGCGATTTCACGGTGATCAACCGCACCGAGAACCCCACCTACTACCACAAGGGCAAAGTGATCCAGCCAGGCAAAAGCAATCCGCTGGGATCGCGCTGGATGGGGTTGAGCCAGAAAGGATATGGAATTCATGGAACCAACGTTCCCAGTTCGATCGGTAAGGCGGCTTCGCATGGCTGCTTCCGTATGGCCAAGAAAGACGTGGAAGAGCTGTTCAAACTGGTTCGAGTCGGTGACGTGGTGATCGTCCGCAGCGAGCACGACGAACTGGTTTCCCAGGTCTTCGACGCAGAGAAGAACGACAAGAATGACACGGGCGCGAGCACAGAAACAGTGGTGGCTTCGGCGGATGAAGGGAACTAGAGGATCGGGAGATCGGGAGATCTGGTGATCGGGAGATCACTTCGGCATGCGCCTCAGTGCAGGCTCCACATCGGGTGATAGGTACCGGACGAAGGCAAAGAAATCAAAATGCATTTAAGGAAGCAAGCATGAAATCGACCAACAAAATCATTGACAAAACAAAGAGATGGCAGTTGTGGTTTTGCTTGGTGTTTTGCTTCGGAGCACGGTTGGCGGCCATCGCAATGAACTGGATTTTACGGCTTTACTAAGGATTCACGAGATTAAAGCTAAGAACTAAGAGCTACAAGCCAGAAGCAATTCCAAGGAGATTCAACAATGTTGTTATTCAAATACCTGCTGATATTTACCGGCTACGGATTGATCGTGTGGTCCCTGGCCACTGTTTCCAAGAATTTATACAAAGTCGTCCAGTATCACCGCCAGTTGCGCAAGGCGAGTCCGGAGAGTCAACCGGAAAAGCCGCGTCTGAACTGGACCACTGCGAAATGGGCGTTACCCGCGGCCTGGCTGCCGATCCTGATTGCCTCTGGAATTGTGGTGGTTCCAAGTGGCATGGGCGGCGTCAGAGTGAGTCAGGCTTCGGGTACCCGCCCGGGCACTCTTTATCCGGGCGTGCACGTGGTCACGCCCCTGGTGGAATCGGTTGCGCTCTATGACACGCGTGACCAGGTGCTGACCACCGCGTCTTCCAAAGACGGTGTTGAAGCATCGTCAAAAAAAAAGGACACGACCGGCAAAGGCGAATCCGACGAAAAAAAGCCCGAGGTGTTCACGGTGCAATCCAAGGAAGGCCTAAGCATCGGAATGGCCATCACCGTTCGTTACCGGCTCGATCCCAAGCGGCTGGATTTCATTCACGCCAACCTGCCTCATCCAGTGGAAAAGGAAATTGTTCCTCCTGTGGTGGCTACAGTGTTCCGGGAGCTGGCGCCGAACTATTCCGTCCGTGAGATTTTTGCCACCAAGCGCGAGGAGATACGGCAGGCAGCAAGCGCGCGCCTGGTGGAAAAGCTGGGGCCGGACGGCATCATCGTCAAAGAAGTCATGTTGCGCGATATCCAACTCCCGGTGGAATACGCCAAGGGCCTGGAAGGATTGCTGCTCAAAGAACAGGAAGACGAGCAGATGGGCGTAGAGACCGACATGAAGGCCAAACAAGTTCGCATTGCCGAACTGGAAGCCGAAGCGCAGAAGATCCAGCAGGTCAAACATGCCGAAGGCGATGGCCAGGTCAAGGTCCTGCAAGCGAAGTCCGAGGCCGACGCCATGCAATATACCTTGCCGCTCAAAGAGAAGCAGATCCAGCAATCGCGGCTGGAAGCTGAGGCGCGCAAGGAAGCTACAGTCAAAAACGCCGAAGCCCAGGCCGAAGCCAAAGTCATAGACAGCAAGGCGGAGATGCAACGCCGTACCCTGCTGGCCGATGCCGAGGCGGTTCGCATCCGCAAGATTGCCTCCGCCGATTCTGAGCGCATGAAGTCAGAGGCAGATGTGCTCAAAGGGAATCCTCTTCTGATCAACAAGATCGTCGCTGAACGGCTCTCAGACAAGCTGCAGATCATGATGGTGCCCTCCGACGCCAAAATCTTCTTCAACGATGTGATGAAAGGTGGGATCACGCCGCAAGTGATGGATGGCGAAGAAGACAGCCAGTCAGCACAAGGCGAAGAGGATGACCCGAATGCTGAAGACCAGGAAAACAAGACGCAGACGCCGCGACCGATCAAAACGCACCGGACAGTGAGCAGAAGGTGATCAGGTTTCCGCTGGAAATCCAACCGGGTGGCGTCTCCGCCGGGATAGCCACTCGGTCTGGCGGAACAGCAATTCTTAGCCGCTAGCCAAACATGCCGTTACTTCTTGGCCACGAATTCACACAAATCACTCACTGGTCATCGAGCGACCTGGAGTCGGCTGATTGTGGATTCGCCAAGGAATCGCAGTCAGAATCCGATTTCTATTTCCTTGAGCTACTGCATGGAATCGAAGGGGCAGACCGATTCCACTGGGGAAGGTCCCACATTGCTAAGAAATATTGGTTTAACCATTAAAAATCGACATTAAACTAAAGACCAAAATAGGAATATATAATTCCGCAAACTGAACTAACAAAAACTGATGCGTTATCTTTTGTATTTACCAAAATGGTTACCCAATCTGTTGGGATGGAACCTCACATCTCACTTAACTATGACGGTGCATCCCAAGAAGACATGTACTGTAGGGCATTGATTAAAGCGGAGATTTCGGGTGAAAATCAGCTTCACTCCCCCAGGAAAGACGAAATCCTCCCGTGGCAACCAAGAAGAATGCGCTTTATTGCGGAGATAATCTAACTATTCTCCGCGACAGAATAGCATCGGATAGCATTGATCTGATCTATCTCGACCCTCCCTTTAAAAGCAATCAGGATTACAACCTTATTTTCAAAACAAAAGAAGGCGGCAGTTCGAAATCGCAAATTGTGGCTTTTGAGGATACCTGGGAATGGGGACCAGACGCGCAAAAGAATTTTGCCGAAATGGTGGATCGTGGCGGTCCGCTTGCGATTGCTTTATCTGCACTGCGCCGGTTTCTTTCAGAGTCAGACATGATGGCTTATTTATCGATGATGGCTCCCCGACTTGTGGAAATGAAGCGATCTCTTCGCGATGGCGGATCAATTTACCTGCATTGTGATCCTACCGCTAGCCACTATCTTAAAATGCTGATGGATGCAGTGTTCGGCTTTAAGTCGTTTCAAAATGAAATCATATGGAGCTATCGTCGCTGGCCTAGCCCATGTAAGCGATATCAGAGAATGCACGATATAATTCTCTTTTATGCCAAGGGCGACTCAGGGCCAAAGACGTTCAATGTTGAATACGAGCCGAATAGCCCAAGCTATGAAAAGCGCTTCAAGGGCAAGACACAAATGCTTGATCCGGAAACTCGCACGAGAAAAATAACCCTCGAGTCCGAATCAAAGGGACTAATGCGGCGTGATGTTTGGGACATTTCCATAATTGCTGGATTTAGCAGAGAACGGTTGGGCTATCCCACTCAAAAGCCGCAGGCGCTGCTAGAGAGAATCATTCGAGCAAGCAGCAATCCTGGTGATGTCGTGCTTGATCCGTTCTGCGGATGCGGTACTGCGATTGAGGCCGCTCATTCGCCTGAATTGATGCGGCGATGGATAGGAATAGACATTACACCTCTAGCAATTTCAGTCGTTAAAGGTAGGCTGACTAGAGCTTTTGGCCTTTCTGTGATGAAGGCATTTGAGACTGACTATGAGCCAAAGGATATGGAAACAGCACGTGCACTTGCAATGGAAGACCCTTTTAAGTTTCAGTGTTGGATCGTGGGTCTGTTAGGGGGCTTGGTTGCAGAGCAGAAACGAGGCCCAGACCGTGGTGTTGATGGACGTATATATTTTTCGGATGATTCGAGCAAAGGAAATCACATAGTTGTATCGGTAAAATCAGGGCAGAATCTTTCTCCCTCTTTCATACGGGACCTTCTTGGCACTGTCGAGCGAGATAAAGCTGCAATGGGAATACTTGCTTGCCTTTGTGAACCCACACGATCAATGATTCGTGAGGCCGCATCTGCTGGGGTTTACAGATCATTAGCTGGCACATTTCCAAAGATACAGATCGTGACTGTCGAGCAACTATTGAAGAAAGAAGGCATTTTCGGGCCCGCCAGCGAATACCTTGGCAAACAAAAGAAGGTGGTTCAATCGGCAGTTTCGATGCAGCTAGAGTTGAAATTGCCGGGGATAGGTTAATTTGCTGGAGCATTCCTGAAAGTGTATCTAAAAGCCAGAAGTTCTCATGCTATACTCGGCCTTCCCTTCCATGTTGAAAAGCGCCCATCAGCTTTGCTCCTTCTTGCTCGTCTCCTTGTTATTAAATGGAGTCAATTGTCGCTTTTCAAATTTTATCCATTTACCCATTTACCCAATGCTGTTCGCTTCGCAGACGCAACCCGAAGACACGAGCCAGTTCGTGCAAGAGATTCTCTCACGGGCTGGCTCTCCTTCTGCTGTTACATTGAACTTTGATAATGTTTCTTCGCTCCCTGCTGCCGACCTGGATGCGCTCAAAAAGAGCATTACTGCCGCCTTTCGCGCCTCCGGGATCCGGTTGGTGAAAGCCGAATTCGCCGTCGCCGAAATACAGATCACTTTTTCGGAAGACTGGCAGAACTTTGTCTGGGTTGCCGCCATCCGCCAGGGAACAACGAGTCAGGTCGTGATCAGGAAGATCGCCAAACCATCGGCGGCATCGACATCACGAGCGCCGACGCTTACGGTCCACAAGAATGTTGTATGGCAACAAGAAGCTCCCATCCTCGACTTCTTTATCGATGGACCCAACCTTTATGTATTGGAGCCCGAGCAGATCGTTGTCTACGGCAATGAGAATGGCAAGTGGCGTCCCAAGCAGAGCCTGGCGGTCGTCCATGAGCAAACCTGGCCGAGGGACCTGCGCGGCAGGTTGCAGATCATCAATTCCGGTGGATCGGGTTCGCAGATTACGGCTTATCTTCCAGGCACACTTTGCAGTGGTGCTGTGTCGCCTCCGGCCTTGCAGTGTCACCCCAGCGATGATCCCTGGCAGATCGATATGGGCCTGTTGACGGTATTCTTCAGCCCTACACGGAATTTTTTTACCGGTGTGCTGGCCGGACAGAAATCCGGGGAGTCTGTGCCGCCGTTTTTCTCCGGAGCAGTTTCGATCAATGGAGATTCCAGGCAATGGGTATTCGCAGGCATCGATGGGCGCGCGCGTTTCTACCGAAATACTCTCAGCACGCCTGCTGCGACGATTACCGATTGGGGCAGCAGTGTGGCCACAATTCAATCCACTTGCAGTACCGGACGGCAGGTTCTGGTGAGTTCGGCCAACGATTTGACCCGGCCCGATACAATTCAGGCCTTTGAGATGTCAAACCGCGAGGCGACGCCGGTCAGTGCCACTGTGGAACTTTCCGGCCCTATCAAGGCGCTCTGGCCCTCAGAGGGAGGGCAATCCGTCCATGGCGCCGTGGAATCGTTGGCGAGTGGAAAATACGACGCGGTGGTTTTTACGGTAACGTGCCCTTGAGAATC
>DASZFK010000023.1:0-4357 GCA_035939855.1 Candidatus Angelobacter sp.
ATTTACCGCAAAGGTCGCAGAGGACGCAAAGGTAAAGCGAAAAGGAAGCAATTAGTAATTGGCCACTCGCCAAGCCTGTCGACGAGGCATAATCTTAGCAATACGTTTTTTCTGGAAGTCATTGTCTAATCATCTGTCTCAAAAATCGGACACTTTGGCACCGGGCTAATTAGACCGGTACTGTCACTTTGGCTAATTGCCAGTTGCCTAATGCTAATTGCTAGAATTGATCATTGATCCAGGAGAAGATTTTCCATGCAGAATTCCCCAGCCACCGGACATCAGCCTAATCCTGCGCTCTTCTTTGAAACAGTGCAGGGATATCAGCGCGCGTTTGCCTTGAAGGCGGCTGTGGAGGTTGATCTGTTTACGGCCATCGCCAAAGGCAATCAAACCGTCCCGGCGATTGCGGAGTCATGCCAGGCGTCAGAGCGCGGGGTGCGAATTCTCTGCGATTGCCTTACGGTGCTGGGCTTTATCAGCAAGACCAACGGCCGCTACTCGCTTACCCAGGACAGCGCCGTGTTCCTGGACAGCCGGTCGCCGGCTTATCTGGGCGGGTCGCTCAATTTTCTCCTGCACCCCGACCAGCGGCAGAACTTCGAGCGGCTCACGGAGACGGTGCGGACAGGCTCCCAGGCTGACCACGCCCGCTCGAGTCTGTCTGTTGAAGATCCGATTTGGATCGATTTTGCCCGAGGCATGGCGCCCCTGACCACTCAATCGGCCCAAGCCATTGTCGAATTCTTGCGACCGGCCTTGACCCGGTTAAGCTCGACTAAGATCCTGGACATTGCCGCCGGGCATGGCATGTTTGGCATCGCCATTGCACGCCAGTTTCCCGGCGCGCAGATCTATGGACAGGACTGGGGCAGCGTGCTCAGGGTTGCGCAGGAAAATGCTCAAGCGCTGGGCGTGACCGGACGCTATCATCAGATTGCGGGCAGCGCCTTTGAGGTGGATTTTGGCGTCGGATATGACGCTGTATTGCTTACCAATTTCCTCCACCATTTCGATCCGTCCACGAACGAGACACTCCTGAAGAAAGTGCTGGCCGCTTTGAATCCTGGCGGGCAGGCCGTGATTCTGGAATTTGTGCCGAATGAGGATCGCATCTCCCCGCCGCAAGCAGCCATGTTTAGCCTGATCATGCTGGGCAATACTGCAAAAGGGGATGCGTATACCTTCGCGGAGCTTGCCCGCATGTGCAGCCATGCCGGATTGCGGAATCCCCGGCTGATTGCAATTGAACCTGGATTTCAATCGCTGGTGGTGGCAGAGAAATAAGCCTTACTACGGATTTTCGCGGATTGCTCAAGAGTTAGCAACGAATGAACGAGAAAACACGAATCACAGCAACTCAATTCTTGTAGGAGCTATCTCATAAATGCTACGACCGGCATGTAGAATCTGCCTGAGGGGCTGAAGCCCTCGATTTTATTGGACATTTTACGGCACGGCTAAAGCCGTGCCCCTTCAAAGCGGGAAGACGGAAAGGACTTTTTTTGCAAGCTGTGAAGCTGTTCGCCTTCAAAGCCATTTCTGAGAGAGGTTGTTGTTTTTTCTTCTTAACGCAAATCACAGTTGATCAGTGAGAATCAGTGGTAAGAAATTTCGTTTCGTTTGGGCTCTTGGCGTCCATTGCGGTGAGATGGTTTTGCCCGTGTCAATTGCGTAAAATCTGACACAATCGCGAAATGCCAGGTTCCTTTCCTCCACAAGTGAGTAAAATCTGACACGTTTTCTAACGCTCAACGGATCAATACTGAGGACTAAGTGTTAATTGCCAACTGCTAATTGCGAATTACCGTCCTCTGCCCTTTACACAACATTTTTCCAGCAATTACACTAAGCGGTTTACCGTCTGCCGTCCCAGGAGATTCTGATGCCCTCGATTGAGGGAAAAACCAAGAGGATCATCGTTGACGAGAGAGACATCAACAGAGTGGATTCAAACAGGCATTCAAATTCTTGATCGCGAAGACTGCTGCACCAAGAGAGCTTGACTAGATCTCTCAATCACCAAGACAGCAATCAGAAAAGATTTCAATCAGGAAAAGATAACGATTTCAATCAGGAAAAGATAAAGGAGACGTAAGCCAATGCCAACCGCAGTTGAAGAGAAAGTAAAACAGATTATTGTCGAGCAACTTGGAGTGGATGAAGGCGAAGTTACCCCCACTGCCTCCTTCGTGGACGATTTGGGGGCGGATTCGCTGGACACCGTGGAACTGGTCATGGCCTTTGAAGAGGCTTTTGATATTGAGATACCGGACGAGGAAGCCGAAAAGATCCGCACCGTCAAAGACGCGATCGAATACATCGACAAACATTCGAAAGGCGGCAAGTAGTTGACCAGGAGAGTCGTCGTCACAGGTCTCGGCCTGATCTGTGGAGTTGGTAATACGAGCACCGAGGTCTGGGCAAACATTGTTGCCGGCAAGACTGGGATCGCCAAGATCACCCATTTTGACGCCAGCAAGTTTGCCTGCCAGATCGCGGCCGAGGTCAAGAACTTTGACCCGCTCAACTTTATTGAGAAAAAAGAGCTCAAAAAGATGGGCCGCTTCATTCATCTGTGCATGGCCGCCGCAGAGGAGGCCATGAAGATGTCGGGCCTGAAGATAACCCCGGAAAATGAGACGCGCATCGGCGTGCACATCGGTTCCGGCGTTGGAGGGTTTGACGTAATCGAAAGGGAGCATCAGGCCCTGCTCACGGGAGGCCCGCGCAAGATCTCGCCGTTTTTCATTCCCGCAGCCATCGTGAACCTCGCCGCCGGTCACGTGAGCATACGCTACGGCGCCAAAGGCCCGAACGAAGCCACCTGCACCGCATGCACCACCAGCGCCCACGCCATTGGCGACGCGTACAAGATTATCCAGCGGTCGGATGCCGACGTGATGATCGCCGGAGGCACGGAAGCCGCCATTACGCCTATGGGAGTGGGAGGCTTTGCTGCAATGCGGGCCCTTTCTACTCGCAACGATGAACCGGAACGGGCCAGCCGTCCCTGGGATTCAGGCCGCGATGGTTTTGTGATTGGGGAGGGTGCAGGCATCCTTGTTCTGGAAGAGCTGGAGCACGCCCGCCGGCGGGGCGCTCCTATTTTTTCGGAAATCATTGGCTACGGAATGAGCGCCGATGCGTTCCACATCACCCAACCCGCCGAAGGAGGCGAAGGAGGATATCGGGTGATGATGAATGCCATTCACGATGCCCACCTCACTCCTAAGGACATCGATTACATCAATGCCCATGGCACCTCAACCCCGATCGGAGATGTTCTGGAGACCAAGGCCATCAAAAGGACTTTTGGTGAAAATACCAAGATCGCGGTGAGCTCGACAAAATCCATGACCGGGCACCTGCTGGGCGGCGCCGGCGGCCTAGAGGCCGGCATAACCGTGCTGGCGTTGCGCGACCAGGTGCTTCCACCCACAGTGAATCTAGAGCATCAGGATTCTGAATGTGACCTGGACTACGTGCCGAACACAGCCCGCAAAGCTCCTATCAACATTGCCTTGTCGAATTCATTTGGTTTTGGCGGAACAAACGGTTCTTTGATCTTCCGGCGCTGGCTGGAGTAGAAGAATTGGGTAAGTGGGTAACTTGGTAATTGGGTTTCAGGTTACACACTCGCCAAGGACACGCACTCTGAAACCGCTATAAACGCCTCTCCAGTACCAAAGTACGATTGTCGAATCATTAGGGTTTGTTTATTGTTCTAGTCAACTTCCCCAGATAACAGGTATTTTCTATGCACAAAGTTCTGTCGTGCCTGGGCATTTTACTGCTCAGCACCGTGCCTCACTTCGCTCAGCAGGCCGGTAGTACCGAAAAACCGGCGCGCCCCACGCTCACCGCATTGGAAGCGGAAAATCGGGTCATGCAGAAGGTCACTCCCGAGTATCCGACGGTCGCGCGGCAAGGACACATGGAGGGCCCGGTTACGGTCCACGTTGTGATCAACCGCGAAGGGCGCGTCCAAAAGATGACGCCCCTCAACGGCAACCCATATTTGCTGGTGGCCGCAATGGAGGCTATTGGGAAATGGCGCTACAAGCCCTATACACTCAATGGGGTGCGAGTCGAGTTCGAAACTAACGTTACCCTGAAGTTCGCGCTTTAGCTATAACTGATTAAGAAATACTGTAGCCTCACCGGGGCTAAAGCCCAATTCTTGGTAGCACTAACACGGGCCTAAAGGCCCGTTCTTCCACCTTTTCTCAAGGCACAGTATTTCTTAAACTGATCTAAATACCGTCCGCTAAAAAAGGAGCGCAGCGTGCGAAGCTGCGCTCTTGGAGCGCATGAAGGAGTTGCCTACACCATCTGCCGGTTCAACAACTTTTTG
>DASZFK010000024.1:0-9388 GCA_035939855.1 Candidatus Angelobacter sp.
ACAGATCGCGGTCCTCCCTCCCTTAGCTAAAAACGACTTGGGCCTTTGAGGTTTTTGGCTTGCGTTGCTGTGCCCAAAAGAAAAAGGGCCAGCCGCAATCGATGCAACCGACCCCGGATTATTGATCTACGCTGAGTTTCTCGACGAACTTGGCAGCGGGGGCTGGTGCTCATCAAGGGTGATCCGTCCCGACTACCCTCTTCACCGCCAGTCAGCTCTCTGCCAGGAGATGAGCAGCAGAGATTTTAAACAATTTTGCCCGTTAGTTGTTCTTCGAAAGTGGCCAACTCAAGGCAATACGGGGGAGGTCCCGCGCATGTCGCATTTTTCCAGAAGCTTCCTATATAGCCTCTTTATTTTGGTCGTATTCGGAATTTCGCCATCTGCAATTGCCCATTCCACTGGAGAAGTGGCGGGAGCGATGACCGATGAAGGCGGCGCGGCGATTGCGGGCGCGAGGATTACTCTCGGCGAACAAAAAGGGGGCCGGGTCTTAGCGATGGGTCGTACTTCGTCGGCGAGCGGTCCTTCCGGCATCGCGTCCAAGGTCAACCATCTCGGCAAAGTACACTTCGCTAACTCCTGCTCTCCCCAGGTGCAGCTTGAGTTCAATAGCGCTGTCGCCATGCTCCATTCGTTTCAGTATGAGTTTGCGGAAAAGACATTTTTCCATGTAATTCAGAACGATTCTCAGTGCGCAATTGCTTACTGGGGTGCAGCCATGAGTCTTAACCACCAACTCTGGGACCCACCAACCGCAGAAGGCTTTAAAAAGGGCCTTGCCTATCTGGAAAGAGCCAGGCCGCTGCAAAACAGAAGTAGCCCACGTGAAATAGCGTATCTTGATGCTGCCCGGCTACTTTTTCAACCCGAGAAGCACAGGGGATCGTCACGCTTTCAGGCTTATTGCGACGCAATGCGCAATCTGAATCAGCATTACCCGGACGATGATGATGCGACAGCTTTTTATGCGCTCTCGTTGCTTGCACTGTCTTTCGAAGTCGGGGACGATTCCAATCACAAGGCTGTTGCAATTTTGCAAAGATTATTTTCCGCAAGACCGGAACATCCCGGTGCAGCCCATTACCTCATTCACGCAACGGATACAGCGTCGCTTGCTCCCCTGGGTCTAATTGCCGCCCGCAGCTATGCCAAAATTGCCCCTTCGTCCCCCCATGCGCTGCACATGCCTGCGCACATCTTTGTGAGGCTGGGAATGTGGCAGGAGTCAATCGAGTCGAATCTCGCATCAATATCCGCTGCCAGGGAGGCAACAAACTCGCGGCATTATGATGGCACCGGCGATGCGCTACACGCGATCATGTATCTCTCATATTCCTATTTGCAGCGCGGTGATGATGAGAGCGCCCGTCGCGTGGTTCAAAGCATCAAGGACCTGCCCAAGGCACGCTCCAAGGACGTTGTAAACGACTCGGCGATCCTTGATGCTCTGTACGCGGTTGAAACCCATGACTGGCGCCGAGCTACAAACCTGGCTCCGCCACCCTCTGCTTTCCCATATGCCAAGATACGCACTTTTTGGGCGCGCGCCATTGGCGCCGCTCGTACAGGGAACATCGTGGAGGCCCGGCAAAACATTGAGGGGTTGGATCAAGCCTTTGCCAACATGGTCCGCAATATACAAAGCGTGGCATGCCCGATGCATACCGCACACTCTGAAGATTCCGAAAGAGTGCAACAGCTAGAGGCAAAGGCATGGCTGGCATGGGCCGAGGGTAAGCCGGAAGAAGCATTAGAAATAATGCAAAAGGCGGCAGCGACAGAAGACTCCTAC
This sequence comes from Candidatus Angelobacter sp., assembly GCA_035939855.1. Lineage (GTDB taxonomy): Bacteria > Acidobacteriota > Terriglobia > Terriglobales > Acidobacteriaceae > Angelobacter. The sequence continues at coordinate 1,796 of DASZFK010000024.1, forward strand.
GATGTCGAATCACGCACCGTTCCCGCCTATGAAATGCTTGGCGATTTGTTTCTTGAGCTGGGACAGCCAGAGTCAGCTCTTATTGCTTATGAAACTGCTCTGAAGGAAGCTCCTCTCCGTCTGAACGACCTTGCCGGTGCAGCGCGTGCATCACGAATCATCGGTAATTTGAGAGGTGCACGAAATTACTACGCAGCCTTGGTGAAATGTTGTACTCCCAGAGCAGCACGCAAGGAATTGGCAGAAGCGAAATCGTTCCTATCCGACAACCGGTTGGAGTAGATCATTTCGCTTTTGTTTTTGCAGATTCAACTTTGTCCTCTCCAGCTACGCGCGGAGAACATTTCAATCGAGGAGATCATCGAATGCGGCATTATTCCACGAGTCTTTTTTGCAGCGTCCTTGTTTTGGTGTGCTCAGTAATTTCGCTCTCTGCCGCGGCGCAATCTACCGGCGGAATCACAGGCTCTGTAATCGATGAAACCGGGGCTGCGATTGCAGGCGCGCGGATTACTATATCTGACGACAAAGGGCTGGCCCACGCGACAGCTTTGACAAAGATTGACGGCAGCGTTGCAATCGATGGAATACCTTTTGGACGATATTCCTTAGTGGTCCAGGCTAACCAGTTCGAGGATAGCCACCTGGCAATTGAGACGAATGAGAACTCAATGAAAGCACCGCTAACGGTCAAGCTTCACATTAAGAGAGTGACCCAAGAAGTGACAGTCACTGCAGCCACACGCTTCGATGCCAAAATCGAAGACCTACCTATCAGCGCCACGGTAGTGACGAACGACTACATTCAGGATTCCGCTGCGCAATCGCTGGATCAGTTGCTCCTAACCGTTCCCGGAGTGAACCTGCAAGAGCCTCCATCTTTCGCGCAACATCCAACTTCCAATGCCGTATCCATGCGAGGCCTGGGTGGAGAACGCGCGCTGGTACTACTCGACGGCGTACCACTGAACGATGCTTTCTTCGGATACGTGCAGTGGAACCGCGTGCCATTGGAATCAATTCAACAGTCCGAAGTTGTGCGCGGCGGAGCGTCGAGTCTTTGGGGCAACTATGCAATGAGCGGTGTTATCGATGTGGTGACGAAAACCCCGGCCACTCGGAATCTCACATTCTTTGAAAGCTATGGTTCCAACAATACCTATCAGGTAGGCGGCGAAGGTGACGTAGTGGCAAGTCGAGCACTCAAGCTTAGCGTGCGGGCAGATCGTTTCAGTACCGATGGCTACAACACCACTCCCAAAGACCAGCGCGGCCCTTTGGATATTGCCACCTCGTTCCATCAAAATAACGTCCAGGCCAATGCGTTTTTTCAAGGCCCTGACGGCTTCACCGGGTATCTGCGGGGAAACTACCATAACAACGATCAGGTGCTGACGACGCCGGCTGGCGCCAACAACCAGCACGATGCAGGCCTGACCACCGGCTTACAAAAGCGGTTCGCCGATACCAGTTTTCTGGAACTGAACTCATGGTTTCAACACAGCCGTTTTGTTACCTTCAACACCGACGTTCCAAGCGACGGAACGGTCGGTTTTCAGGAATTCGTGCAAAATGTTCATACTACGCCGGCAGATGATTTTGGGTTTTCAGGGCAATGGACAAAGACTTTAGGTAAAAGGGTCGAACTGGTCCAACTCGGCACCGATTTCCGCCGCATCGTTGGAAGCGATTCCGCCGCTATTTTCGATGAAACAGGCATCCATGTGCGCACCGATTTGGGTAAAGGTAAGCAGCAATTCGCCGGCGTGTTTGGACAGGTGGCGCTGAAGCCATTTTCTATTCCATTGGATGTGACATTGAGCGCACGGTACGACCACTTTCGCAACTATGATGGCTTTGATGGAAACCCTGGCGGTTCCGGGCCTCAGCCAGATAAGGACAAGAATAGCTTTGATCCGCGCCTGGCTGTGCGCTATCGCGTCAATGGCGCGTTGACTCTTCGTGGTGCGGTTTACAGGGCCTTCCGTGCTCCAACCCTCGATAATCTTTATCGCGGTTTCAGCACAACCTCAGGCACCTTCCTGCCGAATTCACAACTTGGCCCGGAAACACTGGTGGGCGAGGAAGTTGGCGGTGATTTCAAGGTGGGCCATTTGATTACAGGTCTAACATTGTTCCGTAACGACGTTCATAACCTGATCGGTTCCCGCAACCTTACCGATGCTGAATTGCCTTCCGGGTTTTTCTTTGGCAGCAAGAACATCAACGTAGGGAAGGTGCGCAGTGACGGTATTGAAGCGACTGCCGAATATGCATTTCTTCGCGGTTTGACCCTCAATGCAGCCTATACCTATACACATTCCCGCGCACTCGCGAACCCAGAAGATTCCCTCTCGATTGGGAAGCAGACTGCAAACATTCCGCGCAATTTTGCTGCCGCCGGAATTCGTTGGCAGCCAAAACCACGTTGGACTGCCGCGCTTCAGGCCCGCTGGGTTGATCGTAGCTTTGGCGATTCTGATAGCACTTTGCTCCAGGATTCGCACTTCGTCGCCGATGCGCACGTTGACTACCGGTTGACGCGAATGGTGCAGCTTTTCGCGTCTGCATCCAATCTGTTCAATCGCAGCTATATCGCCACTAATTCTGGGTTTGAGCCGTCGAAGCTTGGACCTCCTTTCCAGGCATTTTGCGGTCTACGATTTCAGTTGGTCACAAGCGAAAAGGCCGGCAAGTAATCAGGACATGCGCATGAAATATCAATTCCCGCGTTTTCTTACTACGTCAGCCGTATTGCTTCTGCTTTTCGGGCTTGCGTGCAATCGTCCAACAGAGATTTCTATCGAACGCTTGGGGAATCCAGCACCGCATGGCAGCATCGCGCCGAATGTGACGGAGGGAGCTGATAGCCAAGCAATGCTGAGCTGGATCGAACCTGCCAATAACACTCTTGCTCTGCGGTTCTCGTTTCGCGATGCTAACGGCTGGTCTGTTCCACAAACAATTGTCGAACGACCGAACTTTGCCAGGTATCCTGAATCGCCTTCGTGGGTCCTGATGCTTCCCAATGGCGCGCTCATCAGCACCTGGTCAGAGGAGCTTCCAAGCGAACAAAAGTGGCCCGGCAGCTATCTGTATGCCGCTGTGTCAGCAGATAAAGGCAAGAGTTGGTCGAGGCCTGTGGTAGTCCATTCTGACCGCAGCAATTCGGAACATAGTTTTGCTTCTTTGGCTGCTCTGGATGAAAACCATGCCGACATCGTTTGGCTCGATGCGCGCGACAACGAATCCAAGCACAAGTACCGGCTCATGTCTGCCGTAATTTCATCGGCGGGTTCGGTAGCCAACGAGGAAACCATCGATGATGATGTTTGCACTTGCTGCCCTACCGCTTTGGCGCAGACCGGCGCCGGATTGCTTGCAGCTTACCGCGATCATACGCCCGAGCAATTACGGGACATTTACTCGATACGAAGAGAGTCTGGTCGCTGGCAAACTTCAAAACCCATTCATCAGGATGGATGGCGCATCAATGCTTGTCCGGTAAACGGCCCGGCGCTGGCTTCGCGCGGAAACAACGTTGCCGTCGCGTGGTTCACCGGCGCCCAGGACAAACCAATCGTCCGGGTTGCGTTTTCGAATGATGGCGGCGCAACGTTCCAGGGCCCCGCAATAGTTGATTCAGCCGACCAGAAGCACAGCCCCATGGGAAGAGTTTCCATTGCGCTGCTCGCTTCAGGCGACGCCTTGGTGGCGTGGACCCTCCATCGAGGAGATCATTCCGAACTCGTAGCGACGCGTGTAAACCGGAACTCCGGCGTAACAGACCCCACTGTTATTGCCACCAGTGGGGAAGAAGGCCTGGGCTATCCTCATATGCAGCCATGGGCGTCAGGAGCGCTTCTCGCCTGGGGCGGCGCAGGGGAGGAAAAGGAAATTAAAACTGCGATCCTTAGGCCGGGTAATGCTCGCTGACTATATCGATGTTTATTTTCAATCTCTGCTGGATTGGGCTTCACGCAGCAAAGACTCAGGTCGCGCAGTCGAGATTCCAAGAGAATTTATGTCTCACCTGCTCGAAGAAGGCCGTATGCCGGCGGAAAAATCTGTTCCTTCGAAAAAGTTCTAGGAGTTCGGGTCTACGGGGTAACCAACTGTGTACGTTTGTCCGAGCGGAGGTTAGAAAATTACGATTAGACTCAACCACAGCGAGAGATGAATTCTGGAAACTTGCCCAAGAGGTTGGATATTTTCACGCCGACACGATACGGAATGCTGCGGGTAGTGCGGCAAAATAGGCCGCAAAAGCTAGACTTTCTTAAAATACTGTCGTGCTGCTGTCGGGTGAAAATTCTTGGCTTGCACACCTGTTCATGCGAGTCTTACCAGTAGTGGAGGCAGTGATGACCAAACAGAATAAAGGCGAGTTCCGCAATTTAACTCCGGCTGAGATTGGAAAGGCTGTAGCCAATTTCCGGAAAATGGCGGGGATGAAACAAATCACTTTGGCTCATGAGGCTCGGGTGACCGAGCGCACAATACAAAGAATTGAGCAAGGCGAGAAAGTGAACGACGAGACTCTAAGGCAAGTAGCAAAAGCATTGCGGCTCAAGCCGGAATCATTTATTGGCCCCCGGCACATTCTGAATGACGATGACGCACGAGCCCAAGCTGAAAGAATGATGTCTGAGGTTTTGATAATAGATGCAAGCGACTTCACCTCTCTCAAAGACTGCGGAGCCGTGCTCAGTACAGATGGCTATTTTGTAGATGATAGGTCCGCTGGTAATGAACTGGCGCACCAAATTGCGGTGCTGCGAGATACCTTGCAGGATTGGGGTGATATGTATCGCGAAATTTCACATACCGAAAAGCTCGCGGCCTGTGAATCGGTCATGCAACTCATACATGACATCGAAAACTCTGGATATCGGTTCCGCTACGGTGTGTATAAAACCGACGATAACTTTAATGTTGCTGTGCTTCTGATTGTTCCCGAGAGAGACTTTGAAGTGGTGCCAGTAACTCAGTTGATTGTCCCCCGCAATTACGCGAAATTGGCTTTGGAGAGTCTGCGGTCAGGCGAATGATTTAGCGGGAAAGGGTCCCTCGGCTGTACGGGGCAGGAGCCATGACATGTCATACCGTCCTTGGTTCACCGTCTTGTCCATTAAAAGCACTAGCTCCACGGCTGCATCCACGATGCACCCCGCATCCTCCATTCGAAGTTCGATAAGATCACGCACCTTGGGAATTTCGTCTCCAGCAAGATTAGGTTTCGGTGTGTTATGCACAACTGCATCCCGATAATTGATATTTGACAATAGCGTTGCCATGGGAGGGCAAGAACTTTCAGTGAACGGCGGTGTTTTTCTTTTCAGAATAATTTTAGGATATTGAGTGATCTTATCTCGGAACTTTACAAATTTTTGGCGATTCTTTGGCGTATCCCACTCATTTAGCACGTCGCGGTCCTCTGGAGACACGGTGCGTTGGGCGGTCATGAGGAAGTCGAAAGCAAGACCGTTGAGGTAGCACTCAACGAAATTGTAAGCAGAAATGATACTTGCTCTTGTATAGAAAATATGGGCCTTTATTCCTGCCTTTGTCCTTTGGTTGGGAATAGTCCTCTCGCTTCGACTCTCCCAACACTGATTGAAAGCAAAACACATGTCTTCATAAAGGGACGCTTCGGGTAAATACAAATCCTTGTCTTTACCGTCTAAATCAATTCGAATAAGACCGTGTGGCTGGATTTTCTTCCATGTGGAAAACACACTTTGGTAGCGTTCGAATAACCACTCATCTATGACCACCTTGGGATACTGCATAAGCTCGAATTTGCCTTCTCGATAACCTCTGCCTAATTCCAAAGCGAAATCATTCCCTCCCTTGTACCCTGCCGCGTTTTTGGCGGTCTGTATATTCACATCGAGTACAAACTCTGCATGTTCAAGCTGAGAACGGTTACCATGCCTTAAAAGGGCTCGGGTGCCCTCAAAGATTTCGATGTGGCGAGGTGTGATCGACCAGCTCAACGCATAGATGGCTTGAGCGATGTCACACTTATCCATGATTCTGCGTTTTAGTTCTTCTAAGCTCATAAGTTTTTACGGGCAGTGTCCCACGGTTGTTCAAGTCCAGTCAGTTAGCGAATTGTTGAACCCTGATCCCAGGCCCGTTACAGCCCAGGACCACATCTCGCCGATAACAAATTCCTTTTCGGCATTGATTTCTTTGCCTTGCCGTGTCAATCCCAAATCGTGCCGTTCATACCGGCGAGGCAGCCTTTCGAATCGTTTCAGATTCAGGAACACGGCGCCCTGCGAGAGGCTGCGGGCAGTCCGTATCTGCCTCCAGCCAGTGCCGCATGAATCCACCTGAACCCCTGAACCCATCCATCGTTACATTTTGCAAACTCGCTATGTTATTATCGCCGGAATCGGCCGCAAAACTAGTGGTATCAGGGCCCGTCAAATGATAGTTGCCAGATCAACGCCGAGTGCTTTTGCTAGTTTGCTATCGGGCCGCTGGTTGATCATTGGCTGCGTGCTACTCGTAGGTCTCACTGCTGCTCATCAAGCTTTGCATTTTCATCCCCATAGTGGAGGAGACACTGATAAACCATGCGCGCGCTGTTTTGCAGTGCACGCTTCTAGCATTGCCAAACTTCCAGTTACAGTCACTTTTACCTTGCATGTGATTGAACATGTACGATGTTCGTCACAGGTCGACTCCCCCTCTTTCGTTGGTTCTTTTTCTCTCTTCTCTCGTCCGCCTCCGAGAGCATAATCACCCGTTTTCAGAGTCGCGTCTTGGCCGAAGGGCTACACAGAAAAGCACATTGCAGGAAATGTAGCTAGGCGCGAGTTCTGCGTCAAACAGGGTCCTTTTGCAATAGGACCGAAAGTACGGGAGGTATTTGTGTTGACAAGGCGTGAATTAGTCCAATCGGCACTGGCTTTTGGTGCGTGGCCCGCATTGCGTGAGGCTGCTAAAGCGGTACCGCCACTAAATGATTCCGGGGCGCCGGATGATGAGCCCTATTGGGCTGGCGTGCGCTCGCAGTTCGAATGGGAACACGAGACTTCAAACTCTGTTTCAGTGATTCGAGGTGTCACCACCCGACAAAATCGCGAATTGGCGGCCACTCAGGCAGGCCGGTTCAACTCACTGGAGATAACCAAAATCCTGAACAAAGACTGGAGGCAAGGTCTGCGGAAAAAAGTTGCAGAGTTCATCGGCGCGCCGGTGGACAATGTGGCGATCTTGCGCAACACGACCGAGGGCGTCACGACGGTACTGTCCAACGGGCCTCTCAAACGGGGCGATGAGATCCTGACTTTTTCAGCGGAGCATGGCCCCTTTTACGACACGCTGGCGCAGCGGGCAGCGCGCGACGGTGTCAGCATCCGGCAGTTTCACTATCCTGCTCCTGTTGATTCGCCAAAAGCCATCGTGGACACAATTGAGCGCGCCCTGACGCCGCAAACTCGATTGGTCATGATCGGTCACATGGTGCTGTTCGGGCAGATCAATCCCGTGCGGGCCATCGCAGACCTAGTGCACGCGCGCCATGCAAAGTTGCTGGTAGACGGCGTCCTGGCCATCGGACAAATACCGACGGACGTC
>DASZFK010000025.1:0-6270 GCA_035939855.1 Candidatus Angelobacter sp.
AGGACAACAGCAAAACACACCAGGGCGAAAATGGCCCCGCCGCGTCCGCGAAATGGGGCCTTGCGCGCACCAATCTCCTCGGTCACCAGGCTGAACAGGCCAGGGAGGATCAGTCCCAGGAGCAGCGCTCCCACGATCACCGGTTCGATGATAAAAGCGACATCCCATGAGTACCACTTGAAGTTAAACGGCTCAAAAGGACGCACGCCATAATTGTTGGTAAAGTCGAGCAGGATATGCGACAAAGAGCCGAGCAACGCATACACATAGAGCAGCTTCCACCGGGGAGGCAGCTTGGTCTGCTTGCCGCTCATCAGCATCAAGCGATAGATTCCATAGACCACACCCACTGTAATGGCCGCGATGAACAGCGCTCCCACGAAAGAATGCGTGATGCCACGATGGTGTTGCAGCCCGCTGATCGAGCCGCCGAAGTACGAGACCGCATCGATGTCGGGACCTTCGGCAGCCAAAACCAGAGTCAACGTGGCCAATCCCGTCTTGCGGTTGAGCCCGGCTCTGGATATGCAGGCTCCGGTCAAGAAATGAGTGATGGGTTCCAAGGATACAGGCTTTCGGTAACCAAGCATTGTAAATAAGAAACAAGTCATGTGGAGACATTTGGTTATGCGCAATCAGCGCATGAGTGAATGATCGAGGATTTCGGAGTCAGCACGGCCATGCTCAGGTTCCGAATGAATGCGACGGGGGGCGAAGTAAACTTCAGCAGAGCCATAAGGGGGTCAAAGTATACTCAAAGCGGGTAAAATAGTGGGTGCAGGATAGAGGAAGGAGTATTTGTTTTATGAGCATCGAACCGGTCATTATCGTCAAGAATCCAGCGGTCCTCAGCGGAGAACCCGTTTTTCGCGGCACCCGCGTTCCTTTCAAGTCTTTGACCGACTACCTGGAACATGGCCGATCCCTCAGCGAATTCCTGGACGACTTTCCCGGCGTCAGCCGGCAGGATGCCATCGCCGCTCTCGAGCAGGCCCGCTCAAGCCTGGTCGCCACCCTCAAATGAAATTATGTTCCAGCACTTTTGACCAGCTCTTCCATTTCGTTTTCATCAACAACCTGGACGCCTAATTCCCGGGCTTTATCGAGTTTAGAACCTGGATCAGCCCCGGCCACCACGTAGTCGGTTTTTTTGCTGACTGAGCCTACGACCTTGCCTCCTGCGTCTTCAATCATCTTCTTGGCGGCATCGCGCGAATGGTTGGCAAGAGTGCCGGTCAGGACAAACGTCTTTCCGGCGAGAGCTGTTCCACGTTGTTTCTTTTTGCCGGTAAAATTCAGAAAGGGCCGCAGTTTCTCGACCAGCCGGCGGTTGCTGGCCTCAGCAAAGAATTGTTGGATGCTCTCTGCAATGCGAGGACCAACTTCGTTCACCTGCTGTAGTTCTTCCACACCGGCTTCCATGAGAGCGTCGATGGAGCCAAAATGTTCGGCCAGAAATTCTGCCGTACGCTCGCCCACGAAGCGGATTCCCAAGCCAAAAATGACTCGCTCCAGTGGCAGCTTGCGTGACTGCTCGATTTCTCGCAGCAGATTTTCAGCGCTCTTGTCGCCGATCCGCTCCAACGTTAACAGTTTTTCTTTGGTCAGGTGGTAAATGTCGGCGACATCTTTGACCAGACCCTTGTCACAGATTTGGTTGACCAGCGATTCTCCCATGCCTTCGATGTTCATCACCGAGCGCGAGGCAAAGTGCAGGATGCTCTCCCGCAGCTTGGCCGGACAGTTTGCATTGATGCAGCGGTGATCGGCCTCGCCTTCCACACGCACCACGTGGCTGGAGCAGATAGGGCATCGCTCGGGCAGGTGAAAGGCTTTGTGTCCGCGCGGATGCTCCTTATCGTCAATGACCTTGACGACCTTGGGGATTACATCGCCGCCGCGCTCCACCATGACCCAATCGTCGATCATTACGCCCAACCGCTCGATTTCATCCTGGTTGTGCAGGGTGGCGCGGGTGACGGTGGTTCCGCCGATCTTGACGGGCTTGAGCGCGGCCACAGGAGTTAGCTTTCCGGTGCGACCCACCTGCACCAGAATGTCCTGCACCTGAGTGATGCCGCTGCGGGCTGCGTATTTGTAAGCCAACGCCCATCGTGGCGCTTTTCCGGTGAACCCTAAGCGCTCCTGAAGCCGCAGGGAGTTCACCTTGATCACGATGCCATCGATTTCATAAGGGAGCTTCTCGCGCATCTGTTCGCCTTTGGCGATAAATTCCAGCAGGTCTTCCATGCGATTGGCAATGGCGTGATTGCGATTCACCTTGAATCCGGCTGCTTGAAGCGCTTCCAGGGCCGCGGAATGTTTTTCGGGATAGTACTTTCCCTCCACCAGCAGGAAATAGGCATAAAAATCCAATTGGCGCTGGGCCACAATGTTAGGTTCCAGAATGCGGATGGTGCCGGCGGCAGCATTGCGTGGATTGGCAAACTTGCTCAGGTTCTGGCGCTCCCGCTCCTCATTCATCCGTTCAAAAGCAGCGAGAGGCATGATCACCTCGCCCCGCACCTCAAAATCAGAAGGGACCCCCGCTTTCTTGAGGGTTGCTTGCGAAATGGAAAGTGGGACTGTGCGCATGGTGCGGACATTGGGAGTGACGTCCTCTCCAATGGAGCCGTCTCCGCGGGTGACTCCGCGTTCCAGCCTGCCATCTTTGTAGGACAATGCCAGGGACATTCCATCCAACTTAAATTCGCATACGTACTCGATGTGGCCGGTCCCCGCCAGTTCCCGGACTCGCCGTTCCCAGTCGCGCAGTTCCTGTTCGTTGTACGCGTTATCCAGGGAGAGCAACGGCCGGGAGTGTTGGACCTTGATGAAGCCCTCGCGCGGTTTACCACCAACACGCTGGGTCGGGGAGTCGGGGGTGATTAACGATGGATGTTGGGCTTCCAGGTGTTTGAGTTCCTGCATCAAGCGGTCGAAGTCAGCGTCGCTGATCTCAGGCGAGTCTTCGACATAGTAAAGGTATTCATGCCGGCGTATCTGGTCGCGCAGATTTTCAATCTTGTTTTCAATGTCAGTAGGCCGGGTAGGCATGTTGAGATTATATTGTTGAGATTCACGAACTTGACATGGTAATGATTTTGGATCGAAGGAAGGTCTGGCTCCGGGCCAGAATTTGGTAATTGAGTAATTTGGTAATTGGGTAATTGAAACTCAAAGTTATCCTTGTAGTGTCTTTGGCCTGAGATTTTGGTCTTTTAATTTGGTGGAGCTAATGGCCAGAAGCTAGCAGCGAAGAAGCTGTCTTTTATGCAAAAAGTGTTCCTCATCTATAACCCGGCATCTGGCGCCAAGAAAGAAAAGCGCTCTCAGGCTATTGCCCAGGTTTTGGCTGTGCTTCAGTCTGCTGGGGTGCAGGCCGAAGCAGTGGCCACCACTCACGCAGGAAGCGCCACCCCCCAGACTGAGCAGGCCATGGCTTCTGGATTTGACACGGTCCTGGCGTGTGGCGGCGATGGCACAGTTAATGAGGTGCTCAACGGTTTGGTGCGCTCCGGCTCGGAAGCCGCGCTCGGGGTGATTCCGCTGGGCAGCGGCAACTTGCTGGCCACCGATCTCCGGCTACCTCGACGCCCGGAAGCGGCAGCGCGAATGCTTCTTCAGTACAAACCTCGGGCCATCCGTCCGGGAATGATCAAGTACCAGGGCAAAGATGGCCGTCCTGTGGAGCGCTACCTCATTGTGGCTACGGGCGTCGGATCGGATGCCGAATTGATGTACCGCACCGCGGTCGAGGAGAAAGAGCGGTATGGCATGTATGCCTATTTCCTGGAAATGTTCCGCATGGCCGTGCGCCGCAAGTTTTCCACCTTCAATGTTGAGTGGCTCGACGCTGAAGGGAAGCGCCGCCAGGAATGCGTGACGCTGATCATGGGAATTCGCGCCAAGAAATTCCCAGGGGTGCTCCGGGGCATGCGCCTGGGCGCGGAATTGATCCGCAATGATTACCGGCTCCTGTTGTTCAAGACCGACAAGGTGCGCCATTTTCTACACTACTTTGTCAGCATCGCCAGCGGCCTCAATTGGAAAGTGCCGCACGTTGACCTGGCTTTTTCTACCTGGTTCCGGTGCACCCCCTTGGATTCGCAACCACCCGAGAGCATCCACTGCGAATGCGATGGAGAGTTGCTCGGAACCTTGCCCGTAGAGGTAAGCATCGGGCAGAAGACGTTCAATCTGCTGATGCCGTAGTTCTGGTATTCGTTAAAAGTTGGTTCAAAAGGTTACCGAGTCGCTGTCGCAGCAGAGGCGCGGAGCACGGTCATTTCCCCGTCGTTGGCCCTTACGAAGTCATAGAAATCGTGCAGTCTTGAATATTGGTTTACGAGGAAGTAGTAACCGTCCATGGCGACCTGGCGCTTCATTTTCAGGTTCGAGCCTTGCATCTCCGCGGAAAATTGATAGGAGGCAAACTTTTCCTTGAGGCCTTGAGGCGATGGAACCCGCTCGACGGTCACGTTTGGCGGAAGCTCCACGGTCACGTCGTCAGTTTCCTGGTGCCCATACTCAAGGTAGACAGGATATTCGCGTTGCGACGACGTGAACGATTTCTCCCAGCCTGTGTGAAAGAGAATAGCGGGAACCAGCAGTCTCCCACCGGCTTGAGAGGCGAAGCTCGGCACTTCGACATCAAACGCGGCCTGCAGCGGCATTTCCGAAGCATCCCAACCACTCACCGTCGAGAGCTTGATGACTGCATTCTGCGGCAACCATTTTTTGACCTCGTCTTCCAGTTCTTTGCGGCGGCCAGCCTCATCTTTGGAAACAGCCAGCAGCCTGCGACCCAAAGCTTCCTGCCCGCGAAAAGTTACGTCCAGCTTGCCTTGGAGGTTGCCATCGTTATCCATCTTGAAGCTGGAGTGGCGTTCGAGCACGGCATCCGCGCTTTTGGCTCCAGGTATGGCGATGAGGCGGCTATTGAATTCGTCGAACCGCACGCCCATTGTGTCCCCCTCTTCCCAGGGCAGCAGGCCAAACGGGCAGTGCGCCGTAGCCGGATCAAGAAAGTAAGTCTTCGATCCGGCTTGCACTTCGACCACCATGGCGTTGAGCTGCCGGTAGTTGAATATGTTATCTAAAAAGAAACGGCGGTCACGGCCAGCCACCTTCACCGGGTAAGCAGTGAATCCAGCTTCGCGGGCCAAAGCTACAAACACCAGATCGGCTTCGTTGCTAAAGGCATATCCTCTCGTGAGCACGTCTTCAGCGGTCTTGTTGGGTTTGAGATTTTCCTGTTCTCTCTCTTTTTCGGTCCTGGCCCGCTCATACCCGATAAAGCGCAACTGCTGCACACGTTCGTACAACTTGCGCAGTTTTGCCTCGGGCGAATCGATTCCGGCCACCAACCTGGCAGCCTCCTCTTGCACTACCTTGGATTTGGAAAAGAACTTCTGGTAAACCTGGCCTTCGCGTCGGCCATACGTGGTCCAGTAACTTTCGTTGGACATCATCGGGCCAACTACGTAAAAGATTTCCACCCGGCTCTTCAACACCTCTTCAGGGGGAGCGTGGTCCTCGCGATGAAAAGCTGGAACATTCTCGATGTCCCACAGGACCGAGCCATCTTGCTGGGTTTGCGGCTTTCCCAGGTTGGGCGTGAGTCCTACCGACTGAATTTCCAGGCGAGTGCCGTTCGAATACGCATGCAATACGAAGTGCATTCGCCGCGCAAAAAGGTCCTGTTGCACGCTCCATTCGGAGGCAGGCCAGGCATAAGCGCCGTCAATGCGGTACTTGAATGGATTCTTAAACACGTCGGGCATGCTCTGATGCACGTGGAGATTGTAGGCATATTCGATAATGCATCCGACCTCGACATTGGGAAGCGTGAAAGATTTGGCGGTAATCGTGAAGCGCCTGGTCTTCGCGATAACCTTGTCGTAAACGGCTCCGCTAAACTCAAGGGGTTTTCCGTCGGGCGCTATCGTACGGGCCTGGATCTGCTCTACCTCAATCTCCTTTTCCACATAAGGAATCTCGACGGTGCCATATTTCTTTCCACTCTCTTTGAGAATCTTGATTCGCGTGTAGTGCGTTTCATAACCCTTGGGCGAATCGGTTTGCACTTCCCGATACAAGATGATGGCCGGTTCTCCTGGGGCAAGTGGGTTGTCTTTGAGTTCGAGATCTTCTTTGGGAACGGGCAGCCATGGCACAGCGATTTGACCGACGGCCTCGGGAACAACAAAAAACATCGCAATAGTTACAAGCGATGCCAGTCGGAAGCATACCCAAGCGATATGCCCG
>DASZFK010000026.1:0-7537 GCA_035939855.1 Candidatus Angelobacter sp.
TGATGCCATCGTCCCAGAGGCGTGCAGTGGCATAGTAGCAGTCGGACTCTTTTTGGATCTGGCTTTCGAGCATCTTGCGTCCAGCTTCCAGCTTGGCTTCGTCGATAGGTTGACCGGTTTTGGCGGCGGCCTCGCGTTTGATGATATCCATAACGCCCGAGAGTTGCTTTTCGCCCATCACGGCAATACGGTGATTGGGCCAGGTAAATAAAAACCTGGGATCATAAGCGCGGCCGCACATGGCATAGTTCCCTGCCCCGTAGGAACCGCCAACCATAATCGTAATCGCAGGCACGGTGGAGTTTGATACGGCGTTGATCAGCTTGGCCCCATTGCGAATGATGCCATCTTCTTCGTAGGTCCGGCCCACCATGAATCCAGTAATGTTTTGCAGGAACAAGAGAGGAATATTCTGCTGGTTGCACAACTGGATAAACTGCGCCCCTTTGCCGGAAGACTCCGACATCAGCACTCCGTTATTGCCCAGGATTCCAACAGGGAAACCATGCAGATGTGCGAATCCGGTCACCAAGGTAGGGCCATACTCGGGCTTGAATTCTTCAAACTCGCTGCCATCCACAATTCGAGCAATTACATCGCGGATTTCAAAGGGCACGCGCACATCCGCCGAGGCAATTCCCAAAAGTTCGTCGGGATCATAAACAGGTTCTACGACGGCGCGAAGATTCGGTATTTCCTGCTTGGGACGATTCAGATGGCGCACGATGTCGCGGGCAATGCGAATCCCATCCAGTTCATCTTCCGCCAGGTAGTCGGAGAGGCCGGAGACGCGGGAATGCATCTCGGCGCCGCCCAGAGACTCTTCATCCGAAATCTCTCCAGTTGCCATCTTGACCAGTGGAGGCCCAGCGAGAAAAACCTGCGCCTGCCTCTTGACCATTACGACGTAGTCAGACATGCCGGGCAGATAAGCTCCTCCGGCGGTGGAACTGCCAAAGACTACAGAAATCGTCGGAATGCGATGCCGGGAGCGGCGCGTGAGTTCGCGAAAGCCACGTCCGCCAGGTACGAATATCTTGGCCTGCACTGGCAGATCAGCCCCCGCAGACTCCACCAGCATGATTCCCGGCAAATGATTGATACGCGCAATATCGCTAAGGCGCGCGCTTTTCCACGAACCTGCCTCACTGGTTGCGCCGCCCCGGGCGGTAGCTTCGTTGGCCGTAATAAGACATTCGCGTCCACATACCAAACCGATGCCGCCGATCGAGCCTGCTCCCGGAAACTCGTTCTCCATGCCATAGCCGGCAAGCGGCGCAATTTCCAGGAAGTAGGAACCTTCGTCGAGAAGCATCTCCACGCGGTCGCGAGGCAGCAACTTGCCCCGCTCGATATGGCGCTTCACATATTTTTCGCCGCCACCTTCCGTGGAACGCTTCAACTCCGCCCGCAGCCGCCCAACAGCAGCCTGCATAGCAGCATAGTTGGATTGATAGAGAGTAGACGTTCGGTCAACAATCGAGCGGATAGGCTGCACGGGGGATTAATATACCATCACAGAAGCTGCTTCAACTCCGCCTCGAAGACATCTGGATATTCAAACCCGATTATTTTCTTGCGCAGCATTCCCCGCCGGTCGTAGAGCAGGGTTGTGGGCAAACCTTTGATGCCACCGAATTTTTGCTTCAAGTCATCCCGCGCAATTGCCAGCGGATAATGGACCCCGATCTTCTTCGCAAACAAAACCGGGTCCTCCGTATCCGGCATCATATCGAGTTTGAATCCGACAACGGCAAACCCCCGCGGTCCGTAGCGCTCCAGCAATTTCTGATAGGCGGGCATCTCTTTTTTGCACGGCTGGCACCACGTAGCCCAAAAATCAATGAGCACCACTTTACCGCGAAGGTCTGCCGAAGAAACTTGCCGACCTTGCAAGTCCACCTCAGAAAACTCAGGCAGTCGCGAGCCAATCTCACCGGCTGGGATTGAAGATTCTGTTGGCTGCGCAGGATTCGCCGCATGTTGTTTACATCCGGCGAATCCGATTGCGGCAAGACCCAAGAGCAACAAATGTCGTCGCATCATCTATTCCTTCTTTTGCGTTTCGAGAATCATCAGCTTCAGCGGTACTGAGGGGTCCGGTTTCTTCTTTCCTGACTTCTTGTACAACTGACCAAGAACTGTGACCACGGTTGGTGAATTGGCAAGCGGTTCAAGTCCTTTTGAGAGATCATTCATTGTGATCGCAAACGATTGGTTCGGCGCGATCTGCAAGGCCAGATTGCCCGAAGAATCTTTCACGATCTTTCCGCGGACGGTCAAATCCATTTCCGCAACACTCACACCGCTATCGTAGGTCGCCTTAAGAAGTTGGGCCGGGTCGATGCGGCCGTCTTCCTTGGGCGTGATTTGGACTTTTCCATCGATTAAGCTGACTTCTACTGTTTGAACGCCAGACTGGCGTCCGAGGTGTTGTTTCACCCCGTAGGCTCAAAAGTTTCATGTCATGCCTTCGACGCGCATTTCGATGTGCTTGATCTGCGCCTGCGAAAGAGGCACAAGCGCGCAGCCAAGCAAAAGTAACAGGCTAAGTTTGCTGAAATTCATTTTTCTCCTTCGTCTAAAGATGCAGTCTGAACTGCTGTGTAATTCCGAAGCTGATGTGCCGGCGAATTGGGTTGAACGTTACTCCTGTGGAGTGGGCAATGTCCCAATCAAGGCCGAGCCAAATATGCATTCCCGGACGTACTCCCACATAGTTGGTCAGTCCAGCAAGCAACTCATTTCCGCCGCTCCCGTTCTGCGCAATTTCAGAAATACGGTCATCCTGAGAGTGCCGCCAAGTGAGAGCAGTACCAACAAACCATTCCCGGGCGCCACTGCGCGATTCGTAAGGCCGATACGAGACCCAGAATCGAGATTCGATGTTGCTGCCGAGACGTGTCTTTTGTGTTCCTTGCGAGCGTAGGAAAGAATGGAAGTCTTCATCGGCAACCAGCCGCCTGATATTGAAGAGTCCGGTGTAAGTCCAATTCACCGCCACGAAGAGATCGGTAGAACCAGAGCCAGGTTGCAAACTTGCGGGCAATGGCCTGCCGCTGGCATCCACAAGGTCCGTGCGGCCCGTTGGGAGTTTTGGACCGAACGTCACCGATGCCTGGGTAGTGCCGCGCTGCGAATCTCGCCGATAAAAGCGGTACTTTATCAGAGCCATCACATCACCGAGGCCTGTTCCTCCAACCTCGGTCCGCCCTGGTGACCTGGCATCGAAGTGGTTGGTCACCACCGGAACCAGCACAGTCAGATCGAAGTTGGGATGAAATCCCCAGGTGAAGTTGAAGTCTCCTTCATGCGAGAACGTGGGGCGCGCCGTCACCGGAATGCTCCCCGGGATCGTGCCTCGTGTAGTGAAAATGGAGTTATAGGAAAAAAGTGCTCCACCAGGAAATAAGGGGGGAGCGGTTTCTGGAGCAGGGCCCTGCGCTCTTGCAACAGTGGGGCAAAATGACAAGAAAACTAACACACAAATAGTTTGGCTACCCTTTCTTAAATCTCGAAGTCCCATGGTTTTTCCTTCCAGCAGAAAATAGATATGCGAACACACACTGCGGTTTAAACGCAGATGTACACTGGAGGGCTAGATTCTCAGAATGGACGTATGGGAAGGTGGCGACCCGGGTGGAGCATGAGCATCTAAAGCGACAAACTGTGAAGTATTCTCCGGCAACCCGATTGTTTTATCGAGTGGCAGAATCGCAAGTGCGACCTGAGCCGGTGCAGAAACTACAACATGAGAGTTGCAGATATAGGGGCCACCGTCTCGAATGATCGCCTGACAGCAGGAGTGGGAGGAGGGTGTCTCATCGCAATTCCCAGCCATTTGGCGGCAACATTCCCGCTCCTCATCCGTAAGGGCTTGGCTGGGGAGCAGACACGCCATCACTGGCGACGCAAAAAAGGAAAGCGCCAAGAGTGAAACTGCGACTTTGCCAACTGATTTCACCTTCTCAATAGTGTACCTCTCCTGCATCACCCGCAGCAATTACGGCCCCCCTTTGGAGCACTTGGATTGTCAATCGACTACGACTCAGCAAACATGAATGGCGCCGGCATAGTCCGCCGGCGATTTGGCCAATTTCATCTCACGGGGGCCAGGAAGAATCGACAACACCGGGCTCCGTGCTTCGCACAGAATTTTGTATGACAGGCGCTCGGGGAGATGGCTCGTGTATCGCACCGAGGTGTGCAACCCAAGGACAATCAAATCTCCGCGCCCCTCTTTGGCAATATTGAGGATCTCTGCCGCCGGATCGCCGAAAGCTACTACGTAGTTCACGGTGCACCAGGGAAATTGACTCTTTGGCGCCAGGCTTTTAAGACGACTGAAAAGATACGCTTCCACCTGTTCTTGGCCACTGACCAGCCTTCCGGCTTTGGGAGCCACATGGCAGACGGTCAGGCTGGCCTGAAATTCCTGGGCCAAGGAGGTGGCGTAGGGCAAAGCGAGCTTCGACTCTTCGCTGAAATCCGTGGCGTAGACAATGGTGCTGACCAGGTTCTCAAGCCCGGCCTGAGCATGGGGACCCACAGTAATGACCGGACAGGCAGCAGAACGAGTCACATCTTCCGCCAGGGAACCCGTGAAAAGGTAAGAGACGCCTTGCCGTCCATGGCTGCCGAGAATGATCAGATCAATGGAGTGTTGCCCTGCGACCTTGGTGAGCACAGAATGAACTTCGCCTCGCTCGGTCCTCAGGTTGAAAGGCACGCCGGAGGTCCGGAAGAATTCGTCAAGACTGGCGATTTTTTGTTTCAAGTCGTTCGGCTCTGTGCTTTCGAGCGCAGTGGAGCGGTGAGTGGAAGCAGGTTCCACGTGCAGCACCAGCAGGTGCGAGCCTAAGGATTGTGCCAGCCGCAATGCATAGGTTTCGGCTTCAGTGGAAGCTTCGGTAAGATCCGTAGCCAGCAAAAGGTTTTTGAAACGGAGCCTTGAGTCTTGCTGCGTGGGCTTAAAGAACGGAACGACTGCCATAAGGGCCTCCTTGAATGTTCACATTAATCCAAGGAGAGATGTGAAGGGTGTGCTGGCCGTCACCTGTGAATGTGACGGCCATCACATTATCCTCAATCTTAGGTTTGCGGTTTTGTATCTGGATGTGACACCCGTCACATACGAATGCACAGATTTGATTCGGACCAGAGGGAGAAACAGTGTCAATGGGAGCGACCGATTCACCAGATTTGCGAGTATTCTGTTGTTGACACTATGGAAGTGGAGACAGTCTTTATTACAGGCACGCAGAATTCAGGAGTCGACTAACATGACCCGGCGTTTCTCATTCATCATTTCGCTATCTGCGGTAGGCTTCATCCTTGCTGCTTTACCTTTTACCGCAATCGCTTCTCTTTGGCAGCATGTTGGCTCGGTAATGCCGGGCGCGGATATGCTTGAGCCGCGCTCAGGACATAGCGCGACTTTACTTGCCAACGGCAGAGTCCTCATCGTTGGCGGAATGCGCCGTAACCAGGATTTCTACAAATCGGCTGAGATCTACGATCCAGCAAACGGCAAGTTTCAATCCGGTGGCGAAATGAGCATAGGGCGGGTTGGACATGTTGGTGTATTGCTCCGATCAGGGAAAGTGTTGATTGCTGGCGGCTGGATTGGACACGGATGTACTGATTCAGCGGAGATATATGATCCCTCGACAGAAAAGTTCACGAAAATTGGGAAGATGACAACCAGGCGTGGCCGACCAAGCGCTACGTTGTTGCCCGATGGAGACGTCCTCATCGCTGGTGGCGCCGATCACGACTCCCCTGGGGGAATGCCATCGGCTGAGATCTTCCATTCGTCAACACAGACTTTCGAACCAGCAGGCCCAATGCATTTCGCGCGCATTTCACATACCGCCACTTTGCTTCAGGATGGCCGGGTGCTCATTGTGGGAGGACGTGGGGACAGCGTCACCGCGGCCGCCGAAATCTACGATCCTAAAACGAAACACTTTTCCCTGACTGGAAGTCTGCTGAACGCGCGCTACAAACACACCGCAGGACTCCTTCCCGATGGCCGGGTGCTCATTGCCGGAGGCTCCGATGATCGTGACTGGAGCGGAGCCATGAGCAGCGCGGAAATCTATGACCTCCGTACCGGACAATTCACTGCTACATCACCTTTGCATGATCGCCGGTTCAAGCTGCCTGAGGACGCCGTACAACTTGCAGGGGGCAGGCTACTCGTCGCCGGCGGAAGCAAGCAGGTGGAAATCTATGATCCAGTAACCAAAAAATTCCTTCTGGCGACAGGTCAATTGAGTGACACATGGCATTTCATGAGTGAAACCCGGCTTAAGGATGGAAGCGTGCTGTTGGCCGGAGGATATCCGAATAACGATGCAGCCACGAAGCAGACTTGGCTATATCGTCCCTAACTATAACTAAGCCGGACGCTGCGTCTACTTTACCTTCAATACAACGGCAGTCTGGTCATCGAAGACGGGCATGCCTTCGGCAAATTTATCGACAGCTTCGAAGATTGCGGTCACGATTTGGCCGGCGCTTCGACGCCAATGCTTATCGAGCACTTGCTCCAGGCGAACACGGCCAAACTGCTCGTCTTTAGCGTTGCTGGCGTCGAGAATGCCATCGCTGAAAAACACAAAGACATCTCCAGGATGAGCGTGAATGATTACTTCGTCATAGTCCACCTCGGCAAACATTCCCAGAGGCAGGCCGGCAGCGTCTAACATGCGCGAATGTCCTTCGTGACAATAAATGGGACGAGGCAGGCCGGAGTTGGCGACACGCATGATCTTCGTCTTGTTGTCCCAAACAGCGCACGTCAAGACTACGAACTGCGCTTCCAGGCGGCGCTGATTCAACGATCGATTCACCTCTGCCAGCATCTTCGCTGGAGTTGGCTCTGACGGGGCCAGGCTTCGTAGAATGCCGCTGACCAACGCGGCATAGAGCGCGGCTGGGGCTCCTTTGCCACTGACGTCACCCACGACGATCGAAGCCAGAGGCGGCTTGTATTCGAGGAAGTCATACATGTCGCCGCCAATGGCGTGGGCCGGCTTGAACCTGGCGGCCAGCTCTGCTCCCGTTAGCTGTGGACAAAAAGGCGGCAGCAGGTGGTTCTGAACCTCGCGGGCCATTGCCAGATCGCGCTCCATCCGCTGCTCTTCGCGGGCCAGCCGCTCATAAAGCCGGGCGTTTTCAATGGCAATTGCAATCTGCGCCGCCAAAATGCTCATGGTGCGAACATGGTCTTCAGTAAAGTAGCCGCGCCGCGTATGCTCCAGGTCGAGAACGCCGATAACTTCATCTTTGTAGATCAGCGGTATACAAAGCTCAGAGCGAGTTTCAGGGTTCAACTTGATATAGCGTGGGTCCTTGGTTACGTCGGCCGCCAGAATGACCTGTTTCTGCTCCGCCGCAGCGCCCACTAACCCGCGGCCCAAGAGAATGTCGTGCTTCAGCGGAATGCTCTCTTTGAAGCGCAGAGAAAAGCGATGGATGAGCTTCTGTTTGGAATCGTCGATCAGGAGAATCGAGAACATCTGATAGTCAA
>DASZFK010000027.1:0-4510 GCA_035939855.1 Candidatus Angelobacter sp.
GCAGAGGTTTACCTCCGGCTTCCCATCGTTGGTAACAGCAGGAACGGCATAAAGCGCGGATTGGTTTTCCCCAGAGAATTCTTACCCGCAATGCTTGTTAGGGCAACGAATTTTCTGCGCCTATTTCCGACACACTCCTAGGAGAGCTAAATCCCCCAAGCAGGAGATTCGTATGCGAGATAAATTACAAAAAGCTTTTCAGCTTGCTCTGTTAATTGATTCCATGGCAGCGTTTGTTCGTCTGCGCAGGGCCCTCCGGGCCGCTTCGGTCGCAGTCTTTTTTGTTGTAATGCTGGCGCTTCCAACGGTAAACCAAGCCCAAACGCAACAGCCGGCAAAACGGACGGCTTCTGAACCGGTTCCTGAACCTGCGATAGCCGCGATTCTGGCTGCGTTCGACAAATACGAAGTTGTCGGCCTGCCGCAAGGCCATGGAATGCAAGATCTGAATGATTTGATCTTCTCGTTGATCCGAAACCCGGCTTTTTCGGAAAAGGTAAACGATATTGAGTTCGAGTGCGGTAATTCCTTATACCAGCCCATCCTGGATCGTTATATAGCAGGAGAGAATGTCCCCTTCGTAGAAGTCCAGAGGGTCTGGCGGAAAGTGGGCCAGCCCGCGTGCGGAGCATCGGGATTCGTTGAACAGTTTTCCCTCTCGTGCGAGCGTTGAACCAGAAGCTCCCGCCAGGAAGGCGTCTGCGTGTGTTGGCTGGCGACTCCCCCGTTGATTGGGACCAAATCAAAAGCATGGACGACGTCATAAGACTTGTTCACCGCGATGCCAGCATTGCTTCCGTGATGGAAAAAGAAGTCTTGTCAAAACATCGCAAGGCTCTCATGCTCTTCGGTAGCTTCCATCTTTTTCATGCCGTCGGTGGCAGCGCTGTGTCGATCTATGAAAAGGACTATCCAAACGTCACGTTTATCATTAGCGAGCTCGGCACTTTCGATACGAACTTGCCAACTTTGTTTGATAGCAAGTTCGTAAATTGGCCGGTTCCAGCCCTTGCACGCGCGAAGGGAACATGGCTCGGCGCTTTGGACATAAGCCACTTTTTCCCACTGCCTACGCGGATCGATCAGGACTGCAAGGTCCACCATGAGTTCCCCACCATGCTACAAAAACCAATGGAAGACTTGGCTGACGCATTCCTTTATCTCGGACCTCCGGATTTGAGGCTGAAGGAAAAAATCCCTGCTGATATCGCCCTGGATGTCAGTTACAGAGATCAACTGCAGAAAGGCGGAGCCATGCTTGGATTTCGCAACGCAGCTTCTGAAACGCCGCAGGAATTTGATCAGGAGATTGTAAGAACTGCGGCAAACCCCATTTTTGCAATCCCCAGCGAACTACGGGATCCGAAGGGAGAGGAACAAGCAGTGCAAAGTTGCCTTGAGCGCAAGAGCCACGATAACACACCTCAATGATTGAAGATTGAACGTCAGTAGGCGGCTAATTTCGAGCGGTCATCAACACCGGCCCTTCCGATCGCGGTAGAGAAGCAACGCGGTAGTCCCTAGATACAAGATGCTGAACGAGCCGCAAGCATCCTATGTGCTTTTGTCCCCTATTCCCTCTGCAGTGTTACTTCTCCCCGGCAACTCAAGAAGCGTAGTACACTCCTAGATGGTTTAGGAGCATCAGCGCCGCTTCCTACCGGCGCGCTCGGCTTCATCCTATATGAAGATTTTAAACTCCCTTCGCTCCTCGCTGGCCACGCTTTTTCATCGCCCACAAATGGATGCCGAGATGGAAGAAGAACTGCGTTCCCATATTAAAAAACGCGCCGATGATCTGGAGAATTCAGGCATACCCCGGCCGGAGGCCATTCGTCGCGCGCGCATCGAGTTTGGCGGCCTGGAACGATCCAAAGAAGAATGCCGACAGAAGCGTGGCGGCCCATGGCTGGAAACATTTTGGACGGATGTCCGCTATGGCCTGCGGATGTTTCATCGCAGCCCCGGCTTTACCACGGTCGCTGTGCTCACGCTTGCTCTCGGTATAGGCGCCAACACCGCAATCTTCAGCGTGGTCCAGGGCGTCATGCTGGCCCCATTACCTTATTACCAACCGGACCGCCTGGTCATCGTGTGGCAGAACAATGCGCAGACCCCTCGTCTGTCCGTTTCTTTGCCCGACTTTGAAGAGTGGCAACGCCACGCCTCCTCATTCGAACAGATGGCGGGAGTCCGATGGTACTCGTTTAACCTGACAAGTCCCGGCCCACCCGAGCATTCGACCGGCTTCGAAGTATCCTCTGGGTTCTTTCACATGTTGGGCGTGCAACTTAGTTTGGGGCGCGAGTTTACGCCGCAGGAGGACCAAGCCGGAGCAGCGCGGGTCGCTATCATCAACCACCGGTTGTGGAAGGCACGGTTCGGCGGAGACCCGCAGGCTGTCGGAAAGTCCGTGACCCTGGATGGAGTGAGTTACACCATTGTGGGAATTCTCCCCCCGGAATTCCACTTCGTGGACGATAGAGATGTGTATATACCGCTCCGCCAAGCTGATCCCATGTTCAATGATCGCCGTTTTCCCGGTGTTCTCCCCGTCGGGCGGCTGAAGCCGGGGGTGAACGCCAGCCGGGCACACAGCGAAATGGATTCCATCCAGGCAAATCTCAATCAGCTTTATCCTGATACTGATCGAGGTTTCGGCACGGTGATCGTACCGCTCAAGCCGGCTGTGGTAGGCGACATAGCTGGAACGCTTCTCTTGATTCTGGGAGCAGTCGCAGTTGTCCTGTTGATTGCCTGCGCCAATGTTGCCAACCTGTTACTCGCGCGCTCGGCGGCGCGCACACGCGAGTTCGCGGTCCGTTCGGCGCTGGGCGCAAATCAGGCGCGGATCGTCCGCCAACTGGTTACAGAAAGCGTTCTGCTTGCGTTGGCAGGCGGAATTCTGGGGCTCGCAGTGGCCAAGGGAGCACTCAGAGGCGTGCTCGCGATCGTGGCTACGGAGCTTCCGCGCAGCGAGAATGTGGGCCTGAATGGTCCCGTGCTGCTGTTCGCACTCGTAGTTTCTCTTATGGTTGGGGTTCTCTTTGGTCTAGCGCCTGCGCTGAAGAGCCTGAAACTGGATTTGTACTCGGCATTGAAGAAAGGAGCGCGCGGCTCCAACGGCGCACACCACCGAACGCAAAACGTTCTAGTGATCGGCCAGATGGCTCTGACCGTAGTGTTGCTGGCGGGTGCAGGCCTGCTGTTCCGCACCATTCGGGATCTGTGGCAGCTCAATCCGGGTTTTGAAGCGAAGAACGTGATTACGTTCAAGGTTGGATTGTCGCCTTCAGTAACCAAGTCAGCTTCCACGATGCGTACTGCCTATCGTCAGTTGCTGGAGCGCATACGCAGTATACCCGGCGTCGAGTCCGCAGACATTACAAACCTGGTCCCACTGAATCACTCCAACAATCCCGCTCCCTTTTGGGTGGGAACCAGAGCGACCACGGCGCTGGCGGAAGCCCCGCGCTTGTTCATGTATTGGACAGGCCCGGATTACCTCAAGACCATGAAGATACCGCTGCTGCAAGGCCGCTATCTCACGCCCGAAGACAATGAAAACTCAGAGCGCGTCACGGTGATCGATAGCGTTCTGGCCCGCATCTATTTTCCGGACCAGAATCCCGTAGGCCAGAGCATTACCGTCAATATCTGGGGTGACGCGCGAATTGTCGGCGTTGTGGCCCATGTCCAGCACAAGGGGCTGGGCGATCCCGAGGAAGCCACGGAGCCGCATACCTATGCTTCTCTGGAACAGCTTCCGCCGCAAGCAATAAAAATCTTTTACTCAGATTTGCTCACCGTAGTTCGCACACCGCTGGCTCCAGCCACCGTGATGCCTGCGATAAAGGCCGCAGTCTATAGCGCCGATAGCGATCAGCCTGTATATGCCATTCGCACCATGCAGGAAATTGTCTCCGACTCGCTCACTTCACAGCGCTTTCCCATGCTGTTGCTCAGCGCCTTTGCCGTCTTGGCGCTGGTTCTGGCTTCCGTGGGAATCTACGGCGTCATCTCCTATGCCATGACGCAACGCGTAAGCGAGATTGGAATCCGAATAGCTCTGGGCGCAAAGAAGTCCGGTATTTTTCGCATGGTGCTGGCACAGGGTCTCCGCCTGGCTGTAATTGGCCTCGCCATTGGCGCAATGGCGGCGTTAATCTTAGGTCGAGTCCTCGGGAATTTCTCGCACCTGCTTTACGGCGTGGGAGTGGCCGATCCGCTGACGTTTGCTACCGTAACTGTGGTGCTGATCAGCATAGCTCTAATTGCATGTTATGTTCCCGCGCGACGCGCAATGGCCACCGATCCCATGATTGCTCTGCGGCATGAGTAGCAATTGAGTTTATCGAAGGCTGGCTGGAGCCATTCACGAAATGTGGATGGCGCTCCCCAGCAGAATAAGACAAGCCAGGATATCGCCAGCAAAGCTGCCTTCGGTGGTTATGGAAGTTGCATTCAGCGATTACCATTTGAATTGATTGATCAAAGCGGTCTGGCATCG
>DASZFK010000028.1:0-2862 GCA_035939855.1 Candidatus Angelobacter sp.
ACGCCTGGATCTGGTCCAAACTTAACTCCTCGGCTGCATGCATGTTGATCGTCAATCCTCAGCATGCCATTTCTCTCCAGGCTCATCTTGTGTTGGAATCCCACCCCTTCTTCAGGCTCATCTTGCATTGGAAAAGACTGAGGTTTGTTGGTGGGCACAGTTTATGCTACGCTAAGCCCAATCTAGGAGCCAGAATGGAAACCCTGGCTAATGCCGAATGCGCTGCTCGCGTGCATAGAGGGTGAGGTTCAGAAAAGGTAGGAATGCTTCTATGGGATTTCGTGATTTAGCGATCGATGCGCTCGATTTTTCAGAATCACCGCTACGGTTTCTGTGGCTGGAAATTACCCAGCATTGCAACTTACGGTGTGTGCATTGTTATACAAGTTCATCGCCCGCACGAAAGCATAATGATATTGATTGGCTGCCCGTTATAGAGGAGGCTTACGCGCTCGGCTGTCGGCAAATTCAGTTCATAGGGGGCGAACCCTTAAGCCATCCTTCGATTCTTCAATATATCCGCTCGGCTCGGAAACTGGGTTTCCAGTTTATCGAGGTTTATACGAACGCGGCATTGCTAAGCGATTCGACATGTGATGTTTTTGCCGAAAACAGCGTCCATGTAGCGACGTCTTTCTATAGCGCGACTGCCGCTGCGCATGAGGCTGTCACGTTGACTGCCGGTAGTTTTGAACAGACGGTCGCTGGTATCAAGCGTGTCGTGGCATCCGCAATTCCATTGCGGGTTGGATTGATCCTGACAGGTAATGATGCCAATGAAGCTGATATGGTTAAGTACCTTGTCGCGCTTGGAGTAGATCGGTCGGCGATCAAAGCTGACAATGTCCGACCTGTCGGACGCGGCTCAAAAATGACCCCTTTCGAGTCCCGAGCCAAAACACTTTGCGGCGCCTGCTGGAACGGCAAACTTACCGTCTCGTATGATGGAGCATGTTATCCTTGCGTCTTTTCACGCGACGTTAATGTCGGCAATATTCGCCATCAGAGCCTGACTGAGATCGTCACTGGCCACCCGCTGAAAGCGTTCCGGTTGGATTATGGTGCGGAGGTTTTGGCGTCGCGCGCGTTGGCCGCCGCAGATGATGATGATGATGCGAATTGTACTCCGCAGTGCAATCCAGCCAGCACCTGCGGTCCGAACTGCCTACCAGGTGACCCTGCACCATGCAACCCTTGGAACTGTTCCCCTGGCCCCGACCCACACCCTGATTGCCCTCCCGGAACGTGCGCGCCGTGCAGTCCTGCTTGCAGACCAGAATGCGCGCCTAACAACAAGTGACAGTAGCCACCACTGATGGCTTCCCTAGTGTAGTGTCCGCTAATTAATTAGACATTATTATAGAAAGTCATTGTTTTCAACGAGCCGGACTCGCTGACTGTCTAGTTATTTCTGAGACACTGCACTAGCGTCTTTTGTCGGCGGTTTTGCCCTAAGCTGGTTCCTGTTGCCGCAAATGGGAATAGTGCATTCTGCCAATGAATTGGGCATAGGGTCGCTGGTTATTGGCTTCGGAGTAGGGTTGCTTGCCAGACGTTACGTCTGAAAGAAAGATTGGACGGGAACTGTGCGCCCTTTTGGAGGCGCACATTGGGTTGAATTACATGTTAGTTTCTGGCGGGGCTGGTTGCTCTCCTTTCATCATTCGCTCGTGTTCAGCTATCTCTTTCTTCCGCTGCTCTGCTTGAAGGAGAACATCATCAGGGTCCTTGAGCTTTGAGTTATTGTTCTCGCTGACTACAGAGGCGGTCGAAATACAGGAAATTGTAGTGATTATCTTGAGCAACTCAATTATGCACAATGGGTTGTTGCTTAACAAAAAGGGCACCCCAAGGCTTGCAGAGTGCCCGTGAAAGCCGGCGAATTTTTACGGCGTCGATTCTTCTTGGGGCAATTCGTCTTGATCCGGTTCCTCCTCGGCGAGTTTCCGCTGGGCGGCCAATTTTTGTTTCCGGTATTCAGCTTCCAGGAGAACGTCATCTGGGTCGGCCAGTTCGTGCTCCCGGTGAGCACAGAGTCGATCAAAGTAGAGTGCATTTGTCTCGGCTCGTTGGTGAATGGCTGCCGAGAGAGCAAAATTGGTTTCAGCCTGGATTAGGCCAAGGAGATTTTGCCAAGCTGTCAGCTTGTGTTGAGGAAAGTAAGGAAAGGTTTGCAGTCCTCTAAAGTCGTGGAGAATTCTCTCGAATCGGCTGTTGACTCTGTGGATTGCATCGAAGACTGCCGGTTCTAAGGGCAGCAGTTCGGAAGGAGTGGATCTGGGCGGACGGTGCACAGCGGAAGGTTGCACCGCAGGGACAGTGTTACCATCAATTTCAGCCATGTTTTGCCTGACTCCATCAGGTGAAATGCGGTTAGGGCTTCGCTCGGTGGTACAAACACCGGGCGCTGCCCGTTGGTCTTTATTTTGCCCGCGATTTGATCGCCGCAGGGTTCTTTTTGGTTTTGGTCTTTTGGTGCCTCATTTTTCTTCCGTTCTTTATCTTTGGTAAAAGTTTTTTTGCCGCCTCCAAATCCTGTTCGGTCCAAGCGTGGGTTGTTCTGCTGCCCACTTCAATGATCGTCGGAGCAGGTAATTTTCCCTTTGCAATGTACTGGGCCAGAGTTGTGAAATGAATTTTGAGACGCTTGGCCGCATCACGTGTGGAAATGAATTCCATTCGCATACACTGTATGTGATATACAAGAAAATGTCAAGAGAGAGTCTTTTCCAATGCAAGATGAGCCTGAAGAAGGGGTGGGATTCCAACACAAGATGAGCCTGGAGAGAAATGGCATGCTGAGGATTGACGATCAACATGCATGCAGCCGAGGAGTTAAGTTTGGACCAGATCCAGGCGTTC
>DASZFK010000029.1:0-3826 GCA_035939855.1 Candidatus Angelobacter sp.
CCAGGGTGTTGGGACTTGAGGCCATTCACATGGCGGCTGTTGATGTCCTTCCCTACGACTACGAGCTTTACGGGAAGGAGATAAGCGCTTATATAGAAAGCGCCCAAGCCAAAGCTCAGAAGATGCTTGGCGCTGGCGCTCCGGATTTCGGCAAAGCATCGGACGCGGCCAAAAAATTCACGACGGCAGCAGCACGGATCTTGGCCCTGCAAAAAAATCCCCCGGCAGATTCCGCCAAACTCAACCAGGCACTCATTTCGACTGAACGCGCTCTGCTGATCGACCAGGGACTCCCCGAACGGCCTTGGTTTCGTCACGCCATCTACGCTCCCGGCCAGTACACCGGCTATGCAGCGGTGGTGATTCCCGGGGTCAACGAAGCGATTGACGCCAAAAATGCTCCTCTTACCACCCAGCAATTGCAGGTGCTCACAGACGCGTTGAACCGGGCTACGGGAGTATTGGAGGGCTATCGATAAAGACCAACCCGGCAGGCGGCTTCTGCGTCTAAATTGTCACGCCACTCGCATACGCGGCACAGTTGCGCATCCGTGACGTTAACCCCCGAGGTGGCTGTTTCATGCCGTTAGCCAGAATTATTACCCGTTTGCCCGAACACACCAGCACTCTTTCACAACAGCTTCAACTTGAGGGCTATTCCGTTGAAATCGCCTCTCCCGGTGAGATTCACGCTCAGCCCGCCGATCTGGAAATCGATTTTTCGCTTTGCAACCCAGCCGAGGCGCTCCAACGAGCTTCTCGTCGGGCCGCCGAACTGGGCGCTGATGTAGTCGTGGCTTCCGGTGTTCTGGAGTTGGCGACGAAAACTGCTGAGATTCCGGAAATCCATGCACCGCATGAAACTCAGGACGCTCCCATCGAAGCCATTTCCTCTGAGGCGATTCCGGCAGAGCCGGTCCTGACGCAACCTGCTGAGCAGGAATCTAGCCCCGAGCTGCCGCCTTACAACCCCTACTTTGCCCGAAACCTGGGTACGCAGCTACGCGAAGCGCTGGCTGGGTTGGGAGCCTCTGCGGTGACGCTCAGAAAGCGCCTGGCTGAGCATCTCCAGGCGGCGATCGCCGGCACTCGCAGCCGAATGGCCGCTGCTAAAACCAATATCGCTTCTGCCGCCGCATCGTTGCCCAGCCGAACGCAGGAGCAGCAGGAGCCGATAAAGGTCACAGAGCAGCCGGCAGCGCCGGAACAACATGTCGTAGAAATTTCCCAGCAGGTTGAATCACAAGAACCTGCTGCTGCCGGCCCTCCTGCACAGCAAGAGCCGGAGCTTGCCGTTGTACCTATGCCGCCAGTTCAGAAGCCCTTGCCGGCCATTCCTGTCGTAGCTGCTTCTCAACGATCACCGGCCATGCGCCAGCGCCGGACGCCGATACAGCTACGTGGCATCTTTACCGGCGCAGCCGCCGCCAGTGTACTATTTGCAGTTGGATTGTTGCTGGCCAACGTTCATCAGCAATCGCCATTTCCAACCGGCATGACCCAGACCTCGGTAGAACAGCACGTTCCCTTTGGAGCGATCATTGTGCAGGGCACGCCGGCACGACCACCCGCACAATCAAATGTCACTGCTGTCCAACCGAAGGTCGTCACCCCAGCGCCACAGCCACAACCCCGTGAAAGCAACCAGGTCACAACTCAGAAAAAACCCCATCCGTATCAGCGGCGCACAGCCATCCACGAAAGCGACGACGTCACCGTAGACGATGTAACCGTCCGCCATTTCCCGTCGCCGGCAAGACGCCCAATCCAGCAACAGGCAAAGTTCAAGCGCTACTCCGACCTTGAGTAGAAGAATAGGGTGATCACTTCGGCGCGCCTCAGTGCAGGCTATACATCGGGTGATCGAAGTGCTTCAAGCCCTGCTTTTGTCTCAAGAAGGTTTTCCGATCACCCGATGTACAGATCACCCGATCACCTGATTCTTTCTGGCGTTTTTACAAATCTCGCTTTAGTATCGCCCTGTGTCGTCAAGTCAAGAACCGTTGAATGAAAAAGCATCGGAACGGGAGCGGATGGTCTCGGCCGCCCGAGCAGAAGATGACGCTTCTTTTGAACTGAAGCTTCGGCCATCACGTCTGCGAGAGTTTATTGGCCAGAAAAAGGTCAAAGACAATCTGGCAGTGGCGATTGAGGCCGCCCGCTCCCGAGGGGAAGCCCTGGACCATGTCTTGTTGTATGGTCCGCCCGGCTTGGGCAAGACCACGCTTGCTACCATCATTGCCAACGAGATGGGCGTCCCCTGCCAGCAGAGCGCCGGCCCTGCCATTCAGATCAAAGGCGACCTGACCGCGATCCTCACCAACCTGACCGACAGGCAAGTATTGTTTCTCGATGAGGTCCATCGGCTGCAACCGGCGCTTGAGGAGATTCTGTACTCCGCGCTCGAGGATTACAAACTCGACATCATCATTGGCCAAGGCCCCTCGGCCCGCACCCACACCATCGATGTAAAGCCATTCACCTTTGTGGCCGCCACTACGCGTGCCGGCCTGCTCTCTGCGCCGTTGCGCTCCAGGTTCGGCATCCTGTTGCGGCTGGAGTTCTACACGGATGAAGAGTTGAAATTCATCATTGAACGCTCCTCTGAGATTTTAGGCGTGGAAATCGACGACGAAGGCGCCGCCGAACTTTCTCACCGCGCCAGAGGCACCCCTCGGATCGCCAACCGCCTCCTGCGCCGGGTTCGCGACTTTGCTCAGGTGCGCAGCCACGGTCGAATTGACCGGGCCACAGCCCAGGCAGCGCTCGATATGCTCGAGGTCGATAAGCATGGATTCGATGAAATTGACCGCCGCTTGATGCTGACGATTATTCAAAAATACGGCGGCGGCCCGGTAGGTCTGAACACCCTCGCTGCTGCTCTGGCCGAAGAACCCGATGCCCTGGAGGAAATTTATGAACCATTCCTGATCCAGATTGGCTTTCTTGACCGCACTCCCCGGGGACGTGTCGCTACTCGCCTGGCCTACGAGCACTTCGGCATTCGCTACGGTCGCCAGCCCGAGTTGTTTTAAAGCACAAAAGTAACCCTTATCCCAACACCTCAATGCGTTATCATCAACAGAACTCACCATACCTTTTAGGTCTACGAGAGTCTAAGAGCAAAGCTTTGCCGAGAACCAGGAGAAGGTCAGAAAGAAGTGCTGCGGTTACGATTTGTTCGGCTGGTCATAGTTTTGTCGTCGGTTCTGGCGACAGCCCAGCTTGCTTCACACCCGCCATCGGCAATCTCTGCCTCGGGGATGAATGCGTCCGTCATCCCGAAGGTTGCAAGCGTCCCCAAGCTGACTGATTTCGAAGGAATGCGGCCCACGACCGAACTGGCCCGCTCCATGCTCAAAATTGACAGGTTCACACAGCGCGATCCTCACGACGGCGCTCCCGCCTCCCAGCGCACGGAAGCCTATCTGGGCTACACCGATAAAGATTTCTACGTAATCTTTCTAGCCTTTGATTCCGAGCCGAAAAAAATTCGCGCGCGCATGTTAAGGCGGGAACTGATCGACGATGACGACCAGGTAGGCATGTACCTCGATACGTTTCACGACCGCCGTCATGCCTATTACTTTTACTCGAATCCTTACGGCATCCAGCAGGATGGCCTTTTCGCCGAAAGCGGCGGCCCCGACAATTCCTTTGACACGGTTTGGCATACAGACGCGAAAATGACGTCCCAAGGTTACATGGTGATGTTCGAGATTCCCTTCAAGTCTTTGCGTTTTCCGCAAAGGCCTTCGTTGAGTTGGGGCGTTTTCCTCGTCCGGGTAATACCGCGCAACAGCGAACATTATTTTTATCCAATTAA
>DASZFK010000030.1:0-8401 GCA_035939855.1 Candidatus Angelobacter sp.
ATTGAGCTGATAGGTATAGGGCCAGGCAAAGTTTGGTGATGCGCCAAAGATGGAGCCGCCATTCACAAATTGTCCGTGATAGGGAAATGGGTCACCGCCTGGGAGGCCGCGATATGGGTTGCTTAGAGTTGCTCCTGCGCCCTTATTGGTGGCGGTGTTGTTATTGGTAAACGTCAAACGAATTGCGAACGGCTCGAAGTTAGAAGTGGTGTTCCACTGGTTTCCAGAAAGGCTGCCATAGAACACTCCTGCACCGCCGCGAATGGCGGTCTTGCCGTCGCCAAACGGGTCCCAGGCAAAACCAACTCTTGGAGAAACATGGGTCCAGCGGACGGGAATAATGCCCCGCGTGACGCCCGGATCGCCTGGGAAAAGGATTCCCGGCGGCGCAGTCGGATTCACCGTGGACTGGCGTCCGGGCACATAGGTTGACTCTTTGTTTTGGGGATCAGTGGGAGGCGTTTGTACATCCCAGCGCACGCCCAGATTTAACGTAAGGCGAGGATGAACCCGGTAATCATCCTGCACGAAGAGGGCTGTGTACCAGGTGTTGGTAAATCCGAAGCTGGGTGCGTCCTGCGAGAGCGAGCTTGGAAGTCCGGTTTCGAAGTCCGCCAAGGCGTTGTTGGTGACGACTCCGTTAAAGGTGAAGACGCCGTAGTTGTTGAGAAGCGCTTGCTGAATGTCTTTGTCAAGCGAGACCTCGCCGCCGAACTTGAATGAATGCTTGCCGTGGGTGTAGCTGAAGGTATCGCGGATTTCATAGAAATTTGTGCCCGCAACGGGACCAGAGATGGCCTGGGTCAAGTTGAAAAATCCGTTTACGCTAAGCTGCGGCAAAGAGGGCGTGCCCTGGCCGGTAAAGAGTGAGCCGAGGTCAGAGAGAGAGGTCTGGGGCAGATTGAGCCTTCCGCCATAATTGCGGGTAAAGGTGATCCATGCCTGATTGACTTGTGAAGGACTGATGACCCAGGTATCGCTTAGATTGACGCCGTGCTGACGCCACTGAAATTGCTGTTGCGACCAGGGAAGGTTGCCAGTGCCGGCGCGTACCAGATTGTCTCCGCTGCTCTCGAAATAGCTGGCGGTGAGGCGGTTGTTGTCGTTGAAATTGTGATCAACCTTGGCCAGGAACTCATCGGTGTTGTAAGGGCTGGGAATAAATCCTTTCCACTGGTTTGTTCCGACATTGGCGTTGGGAATGAACTTATTCATGATGGCCATGGCAACGCCATCAAGACGGTTGATGGGAATGACATTGACCTTGCCGCCGCTGGTAAAACATGCAACCTGGCTGGTCTGATCGCACTTTCCGGTCTTGGCCGGGTCTTTGATGAAGACCTTTGCGCCATTGGCAGTGACCGATTGAGAAAAATCGCCGGCACGCTCCAAGGCTGTGGGCACGATCGCGCTGCTCAGGAATGTACTGGTGACCTGCCGCAGGCCAGCGTAAGAGCCGAAAAAGAAGGTCTTGTTTTTGATAATGGGGCCGCCGATGGCTCCGCCGAAGCGGTTGCGGTGCAGTGGCGGCGTGTCGAACGGGTTGCCCCAATCATTGGCATCGAGAATCGTGTTCTGCACGAATTCAAATGCCGATCCGTGGAACTGATTAGTTCCTGACTTGGTTAGGACGTTGACTACACCGTTGGCGAACCGCCCGTACTCGGCATTGTAGTTGTTGGTTTGCACCCGGAATTCCTGAATGGCATCGGGATTGGGGAGGATGTTGCCGGTATTACGCAGGCTGGTCATGTTGGTCCCGCCATCGAGGTAATAGTTGACGGAACCGGCTCCGCCATCGACTCCACCGTTGATCAGAGTCCGCTGTTCGGGATAGCCGAGGACGATGCTGTTGTCATTTCTTTGAACGCCGGGAGTGAGATCCAATAACGTGTACACGTTGCGGTTCACGATCGGCAGGTCATTGATCTCCTTATTCTCAACCGTGCGACCCAGTTCGACGTTGCTGGTATTCACTAGTGGAGGGGCGCCCGTTACCTCTACACTTTCGGACGTCTGGCCCACCTCCATGGAGACGTCGACGCGGGAAGTCTGGCTCACCTGCAGGACGATATTCTTTCGCAGGGTTTTTCTGAACCCAGGGACCGTGACCTCTACCGAGTATTCGCCGACCGGCAAGAACTCGATCCGGTACTCGCCCTCGGCGCTGGTTTTGACGGCGCGTGAAAGCGATGTTGCTGTGTTGGTGGCAACCACTTGAGCGTTGGTAATAGCGGCGCCGCTGGAATCTGTAACGGAGCCGGCGATGGTACCGGTGACGCTTTGTGCGATTAGCCCTACTGGCATCAAGGCCAGAAGGCAAACAAGCAAGGTGTAGAATTTTGCCTTCATGGGCAAGTCTCCTTGGTGATACCGCAATATGAGATTCGATCTCACATCTGTAAACAGACATTAAAAAACCCGGTATGTTCAACCCGGGTATCTTTCTTAGGCCCCAATGGTCGCCGGGGCGAGATTGTTGCTCGCCGAAGCGATTTTCGATTGCTTGAATCCTAACTCTGCGGAGAGAGAATTAGACGCCGCGACTACCGGGCGCGCGATGCTCTTCAACTTCTCCCGGGTGAGCCGAAATGCCGGTCCGGAAACGCTGATGGCTGCTACCGGTCCGCCGGAGAAATCCCGCACCACGCAGCCCACGCATCGTACTCCCTCTTCAATCTCTTCATCGTCGATGGCATAGCCGCGATCACGGATAGCGGTCATTTCCGTCTTGAGTTCCAGAAAGCTGGTAATGGTGTTGGAAGTTATGGCCTTCAATCCGTGCTTACGGACGATCGACTCAACCTGGGCCTCGGGCAACCACGCCAGAATGGCTTTACCTACGGCGGTGCAATAGGCAGGATTGCGACGCCCTACACTGGAGGCCATGCGAACCGAGCGCGCTGGCTCGACCTTATCAAGGTAAACAACCTCAGTGTCATCAAGAATGCAGAGATGGACGGTCTCGCTGGTCTCGAGCACCAGCCGCTCCAGGACAGGCCGCGCGCGTCCACGAAGATCGAGCTTTGCAACCGCTTTGGTGCCGAATTCAAAAAGCTTCAGGCCCAGACGATAACGGCCATTATCTGAATTACGTTCCACTAATTTGTGCCGCTCCAGCACCATGATCAGGCGATGGACTGTGCTCTTGTGAAGTTCCAATTTCGTAGAGAGCTCGCCGAGCGAGAGGTCTGGGCCGTCAGCGGAAAGCATTTGCAGGATCGCCAAGGCACGATCCAGGACCTGGACTTGATAGGGGGAGCGGTTTGACGATTTTGTCTTATCTAGTGACACAGCAGTGCATTATATGGGAATCGAGCGAATTGTCAAGACTGACCGGGATGGAATCGCAAAGGACGCTAAGTTCGCAAAGGAAAATCGAGGCATTAACCACAGAGGCCACCCTT
Organism: Candidatus Angelobacter sp.; assembly: GCA_035939855.1. Lineage (GTDB taxonomy): Bacteria > Acidobacteriota > Terriglobia > Terriglobales > Acidobacteriaceae > Angelobacter. Next base: position 3,408 of record DASZFK010000030.1, read on the forward strand.
CGCTTCGCTCCAGGGCAGGCTACGGAACACAGAGGAAGTCAACTCAAGGACAACCGCAGAGGCCGCAGAGACCACAGAATCACGCAGAGCCTAGCCACAACCAAAAAACCTTGCCACTGATGACGCTGATAAAACTGATAAAAGCTGATTTAACTGCGGGCGATGAAAATTCTGTGCTGCCTCGCATGAATTTGACTGTCAGCATTGCAGGGAGCGCAGAGAAAATGCAGAGAACAATTGATTTCGGCTGATGATTGACATTTCTCCAAGTTCCTGTATTTTGGGTCGGTTCCAACGACTCTATTTTCAAGTATCATTCTTGGGCCATGGATTCTTACGATACCCTTCTCTCCTTGTTGCAAGCCGCTCCTGCCGATGCTGTAGCGGTGGTCGTCCCTGAAATGGAAACATCCACGACATACGGATCATTGCGCCAGCAGATCATGAGCATGGCCGGGATCTTGAGAGGAGCCGGAATTAAGGCCGGCGACCGGGTGGCTAGCGTCTTGCCCAATAGTTTGGCAACTATTGTTGGGTTCCTGTCGGCGTCGGTTGCGGGAACTGCGGCTCCGTTGAATCCGGCATACCGGTATGACGAGTTTTGTTTTTACCTGGAAGATACGGCGGCCAAACTTTTGTTGTGTCCGGTGGAAGGCGCCGACGAAGCCCGCCGGGCCGCCCGGCAGCTTGGTATCCCCGTGTTCTCGGTGGCCACGAGTGCTCAGGGAATCGTTTCCATCGTGGAGGGTCCTAAAGCGGCGCCGGTCTCCGGTCCTTCGCCGGAGGACGTTGCCCTAGTGCTGCACACTAGCGGAAGCACCGGACGTCCTAAGCGGGTCCCCTTGAAGCATAAGAACCTGGCGGTCTCTTGCGCCAATGTTGCCAGAACCTACGATCTCTCGCCCCAGGATGTTTCTCTGTGCCTGATGCCTCTTTTCCACGTTCATGGCTTGGTTGCTTCAACGCTGGCAACGTTCCTCTCTGGCGGAACGGTGGTTGTGCCGGCCAAGTTCAACCCCTTGGGGTTCTGGCGGACGGTGCGTGAACATCGTGTCTCGTGGTATTCAGCAGTCCCTACTATTCACCAGCTTGTGCTGGCCAGAATGGGTGATTCCAAGAAGCCTGCCGGGACCGAGCATTTGCGGTTTGTGCGTTCCTGTAGCGCGGCCCTCGCGCCACAGGTCATGGAAAAGATGGAGAGCCTGTTCGAGGTGCCGGTGCTCGAAGCTTACGGCATGACGGAAGCTTCGCATCAGATGTGCTCGAATCCCTTGCCCCCGCAGGCGCGCCGGGCCGGCTCCGTGGGGCCTGGAACCGGTGTGAAGGTCAGCATCATGGACGATCACGGCAACCATCTAAAGCCGGGGCAGGTGGGCGAGGTCGTCATTCAAGGTCCAAACGTTATTACGGGTTATGAGAACAATCCGGAAGCAAATGCAACCTCATTTGCTGATGGCTGGTTCCGCACCGGCGATCAGGGCATTCTCGACGAAAATGGTTATCTGACACTCACCGGACGCATCAAAGAGCTGATCAATCGCGGTGGAGAAAAAATCGCTCCGCGCGAAATCGACGAAGTTTTACTGGCGCATCCGTGCGTGGCCGAAGCTGTGGCTTTTGGCAGGCCGCACCCAACCTGGGGAGAGGAAGTAGAGGTAGCTGTGGTGCTGCGCGAACCACAAACCGAATCTCTGCTTCTAAGCTATTGCCGTGAGCGGCTGGCGGATTTCAAATGCCCCAAGAAGGTCCATATTGTGGAGACCATCCCGCGCACCGCTACCGGAAAAATTCAACGCCGCGCTGTAGCTGCGGCGTTTGCGGAAGTCCAGCAATGAGGTTCCTGATCGTTGGCGCAGGCGCAGTGGGGGCCTATATCGGGGCCAAGATGGCGCGGGCCGGTTATGACGTTACGTTACATGCCCGCGGGACGCATCTTCGCGCGATGCAGCAGAATGGCGTGCGCGTCGTCGGTACCGACGATGATTTTCAAGCGCATCCCATGGTGGTGGGCGCCCTTAGCGAAGCCGGTCCGGTGGATGTGGTTTTCTTGTGCGTAAAGGCGCATGGCCTGCCCCAGCTTGCACCACTCCTCGCGCCGGTTCTAGGGCCTGAAACAACGGTTGTCAGCACGCAAAACGGTATTCCCTGGTGGTACTTCCAGGCACAGGATGGCGAATACTCAGGCATGAGCCTGGAACGCGTTGATCCCGGAGGAGTCATTTCGGCAACGATTGAGGCCCGCCGGGTGGTCGGTTCGCTTATCTATTTTTCGACGGAGATTGTCGAGCCGGGCGTGATTAAACACAACGAAGGGAATCGCATCAGTCTGGGAGAACCTGATGGGACGCGCTCTGACCGTTGTCGTCAGATCGCCGCCGCGCTGGTGGCCTCCGGTCTGCGGGCCCCGGTGACAACGCACCTTCGCAATGAAATATGGGTGAAGATCCTGGGCAATGTAGCTTTCAATCCGATCAGCGCCCTCACGCGGGCAACGTTGGTGCAAATCGTCCGCCATCCGGAGGTTGTCGAGTTGGTGCGCAATATCATGCGCGAGACGGAAGCGCTGGCTTTCAAGCTTGGCATGGAATTACCGGTCTCCATTGAACAGCGCATTGCAGGAGCGGAAAAAGTTGGAGAGCATAAGACCTCCATGCTGCAAGACCTGGAGGCTGATCGGCCCATGGAGCTAGAGGCGATTGTGGGCTCGGTGGTGGAGTTGGGAGAGCGCATAGGGGTGGCTATGCCGCACACGCGTTCGGTCTATGCCTGCACCAAGCTGCTGGCCCAAAGCCAGAGCCCGGCGGCGAAGAGTTTTAGCCCGGCAAAAGAGGCGGAGATGAAACAAGCGATTTAACGTCAAATGGAGAGAATCATGAAAAGCCGATGGACTCAGTTTGGAAGCGCGGTGGTAGCAATGATCATGATTGCCAACCTGCAATACGCCTGGACGCTCTTCGTAAGACCGATGCAGCATGATCACAGGGATTGGAGCGTCGGTGACATTGGCTGGGCTTTCACTTTGTTCATCTTCCTGGAAACCTGGATTACTCCAGTGGAGGGATGGATCATCGACCGGCTTGGTCCGCGCATCTTCCTTACAATGGGCGGAATTCTCGTGGGACTCGGCTGGACCGGAATGGGATACGCGAATACGCTGCATCAACTCTATGCTCTCTATGGCATGGCCGGTGTCGGGGCAGCTTTTATCTATAGCGGATCAATTTCTACTGCCCTTAAATGGTTTCCAGACAAACGTGGCTTGGTTTCCGGGTTGATCACCGCAGGTTTCGGGGCAGGATCGGCCCTTTTCATTCCCTATATCTCTCATTTGATAGCAACCTCCAGCTACCGCACTGCATTCATTTACACCGGCATTGTGCAGGGCATCTTGATCATCGTGGCTGCGCAGGTTTTGCACAATCCGGGACCGGAATTCAAGGTTTCATCTGCAGCGAAGAAACTGCCTTCGCCTCGTTTGCGCCGTACTACAAGACAATTCACGAGCCTGGAAATGCTGCAAACCCCACAGTTCTATTTGCTTTACGTCACTTTTGTCCTGATCTCTGTGGGTGGACTCATGTTGACAGCCCAGAGTGGCCCGGTTGCAGCTACGTTTAATATCAGTGCGGCTGCGCTCACCGCTGCCTTGGCCACCAGCCGCCTTGCGAACGGTGCCGGGCGCATATTCTGGGGCTGGATCTCTGACTCAATTGGACGCGAGATGGCTATGTTCATACCGTATATTCTTCAAGCCTTCAGCCTTATCGCCGTGCTCACGCTGGGCCGTATCTCCGGGACCTGGTTTACTATTACGTTGTTTGCCGTCTACTTCATCTGGGGAAGCATGTTCTCGCTGTTCCCGGCGATTATCGGCGACTACTTCGGCGCTGATAACGCTACATCCAACTATGGTTTTCTCTATACCGCCAAAGGAGTAGCTTCTATTCTGGCCGGTGGGCTAGCAGGTTTCTTCTTTACCAAATTTGGGAATTGGAATGCCGTGTTTTATGGCAGCGCTGCCCTTGCGCTGATCGCCGGAGTATTGGTTCTGGTTGTACGTTCGATGCCGCTGCCTGCCAGGCAACAAGTGGAAACGGATGCCGGTGTCGGCCTGGCAGAGGCTGGCTAGCTTCAGGAAGCATCGAATTTATCTGCGTTGAACATCTTATACCCCACAAAGGGAAAGACCTGATTGTGTCATTATTTCGACTTAGTGGGGGAATTGCGAATATGAACCGGAACAGCTTTTTTTCACTGCTATTGGGTTCTACCATTCTGTTTTCTTTGATTGCCTGCCAATCCAAACCGCAGGCGGAATCGAATGCTTCACCTACACCGCCGACCGGCCTCGAATGCAAGAAGCGGCCATTTACTTATGATGATGGTCCACTCGGCCAAAGAAATTGGTGTGGAGAATGCAACGATGTGGAAACCAAAATACTCCAGGCGCCCATCAATATCATTAGAAGCGATGCCAAGCCAGATGATTCACTGCCAACCCTTGATTTCTCAAGCTATCGAACCACGAAGATGGTGACCACCAACGACAATCATACGTTGAAAGTCACCTATGAGGGTGCAAAAGAGAAAAGCCTTTTAAGCGTGGGTGGAAAAATGTACACGCTGGAACAATTTCACTTCCATCATCCCGGCGAAGAGGCCATTGATAACCACCGGCCGGCCATGGTCATCCATCTGGTGCATAACGAGAAAGAACCTGCCCCAGGCGGCCCAGTCGCCATCGCCATCATGGTAGAAGAGGGCAAACCGGATTCAAAGACGGCAATCCTGGTGAATAAGCTGATTGAGCATTTTCCTCCACCCGATGGGCCTCAAGGCGGTGAAGCCGGCGTGGACATCAATGCGGCTGACCTTCTGCCTGCTGGCAGTTTCCCGATCAACCACAGCTATTACCGTTACACAGGCTCGCTTACGACTCCGGGATGCGACGGGCCAGTGACATTCTACGTGCTGAAGACGCCGGTCATCTTTGC
>DASZFK010000031.1:0-2118 GCA_035939855.1 Candidatus Angelobacter sp.
CTGAATGATCTGACCATCCCAATGAGCGTTGCCGGTGGTCATCTTACCCTTCCGGCTCGCTCGGACTTCCTTCACGATGGTCGCGCCGTGAGGCCATTTGCCGGTATTTCGGAATGTCACAACTGCCTCGGGTTCGGCATAAACATCATGGAGGCTGCCGGAACCATCCTTTTTGTCTTCCACATACCATGATCCGAGGTGGGTCCAATCAAGTCGGTAGCCCTCGGGGAGCCGAATCGTGCCTTCTTTATCAACGTATTTCCCAGGAGTGGCCGTCGACTGTGGCCGACTTGGGACTGACTGCTGGCCCGCACCGTTTTGCGTTCCCACCCAAAGCACCGCAGTGAACACGCTCAAAATCGCTGCCGATGAAATTGCAATAGTTCGATTCATATTTCCTCCGTCCTGGATTAAATGGCAACCGGGGAGCCTACTTGCCCTTTGCGGCGCGGAGAGGGGGGTAATACTGCGAGAAGACCATATCACTCGCCGCATTGGCAGCGTGGCACTGCGCGCAACTGGTGAACATATTCGGTGGCGCTTGCTCTTTGAGGGGATACTTGTGTCCGAAACTAAAATAACCCCACCCCTTGGCCTCTGCCGGGAATCGCTTCGAGTCCTTTACCGACATCTCCAGACCGGTGAACTCACCCTCAAAATAGCCATTCCCGCTCGTGGCCCTTTTGGCTCCGACGCTTACGAGTTCTTTCACCATCACCGTCCCTTCAGGATACGTCCCGGACTTCTTCCACTCCCGCCAGGCAGACGGATTCATATAAACGTTGTGAAACTCTGGAAACGCGGCCTCGCCATCATTGAGATCATTTGGAGTGATTGGCGTGCCGACAAAAACCCACTCGCGATATACATCAGCGCTAAATGGAATTAATTCGCCATCGGCCGTGAACTTTGGCTTCTCGGCCTCAGGCACGCTGGTCGCCTCCCCTTTAGTAGAGCTCGCCTGGGCAAAAATTGCAGACGTCAGCATGTAGAGGGCAAGGACCACAGCAAGGACAGTAAAAAATTGCGCACTTTTTTTCATAATTTGATTTGTTTGGTTATTGGCTCTCGCCAGTCGGTTATTGAGCAAGATAGCCGCCGTCCACGGCAATATCAGTGCCTGTGATGAAGGAGGCTTCGGGAGAACTAAGCCAGACAACCACTGCCGCAACCTCCTCCGCTGCGCCTATGCGCCCGATTGGATGCTTGCTTTCCCACCATTTTAGCGCTTCAGTCTCTCCGGTTCCAACCATCCGCTCGATCATTTCAGTTTGTATTGTTCCCGGGGAAAACGTATTGACCCGAATGCCCTTCCTGGCGAAATCGAGGGCGGCGCTCTTACTCAGACCAAGAATCGCGTGCTTGCTGGCGACATACACCCCTCCTCCCGCAAACCCCACGTGCCCGGCGATAGACGCAGTGTTCACGATCGATCCGCCGCCGTTTTTCAACATGGCGGTTGCTTCATGTTTCATCGACAGCAGCACACCCTTGACATTGATATCGAAAACGGATTGGTAATTCTCAATCGTTTGTGCGTCTGTCGAATGCCCTACCTGTCCTTCGATGCCTGCATTATTAAACGCAATGTCAAGATGGCCAAAACGGCTCAGAGTCTGGTCGACGAGCGTCTTTACATCAGACTCTTTGGAAACATCTGTCTTCACGAATATCGCCTCGCCACCATCTTTCTCAATGCGCTCCACAACTTTGTTCCCTTGATCCTCACGACGTCCCGCAATAACGACTTTCGCGCCAGCCTTGGACAAGCCGATGGCCGCCGCTTTGCCGATTCCTGAAGTTCCTCCGGTTACTATGGCTACTCTATTTTCCAGCGATGCATTCATAATTTGATTTTTCTTTTTGTCTTTTTTCGTTTCAGGGCAAGCGACCCTCACACCTTCGTGAATACGTGAAACTTGCGGTTGGCATTACTCGTTGATGCCCCAATTTCGAAAGGAACCGCCCATCAAAAGTGTCGACCGTGGCGCTGCGGCTTGCGGGGTTCGATGCACGGGCGAGTCATCTTCGGGCAGGGTGAGGACTGAAGAAAAGATCTCGTCGTCGGTTGAAGTGTCGTTCTCGACGATAAAATCCAACCTGTGCCTTTCGGCAAAG
>DASZFK010000032.1:0-5991 GCA_035939855.1 Candidatus Angelobacter sp.
CAGGACGGTAAAGCAACTCAAAAGCCGCTATGCCTTCGTGCTGACAGGCACTCCACTGGAGAACAAACTGGAAGAGCTGTTTTCCGTGGTGGAGTTCATCGATGGGCGCCGTCTCGGCCCCGCATTCCGTTTCCTGCAAGAGCACCGCATGGAAGATGAGAAAAAGCGGCTCATCGGCTACCGGGGCCTTGATCGTATCCACAACCAGCTTGAGCCGATCCTCCTGCGCCGCACTCGCCAGGAGGTGCTCAAAGATCTCCCCGAGCGCACCGACCAGATCTTCTATGTTCCCATGACCAAGGAGCAGGCTAGCCCATACTCGGAACAATATGAAATCGTGGCGCGCATCATGCACAAGTGGCAGAAGCAAGGCTGGCTCTCTGAGATTGACCTGCGCCGTATTACCTGCGCCTTGCAGAACATGCGCATGCTCTGCAACTCGACGTTTCTTTACGATAAGCAGACGCACCGCTCTCCGAAGCTGGCGGAATTTCGAGAGATCATTCGTGAGTTGGCCCTTGAGGAAAATCGAAAGGTGGTCGTCTTCAGCGAATATGAACGCATGACCTATCTGGCGGGCGAAGAACTGCGCAAGCTTGGCATCGATTTTGTTTCCCTGCACGGTGGCGTACCGGCAAAAAAACGCGGGGGACTCATCGAGAAGTTCAGGAACGATCCTAAATGCAAAGTGTTCCTTTCCACGGATGCCGGCGGCGTGGGACTCAATCTCCAGGCGGCCTCCGCAGTCATCAACTTCGAACCGCCGTGGAACCCTGCGCGTCTGGAGCAGCGGATCGGACGCGTTCATCGCCTGGGGCAATCGCGTCCGGTCCAAGTCGTCCATTTGTTAACAACGGGCAGCATCGAAGAGCGAATCTGGGAGATTCTGCGCCTGAAGAAGGCGCTCTTTGCCGGAGTTTTTGATTCGCCCACCAACGAGGTCAGCTTTGCAGCTCTGGGACGCAAGAGCGTGTTGCAGACTGTGAAAGAGATGGTGATGGACCAACCAGCGCCAAAGCCGGTCGAAGTCCCAGCCCCTCCCCAAGCACAACCAACGGCAGCGCCTGGGAATGGGCAAGCCAAAGCGAATAACCTTGAGACGGCCGCAGCGGGATTGATTGAGGCCGGTCTCGCCTTCCTTGAATCACTGACCGCCGCGGATTCACGTGGTCGCTCGGTTGGAAAACAAGAAGATGGCTTTGCCGCAAAGCATCTGGAAGACAATGCAAATGCACACAAACGCCAGCCAGCTTCAATCTCGAAGGCACTCTCGGGATTGTTCTCTCGTGATGCTCGCACGAACCAGCCAATTCTTGCGATTCCCTTGCCGCCCTCGGTAACCGAGAGCCGTGTTGCTCAGGCGATTGGGGGACTGCTTAGCAGATTGCAACTTTAAGAAACAGGTTTTCAAAACTCCTGCTGGAACGCCTCACTCAGAGATTTATCGCCGCGACCGGAAACTGCCTCTTCTACCGAGCCGCGTACCTTTTCGTTGTCACGGTAAATGGCCAGTGCGGTAAGGCTGTCTTTGGCGCTCTGCGTGTTGCCGCTTTCCAACAATGAGATCAGGAATGCAATCGCCGCGTCCGATCTGGTTAGCGCCATGGCGAGCAGCAACGTTTTTCTTCGCGTGCTTCGGATCATGCTTTCCCATTTTTCTTTGAGCAAATCGAAGGCGGCAGGATGGCGTGATGAGCCAATGGCCAGGAGCGCAGCTCCGCTTGTTTCTGGATCGTGAGAATCGGCATATTGGGAGACGAACTGCAGCGATCTCTCCGATGCACTGGCCAGCAAGCCTGAAAAGCACTCGGCCATTACATCCGGTTCCTCATCGCCGGTAAGTACCTTGAGTTTGAGCAAAAGATCGCCTGCTTCGCCTCCATTGGAAGCCAGCGCCCGGACAGCACCGATTCTCGCCTGGGTCACGGAGTCCACAAGAAGAGAAACAACCTCATCCAACGCATGCGGGTAGCGGGTGCGCACCAGCCCAAGCGCGCTGATTGCGCGCAGCTTTGCAGCTACGTCCACCGGGGGCCCAAAGGATCCTTCGAGCTGCACATGGTGGATGCCTTTTAGATAGATCTCCGGCTCGAGATAGTCCATGTCATAGAGCGCTGAAGCGATCTCAGTGAGGGCAGCGCATCCTTTATCAAGCTTCGGAGGATCGGACATGATGCGCTCAAAGGCGGAAACCAGATCAGGGACCAATTGCGAGCAACGCAAATGGCCAACCGTCTTGGCCGCTTTGGCCGCTACCAGGTTTGACTTGTGATTGAGAAAGCGTTTTAGCTCTGTGACAGCCTCTGCAGACGACACACCTTGGCTTCGCAAGGTACTCAGCCGGTCAAGTGCTTGTTCGATTGGATCGGGTTTCTTCATGTCACACAACAGATATAGACTATGTTCAAGGGACGGGACAAGCCGACAATTTGTGACAACTCACGATGATTTTCGCAAGCCTATTCTGGAAGGCAAAGGCGCAACTGATTACGAACGCTACATCCGCACCGATGATTTGCTCTCTCTGCAAACACCTGCTGACCAACTCTCACATCCAGACGAACTGACATTTCAGGTAGTGCACCAGTCATCGGAATTGCTGATGAAAGGCGCGGCCTGGGAGTTGGAGCGTGCCCGGGAAAAGATCATCGAAAGCGATTGCGCAAACGCCGCCCGGCTCATGCGGCGCGCCAACGCCATGCTCGAATATCCAATCTCGCTACTGCATATTCTGGAAACCATTACTCCTTACGACTACCACGTGATCCGCGCAGGGTTGGGACACGGCAGCGGCCTTGACTCGCCAGGGTTTCTGGCATTACTGCATATTGCTCCGCGAATTGGCGATGCCTTTCACGAGCATTTGAACCACAAGGGTTTGAGCTACGACGATATATACCGCCGCCATGAAGAATTCTTCGGATTGCATGACGTGGCCGAGCGCATGCTGGACTTTGACGAGCGTATGCAGGCCTTCCGCTTTCATCATTTAAAGTTGGCGCAACGCATTATAGGTGGGGGCGTCATTGGAACCATGGGGACTCCGGTTGAGGTATTGCAGCAGCGTATGCAACACCTTGCGTTCCGGGAGTTATGGGAGTTGCGTAACCAGATCACAGAAAAGAAGAGCGCACAATGAGGCAAAACCCACTACGGAGTCACTTAGAAACAGAGGTGAAAATTATCCTCACTCCTTGCTTCGGGTTGACCACAAGAAGGTTAGACCGAGGGCGCACAAGGCAGCACCCACGAAATTCAGCTCAAGATTCCTATTGACCTGATCGCCCTTGATCAACAACAGGCCCCCTACAAGGGCAAGGAAGAAGGCCGAAAACTGTCGGGCGTGCCATAGCACGTTTCTCATGTTGAATCTCCAGTCGTTGGCTTTTTTCAGTATATGAGTTACCGCAGAAGATTATAGTTGGCAGGCTAGCGAAGTTGCTGTGTTAATGCACCAAGTCGATGAGGAATTATGACACTGCTGGTTAAGTGGTTGATCAATGCCGTTACATTCCTGATTGTTAGCAAGCTGGTCCCCGGATTTTATGTAAGAGGATTTGGGGCGGCCTTGCTCGCGGCCCTGGTGTTCGGATTCGTCAATTCAACGCTTGGGCTTTTACTTAAGATTTTGACCTTTCCGCTCACAGTTTTCACATTTGGGTTCTTCCTGATCGTGGTTAACGCCATCATGCTCAAGATGGCCGCTTCCGTAACGCCGGGATTCGATGTACGCACCTGGACAGCCGCTTTGATAGGCGCGATCTGCCTTACGGTGATCTCGACGATGCTGCAATGGTTGTTAAAGGATCCGAAACGGGATAGATAAAAGCTTAGCCAATCCTGCCGAGGGAAGCCGGGGCGATCTCGCTGGTTCGGCCCGTCTGAGCGAATGCTGGATTGGAAGAGACCTCTGGCGGGTTCGAGAACTCCAGCACGCCATCGTCAACCGAGGCCCATTTGAGGCTGATCGTGTCGCGGATGTAATTCTGGTAAACGCGCCACGGCGGCCTTGATCCCTGCTTTGGCCAGTTCGCTAGTGCGCGCTGAATGTAGCCGGGCGTAAAATTTTCGACGAAATTTGCCACCGGGTGATCGCCATTATTCTTCGGCATAACCTGTCGCACACCCTTGCGGTCCATGAAATTCAACAAGCGACAGACGTAGTTGCAGATCAAGTCAGCCTTGAGCGTCCATGAGGCGTTGATGTAACCGAAGACTGAGGCCAGATTCGGGACCCCTGACATCATTACGCCTTTGTAAGCCAGGGTCGCGCCGGGATCGATGCGCTGTCCATCAACAGAGATCTCGATGCCGCCAATGGGCTGCATCACCAGGCCGGTGGCCGTGATGATGATGTCAGCTTCCAGCTCTCTGCCCGATTTAAGCACGATACCCTTTTCGGTGAACGTCTCGATGTGATCGGTCACGACATTGGCGCGGCCTGATTTGATAACCTCGAACATGTCCGCATCCGGAATCAGGCACATCCGCTGTTCCCAAGGCTTGTAGCGCGGGGTGAAATGGGTTTCGACATCGAAATCTGGCCCGAGGTGTTCCTGCACCTTCTTGAGCAAGCCCCGCTTGATGAAATTTGGGAAGCGCTGTGAAAACTGGTACAAGCCGGTCATAAACGCAACGTTTTTCCAGCGTCCCAGGCGATAAGCCCACGTCTCAGGCAGTATGCGGCGCAAAAAATTTGCTATCTTGTCCCGTTCGTCAGCGGAAATCACGTATGTTGGCGAGCGTTGCAGCATCGTGACATGAGCTGCGGTCTTGGCCATTGCCGGCACCAGGGTCACAGCCGTGGCGCCGCTACCAATAATGACGACGCGCTTGCCGGTGTAGTCCAAACCTTCAGGCCAGACTTGTGGATGGAACATTCGTCCTTGAAAGCGGCTGGCGTTGGGAAGCTCCGGCGTATACCCGGCGGAGTATCTGTAGTATCCAGCGCAGGAAAACAGGAAATTACAGGTAAAAGTTTGGCGTTCTTCTCGTCCGTCGGTCAATTTTCGCACTGCTTCAACAGTCCATTTGGCTTCCTGCGAAGACCATGAGGCGCTTGTGATTGCGTGGCCGAAGCGAATGTTACGGTCGATGCCCTCTTCGCGCGCCGTGGCGGTGATGTAGTCGCGAATATCGTCACCCGGAGAAATTGTCTTGGGATAGGTCCACGGACGAAACGAATAGCCCATCGTCAGCATGTCGGAGTCAGAGCGAATGCCGGGATAACGGAACAAATCCCACGTGCCGCCGATGCGTTCCCGCTGCTCAACAATGACGTAGCTCCTGCCTGGGCAGAGTTTTTGCAGATGATGGGCAGCGTCGATGCCCGACAGGCCTGCTCCCATGATCAATACGTCGAAATGCTCCGGCGCCATCGATTGCTCCAAAATGGGGTATTACGAACATATCACAGGGTGTAAAACCTTTCATCCACCGCAAAGGACGCTAAGGGGCGCAAAGGAAGTTCGGTCTGTCCATTGAAATCATCCAATCGATCCGACCGCCAGCGCTGCCATATCTAATGAATGCCGGTTATGCCGGCGGCCAGTCCAACCGCGGCCCCTCCGGCTGCCAATCCGAGAGCGAGAGATTTTTGCCGGCAATTCATAAATACCCCATTCTTTCTACCCTGCCATCTGCATTTCGGCTATTGGTTCGAGAGCGGGGACGCTTACGTGAAGCTTTTCTCCCAATGCCAGGAAGCGCTCGCGCCACTCGTGAGAAGAAGAATCACGGTCCTCGCTGGTCCTCGGAAATTCGTTTTTCAGCAAGGCGCAATAGATGTTTTGCGCTTCCCAGTAGTTCACGTTCATAGGGAAGAGTTGGAACAGCGTCACTAACATGGCGGCCAGGATCAGGGTTTGGATGTTCAAAGGATCATCGCGCAGGCGGCGCATGATGCGGTTCAAGGCATTGCCGGCAGAGTACGAAAGTCCCTCCTGCTCGAGCTTTACACCTTCACGCTTGGCAAGCTCCAGCAGCATGGAA
>DASZFK010000033.1:0-8217 GCA_035939855.1 Candidatus Angelobacter sp.
GCCGGATTGGCGATGAAGGCGGCTCCTGCTGGCCCGCCTGTAACCGAGAAAGCCTTCGATGAATACCATTTGTACACTCTGGAGCGGTCCACTACGCTCCATGATCGCGAGACCAAGCAGGTGGAGTTCGTCTCGGCCAGCGGCGTGAAGTCACAACGGATTTATGTCTATAACGGCGCCGCCATCGATTCGAACCGCTACGGCTACTACAACTACGAACAGATCCGAAATGACCAGAACTATGGCACGGAGTCGAATCCCAAGGTGTGGGTCATGCAAGAATTCAAGAATTCAAAAGCTAACAACTTGGGCATGCCTCTCCCTAAAGGCCGGCTGCGCTTTTACCGGCGGGACGATGATGGCCAGGTGGAATTCACCGGGGAAAACACCATTGACCACACGCCCACCGATGAGACCATACGCGTGTATACGGGCAACGCTTTTGATATCGTGGGCGAGCGCCGCCGCACCAATTACCGACTCGATACCAGAAACAATTCACTGGACGAAGCTTTCGAGATCAAGGTCCGCAATCATAAAAAGGAAACCGTGGAGGTGCGGGTCGTCGAGAAACTCTACCGCTGGATTACCTGGGACATTCAGCAGACGTCAGATCCATTCAAGAAGCTGGATTCAAAGACCATCGAGTTCCGGGTTCAGATTCCGCCTGATGGTGAAAAGACAATTACATATTCGGCCCACTATTCATGGTGAAAGAGCTACTAGCGAGCTAGAAGCCAAATTAGAAATTGGAAATTGGAAATTAAAAATTCCTAAGCGATTCCCTGAACTAACTTGCTGACTTTTATGCCAAGCTCCTCGGCGACTCTCATCAGTTGCGAAATACGGATGTCCACCTCGCCTCGCTCGATCTCTCCCATGTGGCTGCGGTGAATCTGGACCTTATCGGCAAAGGCCTCCTGCGATAGGCCGGCTTCGATGCGCAACTCTTTAATCTTCTGGCCAACTGAGATTTGTAGCTGTTTCATAATGGGATCGTCCTGGAGTGAATTTATTTCTTGACAGTTATAACAGGTCTGGTTATATTAGTCAACCGCGACGCGAACAACAAAAACTAAGAGGGCCAGTCGGGCTTGCTGGCCTCTTAGTTTTGGTTTTCACTTGACTTTATCGCTTCATGTTTACAGCGGAATATTTCCGTGCTTTTTCGGGGGGTTCTTGTCGCGCTTGGTGTCCAGCATCTCGAGTGCATCAATAATCCGCTTGCGCGTCTCGCGAGGAGGAATCACGGCATCAACGTACCCTCGCTCGGCGGCGATGTATGGATTGGCAAAGCGATCGCGAAATTCCTCGATCTTCTGCTGGCGGGCCGCGTTCATGATTTCCAGTTTCTTTGCTTCTGATTTGGCTGCGGCTCCGGCTCGCTCCAGTTCTCTTTTGTAAACTATATTGACCGCGCCCTCGGGCCCCATGACTGCGATCTCTGCTGTAGGCCAGGCATAGTTCACGTCGGTGCGGATGTGCTTCGAGGACATAACGCAGTAAGCCCCGCCATAAGCTTTCCGCGTGATCACTGTGATTTTGGGGACCGTGGCCTCCGCGAACGCATACAGCAGCTTGGCTCCCTGGCGGATGATGCCGCCAAATTCCTGCTGGGTGCCCGGCAGAAAACCGGGAACATCCTCAAACGTAACCAGCGGAATGTTGAAGGCGTCGCAAAACCGCACGAAACGGGCGCCTTTCACTGAGGCATTGATATCCAGTACTCCCGCAAGAAACGCTGGCTGGTTGGCCACAACACCAACCGGACGCCCGTTCATCCTTGCAAACCCCACCACCAGGTTGCGTGCATAGTGTTCATGTACCTCGAAGAAATAGCCGTCGTCTACAACTCGGTTGATTACATCCTTGATGTCGTAGGGCTGGTTGGATTCCGCGGGAACGGTAGTATCTAACTCGATATCGGCACGGTCGATAGGGTCGGTGCAATCCCGTCGGGGAGCATCGTCGAGATTGTTGGATGGAATAAAACTAAACAGCTCGCGAATCATCGAGAGGCACTCAGCATCATCGTGGGCCAAAAAATGTGCTACCCCGGAAGTTTCATTGTGCGTGGTAGCCCCGCCGAGTTCCTCTTTGGTCACTTCCTCGTGAGTCACCGTCTTGATCACATCGGGACCGGTAACAAACATGTAGGATGTTTTGTCCACCATCACAATGAAGTCGGTAATGGCAGGTGAATAGACAGCGCCGCCCGCACAGGGACCCATGATCGCGGAAATTTGTGGGATGACTCCGCTGGCCAGAGTGTTGCGCAAAAAGATGTCGGCGTAGCCCGCCAGCGACATCACACCCTCTTGAATGCGGGCCCCGCCGGAATCATTCAGTCCGATTACCGGCGCGCCAACCTTCATCGCCATATCCATGATCTTCACGATCTTGGCGGCATTAGCTTCGCTGAGCGAGCCGCCAAAAACCGTAAAATCCTGGGCGAAGACAAAGACCAGCCGTCCCTCGATGCGACCGTAGCCAGTGACGAAGCCATCACCATAAGTTTTCTGCTCCGCCATCCCGAAGTCGGTGCAGCGGTGGGTCACCATCTTGTCGAACTCCTCGAAGGTGCCTTCGTCAAGGAGAAACTCGATGCGTTCCCGGGCAGACATCTTGCCCTCTTTGTGCTGGCGCGCTCGGCGCTCTTCGCCTCCGCCAGCATCAGCCAGCGAGTCCCGGCGCTTCAACTCCGCAAGTTTCTGTTCAAGATCCATCTCAGGAAGGAATTATAGATGCATTGGGTAATTGGGTAAGTTGGTAATTGGGTAAATTATAAGAAACGGAGATACGTACGCGCGTGATTGTTACTCAATCAAGCCCACTGCACGAAATTTGCAGCATCAATCAGCTCTCGGCTAGCAGCTAGGAGCCAGAGCCAAATTAGAAATTAGAAATTAAAAAATTAGAAATATCAGTTGACGGTATTTCCCGGCTCCCATTTCCATTTCTTCTTTTTGACATCCCAAAAAACTGCCGAGTCCATGATTTGGGATTCGCGGGTTTTGATGACAAAGATAGGTGGTTTGTTCTTCTTGACCAACATGCGGCCAACTTCAATCGAATCGAAGGGGACATTGATCATCACGAACTTGGCCTTAGGCGTAGCGGCATGCCAGGAATCGGAGCCTGCCCCGAAGATCACCAATAAAGCGTGGTTTCTTTTGGGATCTGAGGTGTTGAAACTTGAGGTTACTGCAGGATTGCCAAAGCCGAAGTATGAATTATAAGGATCGACAACTGTGTATTTGAATTCGTAGGAATCAGGCATGGGTTCTTTGCTGTCCGCCACGATAGCGACATCTTCAATGCCATCGCCATCGAAGTCCGCGGTAATCAAGGGCGTCGGATACTCTTTCGGGAGCGTGAAGGTCGCGCCGAACTGCTGTTTCACCACGGTAGCGAGATCCACCGCAGCGGATGGCGAGGGAGCAGAGGGCGACTGCGACTGCCCAATCGACAAACTTGCAGCAAGTACCAGGGAAATGGATGCCAACACTCTGCTTAAGGAAACCATGAACCAGAGTCTAGCGCGTTTCGAACGCGATTTCTTCAGGAATTAAGGTCCGTCTCACGTTTGACAACAGCCTCTTCACGAACCGGCTCCCTACGCGCTATCCAGGCAAACCATGTCGTAGCCGCTGTGCCGGAGATCAAGGCGGCGCACAGAATCACGAGCATTGGCGTTATGGAAGGAAGCATCAACGGAATCGATATTGTCCACATTAGCGTTCTTTTTTCACTCAGGTTTACAACAAAGCGGCGCAAACAGGTACTCACGTTGGATGGGTACTCTGAATCGAGAGTTGACTAAATAGTAACATGCTGAGCTGCTGTTTTGAATCCCCAACGGCATAAAGTGAATCCAATCCCACCGGATTGGCCAAAATGCAGCCGGTTCGGTTAAAATAAAGCTTTTACCACGAAAGGTTTAGAGGTCATGAAGGCAGGTATTCATCCCGCATACAACGAGGTTCGCGTGCATTGCGCGTGCGGCAACACTTTCACGACGCGGTCCACGCATAAAGGCAATATTAGCCTGGAGATTTGCTCGAATTGCCATCCATTCTTTACCGGCAAGCAAAAACTGGTAGACACCGCTGGACGAGTGGAACGCTTTCGTCGCAAATACGCCAAAGCAGAAGCAGCCAAGGCTGAAGCGGCCAAAAAATAACGCGGAGAATTTCGAAAACCTCCGCCTTGGCGGAGGTTTTTTAATTGGGAAGAGCTGCTGGCTACTAGCTTCCTTCGGCTTACACCTCAGGACAGGTTAGCTGCCAAAACCATGTCGACATTTGTTAGCAATGTCGGCAGTGTAGACTCTGCAGAGAATCCAGCAGGTTGGTTTGGCTAGGAGCGAGTAGCTAACAGCTAGAAGCTCAACATGCGTAAGTTCTGGGAAAATCCGGCATCCATCGCCACCGTGCCTGAAAATGCGCGTGTGCCGGAGTCTCTTCAGATCGGGAATGTGCACATCGATCCCCCGACCGTCCTTGCTCCGATGGCCGGGGTCACCGACACGGTTTTTCGCCGCTTCATTCGCAATGCCAGCTTCGTTCACAAGCCTGAAACGGTCATGGCCGTACCGTCGGGACAATCCGATGGCGGTACCAAGTTCAAGCTGGAAAAATCAGGCTGCGGTCTCATCATGACGGAGTTTACCTCTGCCGATGGCCTTTCCCGCACCCGTGAATCCAAGCGAAAGCGCTATCTGCATTTTTACCAGGACGAACATCCGATTTCCGCCCAGCTTTTTGGCAGCGATCCGAGAACTCTTTCCGAGGCAGCCAGGATTGTCGAAGACGCAGGCTTCGATCTGGTTGACCTGAACCTTGGATGTCCAGCCAAGCGAGTGGTCAAATGCAATGGAGGTTCTGGATTGCTGAAAGACCTTCCAGCGATTGGGCGCATCTTCGAAACTGTTCGCGCGGCAGTCACAATTCCATTCACGGTGAAGTTCCGCCTCGGCTGGGACGACACCAATGTGGTATGTGTAGAGCTTGCCCGCATGGCGGAGCAGTGCGGCCTTAATGCCGTGGCCCTGCACGCCCGCACGCGCGAGCAAGGCTATAGCGGTCAGGCGCGCTGGGAGTGGATTGCCGCAGTTAAGGATGCAGTCCGAATTCCCGTGATCGGCAACGGTGACATCAGGACGCCCGAGGACGCAATCGCGATGCTTGCCCAAACCGGATGTGACGCAGTAATGATCGGTCGAACTGCTGCTTCCAATCCGTGGATCTTCCGCCAGATCGCACAATTTGTCGAGACCGGACGTTACGACCAGCCCACCGAAGCCGATCGTTACGAGATGATCCGCACCTACTTCAAAATGCTGGTTGATGAAAATATGCATGGATCTGGCGGCAAGATGAAGCAGTTTGTCGCCTGGTTTACTCACGGCGTCCCCAACGGCACAGCTTTGCGCAAGGCGGTCTATGAGGCCCAGGAAGGCCCGGAAATCCTTGCAAGCGTAGAGCAATTTTTTGAACAGCATCTGCAGCAGCCTACACCCGAGCACGATCTCGTGACAGTCCTAGTTAGCTCCTAACCTCAGGCCTGGACCGCAGCCGCCCGCCTACGTCTTTGCTGGGGAAGACTTGTAGTTGTGCTAATCTTCCCAGTTCTCCTGCTCCTCTTTTTTCGCCTTATTAAGGTTGAGAATCTGGAGCACATTGCTGTAGTTATCTGTCCACAGGCGGATGTGCGGATTAGAGTGGACACCTTGAACTGAGTTGGTGTCAAAAAGCTTGTCATTAAAGGTCTCAGGCTTTCCGGCTACCAGCACCCAATCACTTGATGCTGGATCCTTGCCTTCGTCAGCCGAATCAAAAACGCCAATCGCGCCTTTCCCCAGATTCTCTGCGATTCCGGCGACAATTGGCGCCAAATCCAGGTATCTGTTGGAAACGTGGACGGCCAGGATACCGTCGCTCTTGAGATGACGGAAGTATTCAATGAAGGCTTCCCTGGTCAGGAGATGGACTGGAATAGCATCTCCGGAAAACGCATCCACAACCAGCAGATCGAAATCCTGGGGCGGCTGGCTCTCAAGAGCAAGGCGGGCGTCGCCCAGCGAGACGTCCAGTTGGCCGCGGCAATCGCGCAGGAAGGTAAACTCCGAATTCGCAATCTTGAAAACTTCCGGGTTGATTTCATAGAAGCGATAGACGTCTCCAATTCGGCAGTAGCTGGCGAGGACCCCCGCGCCCAGGCCGATAGCGCCCACGCGCATGGGGCCGCGGGCCTTGAGAAACAGCATGGCCAGACCGACGCCCGAGCTGCGAATGTAATACAAGGTAGGTTCGTGGCGAAAGGCAGGATCAAGAAGCTGCGCGCCATGCTCTATAGTCCCATGGACCAGCGTTCTAACGCCCCCATCTTCGTCGCCCGCGTCAGTATCCTCGACTTGTAGCGCGCCGTAAAAATTTCTTACCTGGAGATGATAATGCCTGTCCATTCTGGACTTGTGGACAGCCATATACGCGAGCAGAGCCACAATAAACGCCAGCAGTGCCACACGCACGGTTGCCTGGATGATCCGGCTGCGATCGGCGGTCTCCTTCCACACAATCGCGAAGGTGAGCACGGCGCAGATGGCCATCCAAATAGGCAGTTCAACATAAGTCTTGAAAATGTGGGGGGCAACGATGGCGACAAAAAACCCGCCCAGCACTCCACCGCCTGAAGTCCACAAGTAAAAAAAAGTCAGAAATCGAGTTCCCGGTTTGTGCCGAGCAAGCTCGCCGTGACAGACCATGCAGCAACAAAACAACCCCACGAGCATGAAAGGCAGGGATATTTTCAGATTGGTGGCGCCGCCACGATTAAACATTACGTAGGCCATTGCGCCCAGGCTGGCCAACACCGCGGGTATCCAGATCAGGCGCTGGTAGACGCGCTCATTCTCAAAGCACAGAACAAAACTGAACAGATAAAGTCCCAGGGGCAGCACCCACAATAGCGGGATGGGAGCAAGGTTCTGGGTCAGATAGCTGGTCGCGGCCATCATGAGCGCCGCACCGCAAGCCGCCAGAGCGATCCAGAGTGTTAGCATCCCGAATCCCGGCTCCAAGGAAGACTCGATCGGTTTAGCAGAGATTTCCTGATCTCCGGTTGGCATTCGATGTTTCCACGCATACCAGGCAACTGCGGCGCACAACAGGGCAAAGACGATGTAAGCGCAAGACCAGCCCCAGCCTTGCGTGCGCGAAGCCAGGCGCGGCTCGACCACTACGGGAAAACAAATCAGGCCCAGCAGGGAGCCAAGATTGGAGAGCGCATACAAACGGTAAGCAGAAGCTCCGGGCTTGACGGTGGTGTACCAGGCTTGCAGCAAAGGACTGGTCGAAGAAATCAGCAGGTAAGGCAGGCCAATAGTGCTGGCCAGCAATCCGAGGATCTTTATCGCGGGATCAATGTTTCCCAGGCGACGCCACTCAGGCGAAGGCAAGATTGGCAATAGCGCGATGCTGGCTGCAAGCAGCAGAATGTGCAACTGCATCTGCCGCCTGGGCGACAAATAACGACGGAGGCAGTGTGCATAAGCGTACCCGACCAGCAGCGAAGCTTGAAAATAAAGCAAGCAGGCAGCCCAGACACCTGCTCCGCCGCCAAACCAGGGAAGAATCATCTTGCCCAGAATGGGCTGAACCAGAAACAGCAGGAACGCGCTGAGGAAAATGGCTGAACCGAATAACCATGGCGCCAGTCTGGCGCGACTGGCGTAACTCTGTACCAGCAATTCGGGGCTAACCTGAGTGATTGGTTCGCCGATGCTCATTGGTGCTGATTCTATCCAAATCCTGTTGTGAATTGAAAAGCTGGAATTAACCGCTAAGTTGCAGTGACTAAAGTGCTTATGTAGTTTCTGCAAGACAATGCCTGACGAGCGTTCTACAATTGCTTCTACGTAAAACCATGCAATGGTTCTTTCTCTTCTGCCTCCTTTGGTTTGTTATATGCTTGCCGGCGATCATTTACGCCGCTGTCATAGAAGGCCGCCGCAGAAAAGACGCAAGGAACTTCGAAGATCAAATTGCTCTACTTAACAGGCGGTTCGACGGCCTCCAGGAGCAGCTCAAAACTGCGACGGCCAAGCGAGCTGCAACGCCAATACCAGAAACACCTATACCTGCTGTTCCCATTGCTGTTCCTGTTCCAGTCACAACTCATCCTGCTGAGAAGACAACCGTTCCTGAAGCGGCGTCT
>DASZFK010000034.1:0-16735 GCA_035939855.1 Candidatus Angelobacter sp.
TCCTATACGTGAGGGGTTCCTATTTTGATTTATTCATGGTATAAGGGGGCAAAGACGAAGATAGGCCTGCGAGAAAATTACCCAATTACCAACTTACCCAATTACCCAATTACCAACTTACCCAATTACCCAATTACCCAATTACCCAATGCGATTCGCTTTACCCAATCCGATTCGCTCTGTTGTCACTCTTGATTCTCTGATTCGTGAGCTGCCGTTATTTAACTCAGATTTAATCTTGCCTTCATCTTTCCGCAATCTGGAATTGCTACAAAAGTAGTGCATGGGGAAAGACCTTATTGACACTCTGATTATCTCCGATGTGCATTTGGGATCGGAAGTCAGCCGGGCAAAAGACGCGCTTCATCTTTTGCAGTCAGTCAAGTTCAACCGTCTCATCCTGCTGGGGGATATCTTCAGCGACCTTAATTTTCGGCGGCTCACGAAGGAGCATTGGAAGTTCCTGGGGTATATCCGCAAGCTCTCGAATCCTCGCCACGGAACCGAGGTTGTGTGGGTCGAAGGCAATCATGACCACGGCCTTTCAGAAGTGATGTCGCATTTAGTGGGTGTTCCGGTCTACCAGCAATATGCCTGGAGTTATCAGGGAAAGCACCATCTGGCCGTCCATGGACACCAGTTTGACAGTTTTGCCGTAAAGAATCTTTTCCTCAGCCGGATTGGCCAGTGGATCTATTTAAACCTGCAGAAAATCGATTTTAAAAGTAAACGAGTTGCCCGCTACCTGGACCGTCTTAATACTCGATGGTTGCGGCTATCAGCACAGGTAGCGCATGGCGCGCTCAGCTACGCAAAAAAAGGCAAAGCTGAGCGCATTTTTTGTGGCCATACCCACGTTCCGATGAAAGAGACCAGCGACGGCGTGGAGTACTACAACTCCGGCGCATGGGTCGATTTGAGTTGTACCTACATCGCCATCAATCAGGAAGGAGTCTTCATCCATGAATTCGCATCCGAGCAAATTGACGATCGTGATTCCGGCGAAGAACGAAGCGAAGCTCTTGCCAACCCTCCTGGAATCGCTGTGCAGGCAGGATTACCCCTCCATGCCGCTTACCAAAGTATACGTTGCTGATGCCGGCTCGACGGATGGCACGCCCGACCTGGTGATGGGATTCTCGAACAGGCTCAATGTAGAGGTGATCCCCGGTGGACTGCCCTCGATCGGGCGTAATGCCGGCGCGCGCCGGGCGTCTACGCCTTATGTGCTCTTCATCGATGCGGACATGGAATTGAAAGATCCAACCTTGGTGCGCCGCGCCGTGGAACTCATGGAGCGCAGAAAGCTGCATTGTGTCACGACCAATATCTGGTGCAGCAATGGTTCTGTGGCTGATCAAATCCTCTATATAGGGAACAATATCGCCCAGTATGGCTCGGTGATCTTCAAGCCGTTCAGCACGGGCATGTTCATGCTGTTCGAGAAGAACAAATTTGATCAACTGGGCGGCTTCCATGAGGGCGCTCTCTATGCCGAAGATTACCTGCTGACGAAGAAACTTTCGGGGTGGAAATTTGGGGTCGTCTCTGGCCGCATTCACACCACGAACCGGCGGTTCCGGGCGGCCGGGCATTTGAAAATCATGAGCTTGTTTGTGAAAGTCCTGGTGAATAGCTGGAATGACAAGTATTTCCTGCACGATCAAGGGTATTGGCGCCAGAAGGTATAATTTCCTCTGGGTACATGGCTAATAGCACAGAAGAAAAAAACCATCATGCTTTCCCGGAAAAGTTTCTCTGGGGCGTCTCCACTTCGGCATATCAGGTCGAAGGCGATCTGTCGAACAACCAATGGTCGGCGTGGGAGAAGCTAGGGCGAATCCGGTCAGGCGAATGCTCGGGAAGGGCGTGCGACTGGTGGAAAAATGCCGAGCAGGATTTTGACTTGGCCAAGTCGCTCGGCATTAATGCGCTCCGCTTGTCGGTGGAGTGGAGCCGGGTTGAGCCTTCCGAGGGAGTCTGGGACAACGAAGCCCTAGCGCGCTATAGGGAAATGCTCAAGGCATTGCAACAGCGCGGAATCCGCCCTTTTGTAACCCTTCATCATTTTACAAACCCGTTGTGGCTGGAAGCCAAAAAGGGGTTCGCTAGCGCAGAATCCGTTCAACTTTTTGAGCGCTTTGCCCGCAAGGTCGTCGTGACTCTGAGTGATCTTTGCCAGGACTGGATCACCTTCAACGAACCGAATGTCTATACTGCGCTTGGATATTGTTTAGGCGAGTTTCCGCCGGGAAAGAAGGGCCGTTTTCTTCTGGCTGCGCGTGTAACCCAAAACCTTTGCCGGGCGCACGCTGCGGCTTATCATGCGATCCATGAGATTCAGGCCGAGGCCAATGTGGGCTGGGCACAGCACTTCTGTGTTTTTAAACCCCGCAAGAAGAAGTCGTTCCTGGATCGCTGGCTTTGCTCGATCATTGACCATCACTTCAACAACAACTTTGCCGATGCCATTAAGGATGGCACGCTTCCGTTTCCTCTGCATCTCATCGGCGCGCGGATGCCCGAGGTGCAAAACACCTGCGATTACGTAGGCATCAACTATTACATACGGTTACGCGCAGGCTTTGACTGGAAGAGCCCCAGGACGCTGTTTTGCAGCCTCACAGTGCCTCCGCACAAGCCGCAGGGAGATAGTTGCATTGAGATTCCTTATGGCGAGGCTTATCCAAAAGGCCTACGCAGGGCCGTGAAGAGATTTCGTTCGTTCAACAAACCGATCTACATACTTGAAAATGGTGTTCCTGACCGCGCGGACCGAATTCGGCCCTGGCTGCTTGAATCTTCCCTTGACTACGTCGCGCGAATGCTCGAAGAAGGTTTGGATTTACGCGGATATTTTCACTGGAGCCTTACCGATAACTTCGAATGGAATGAAGGCTGGCATCTTCGCTTTGGCTTGGTCGAACTCAATCCCGAGACGCAGGTTCGGACACTGCGTCCCAGCGCTCGCCTTTATTCGGAATTGATTCGGGCGAGCAGGAACGGGAACGCAGTGACAGATTCCCACTAACCAACGTTTGCATTGCGGCTCAGGGTTGTGGAACATTCCGCACCTGAAATTGCCCCACTCCTGTTATCTCAATCACGTTATTCAGCATGAAGTCAGGATCACCTGATCGTTTCACGGCTTCAACAACGGGTCTTATGTGGTTCCACTGCTCATTTGAACTCAACCCACTCTCGCGAAGCACAATCAATCCTGGGTGCAAAGCAACCTTGAACAAAGGGATAAAGTCGCGGGCATTGGTGGTAACGATGGTGAAATCATGATTAAAGGCATATTTCGCTATGGCGTAGTCCGTTCGACCAGCAAGCCCAACATGCGGTACTGATTGAGCATATACGCCCGCTTCAGCTAGAGCTGCGATCAAGGTTGGAGAGATGTGTTCATCGAGAAGCAATCGCATTGCTAGAGAGATTGCGGCATCCGGCGAAAAGACAATGGCTTTTTGGGGCGGCCTGGTTTACTGCTGAAACGTGCAAAGAGCTGAGCATATTCCAGGTCGCGTCGGCTGAGGCTTGGAAAATCGTTTACGATCTCCTGCTCAGGCACACCTTTTCGATAAAGCTCGGCAACGTGCTGCAAGGGAATACGTGTTCCTCGAAAAACTGGCTCTCCGCTTAGAATGTCTGGTGACGAGACCACCCGCCGCTTGCCCCAACGGTATAACGCGAGATTCTTTTCGACCATCTGTTTCAGTGGTCCACATTCAAATGACACTTGCGCTTTTCCTGAGCGATAAATAAGGTCAGCCCCGCGCTTTGACCAATGCAATGCTGAACGACGTCCTCCTGCCAGGATGTGGGCCAAAGCTTCCTTATCTTCTTTTCTCAGGGGAAACGGAAATTCGACCAGCACCTTCATCAGCAAGACATCTCCAGCAGAGAATTGCGGATGTGCAACCTTGCCTTTCTTCTGGCGTAATGAAGGATTCAGGGATTTTTTTTCCAGAGCAGTGCGAATTGTCTCAGGTGAAACTTGTGCGATTGCTGCCGCTTCGTTGACCGAAAATAATTCAGACATCACCATAAATATACCACCCTGGGTGGCATAATAATAAATAATTCCAGCCACTCGCACGGCGAACCGGGCGTATACCCGGTAGAATTAAATCCTGGCAATCCACAGTTTCCACAACAGCAAAACGGATTTTTAATCTTTTCTTAACGAGACTTTCACGCCTTAGTCACGCCCGCCGATTAGCATTCCCGGTTTCTCTAAATCCCCCCGCGTCATGGAGGCTTCATGACCAGCCTGGGTACGACTACACACAAGGCTGGCTGAGTCCTCGATTGGAGGTTGTGTATGCGAAAGTCCTGGTACTTATTGCTCGCGTTGTTGCTTGCAAACATCTTCGGGCTGGTTTCTGCGCAAGCGCAGGAACGCAAAGCCACGATCAGCGGCCATATCACAGACGCAGACCACGCTGTTTTGCAAGGAGCACGCGTGGAACTGCAACCCAATGGCTACAAGACAGTATCAGATGCCCAGGGCCAGTTTACGATTTCCGACTTGGCGCCGGGTCACTACACCCTCACGATCTCGTATGTTGGTTTCGCGCCATTTTCGACCGAGCTGGATGTCACAGCCGGCCATGTGGCGAAAGTAGATGCAACTCTCAAGATCGGCACACAAAGCGAGGTCGTTGAAGTTCGCGGGGAGCGCCAGACAGGTGAGATTGAAGCCCTGAACATTGAACGCACCGCCGATAACATCATTCAAATCTTACCGAAAGAAGTGATCACCAGCTTGCCCAACACCAACATTGCCGACGCGGTGGGCCGGCTGCCTAGCGTGTCACTGGAACGAGATGAGGGAGAAGGTAAGTACGTCCAGATTCGCGGAACGGAACCGCGCCTGAGCAATGTTACGGTCGATGGCGTGCACCTGCCTTCGCCGGAAAACGTACGCAACGTCAAGCTCGATGCAATTCCCGCAGACTTGGTTGAAATGGTCCAGGTGAGCAAGACTCTTTCCGCCAATCAAGAAGGCGATGCGATCGGGGGATCGGTCAACCTGGTTACCAAGAGCGCCGGGGACAAGCCCTACCTCAGTGGACTTGCCTTGGGTGGATATACTCCTATTGCGGGTGGCCGCTGGTTAAACCAGTTTTCAGGGACTGCCGGTAATCGCTTCGGCAAGAACAAAAAGCTGGGAATCATGTTTGGCGGCACCTGGGACTGGAATCAACGCGGGATTGACGACGTAGAACCCTCGGTGGGAACGACTTCGCTGGCCAACGGTGACTTTGCGCAGGGTGTGCCGGTCTTTAATGGTGAGGACCTTCGCGAATATTGGTATAACCGCAGCCGCTATGGTTTCGGAGGGACGCTCGATTACAAATTAGGCGAGTGGTCAACCGCTTATATTCGCGGGCTGTTTTCACGATTCAAAGACTTTGGCGAAGACTGGATTTATTCACCTTCGGTTGGCAGTTTTGCGTCGCAAAATTTGACCAATCCTGATGGTAGCAGTGCTTTTACCCACTTGACCCGCACGCCCGAACAGCGGCTCTTTAACGTCGTGGCTGGGGCCCGCCACGACTTTGGACGCAGCGCCCTCACTTACGAGCTGGCCCTTGGCCAAGCTCGGTTTACCGGCACATTTCCGGCGGCTAATTTCGTTCCTGATCCCAATAACCCTGCCAATCCTCTCAATGGCGGTGTGCAGTTCTTGATTGATACAAACAATCCTTTTACCCCGAAGCTCACTGCAGTGAATGCGAATATTTTCGATCCCAGCCTTTATGTGCTGGATAGTATCTCCATGGGCGACAATCACACGTTCGAAAGAGATATTCACGGCTCAACGTCATTCTCACGTCAGTACAACCTCGGGTCGCACTTCAGCGCTTTCGAAGTAGGTGTAAAGGTACGTGATGCGGTCAAGTCGGAGCTCAACAATCAGCAATTCTTCAATGCCGATGACACGCTCAAAATGAGCCAGGTGCTGCGTGGCTTCACCAATCCGGATTATTATTTCCACGCCTATCCTGCGTATGGGCCAACAACGGACTACAACAAGATCCTTGCGTTTTTCAATTCCAATCGCAACACTTTCACTCCCAATACCTTTCGCGATAACAGGATCATTTCCGGGGACTTTAACGCCAGTGAGCGAGTGTATGCCGGTTACGCGATGAACACCATCAATGTCGGGCATGTACGACTCCAAGCAGGCTTCCGCGTGGAATCGACGGATGCCTCGTTCCTGGGAGTGCACATTATCAATAACAATGCTAATGCCGTCACTCTGGTGCCAGGTGGACAGTCCTACACGGATGTTCTTCCCAGTGTGCAATTCCAATATTTGTTTGGCCAGAACACCATCCTGCGGGCCGCGTACGGGATCGGCATTGCGCGCCCGAACTTTTCTGATCTGCCGCCGAAAATTGTCGAATCAGACGGCCCGACTCCAAACAAGAGCTTTGTATCGGTTGGCAATCCCAATCTCAAAGCGGAGCACGCCCAAAAC
This sequence comes from Candidatus Angelobacter sp., assembly GCA_035939855.1. GTDB lineage: Bacteria > Acidobacteriota > Terriglobia > Terriglobales > Acidobacteriaceae > Angelobacter. Next base: position 6,497 of record DASZFK010000034.1, read on the forward strand.
TTCGATCTTCTCATCGAGCACTATTTGAAACCAGTGGGCGTGATTCAGGCTGGTGTGTTCTACAAATACCTCACGGATCCGATCTTCAATGTTCAGACCCGTCTCACTTCAGGGCCCTTTGCGGGATTCCTGCAGAACGGCCCGGTGAATGGCCCCCATGCAAACCTGGAAGGTTTTGAGATGGCGTGGCAGCAACAGCTCTCCTTCCTGCCCGGGCTGTTTAACGGTACTGGTGTGAGGGCAAACTACAGCTATACCGCGTCGGCCACAACATTCGCTCCAGGCGCATTTGGAGGCCGGACCGATCATCCAGCCCTGCAGCGCCAAGCCCCGAACAATTGGAACTTCGACATGACGTATGACAAGAGAGGTATCTCTGCCCGAATGGGTCTAAGCCACAATGATGCCAACATCTTCTTCTACAACTTCACCCAGGGAGCAGACGCCGGCATTAAAGGACCCAACGGGGACCAGTACCTCTATCCGCATACCCAGGTAGATGCACAGGTAAGTTACTGGATACCGAGAGGGCATGGATTCCAGGCTGTGGTGTCGTTGCTCAACCTCAACAATGAAGTTTTTGGCTTCTATCAAGGAAGCGAGAAATTTCCAATTCAACGCGAATACTACAATCGAACTGTCTCTGTGGGGTTACGTTGGACGAACAGCAGGGAAAAATAGGCGGTTTTCCAAAGCAGAGAGACCCGCTTCATTGCGGGCCTCTGCGTTTGAGTAAGTTCCCTTTGGATGTCTGTTTTTTAATGACTGAGAATAAAAATTATGCCGCCCAAAGATCATTTATCTGCTAAAGCCTTGTTTCTATTGTTAGTTGTGTCATCTGTTGGCGTTATTTCTGCAAATACGTCGATGTTCGCAGGCTTTCAGTTGGCTATGTACGAGATATTTGTGCCTTCGCAAAGCGCATCAAGTGCATCTTGATGACTGCCGATTACGAGATGCTGGTACCTGATGATGAGGGCACGGTTCTCGCTGCCATCTCCAAATCAATATCAATGAAGTTTCTTGACGATCCGGTTTCGGCTCTGAAAAGCGCAGCCAAAAAAATGGCAGGACGCCCACCCAAATTGTAAAGTGCCTGCGCCGAAATCGTCAGAACTCAACCCACAGTCAAAAACAAGTTGAGTGGATGAGCAGATAAAATCTATTTTTTTAGGATTGAATGAATCTGTGCGAACAACCTTGATGAAAATTCTCCTCTTTCTCGTACTGACGATGCCATGCTGTACAACCATCTCTGGCCAATCGAAGGCCGTGGCCTCGCCATCCGATGCAACAACCTCGGAGCAAACCGTGATCGCTGCCGGAGACATCGTGGACTGCTATAACCTTTCCGGTTCGGAAGCAACCGCCAAACTGGTGGATAAAATACCGGGAACTGTCTTGACCCTTGGCGATCTGGCCTATCCTGATGGTACCGACCAGAACTTTAACGAGTGCTATGCCAAAACCTGGGGGCGCCACAAATCGCGCACGCGGCCAGCTCCGGGGAATCATGAATACCACACGCCCGGCGCGGCAGGATATTTCAACTATTTCGGCAAGATTGCCGGAGAAACAGGGCGCGGATATTACAGCTTTGATCTTGGCTCATGGCACATCATTGCTCTCAACAGCCAATGCGCCGACGTAGGTGGCTGCCAAAAAGGTTCTCAGCAGGAACGATGGCTTCACGATGACCTCGAAAAGAATTCTTCAAAGTGCATCCTTGCCTATTGGCATAGCCCGCTCTTCAGTTCAGGAAGCGAGCACGGCAATGATCCGGCGATGAAACCGTTTTGGAGCGATCTGTATGAAGCGGGCGCTGATATCGTGCTGAATGGCCACGACCATGATTACGAACGTTTTGCGCCTCAAAATCCCGATGGCATCGCCGACCCGAAGAAAGGAATCCGCGAGTTCGTGGTGGGCACCGGAGGCAAGAACCAGCGCCGGTTCAACCTGCCTCTGCCTACAACTGCCAGCCGCAGCAACAGCACTTTTGGAGTACTCAAGCTCACTCTGCACTCTCAAAGTTACGAATGGGAGTTCATTCCAGTAGCAGGTGGACAGTTTAAAGACTCAGGCGTTGGCAGTTGTCATTCACAGAAATAATCTGACGGCTCAGCGTCCCAGCTTCTGTGGATCGATTTTCCAAACATCGCCTTTGCCGTGATCTGAGACCCAAAGCGCGCCGTAGCCGAAGCGAATTGCATCCGCGCCTTTATAGTTTCCGTATTGATACACCACCTTGTTGGTCTTTGGATCAATTCTCGTCACTGGGGTACCACTGGCAGCTACCCAGATGTAACCGCCTCCAGATGCGATGTCGCCGCCCGCGCCAGGAATCCCGGCAGCGATACTGGCGCTCACTTTGTTGGCGGCCGGATCGATGCGAGAGACGCTTCCATCGGACTGGCTCAGGACCCATACGGATTGTTTATCGGTCGCAGTAAAGCGAGGCGTGGCTGGAACGGTGATCGTAGCAACGACTGTGTGCCGTTTGGGATCAATGCGATAAATCTTGCCCTCGCCGGAACTGGTAACCCAAATCGCTCTGAAGGCCGAATTCACGACGGCAGAATCGGTTCCCACGGTTACAGCTTTGGTGGCGTGCCCGTTCAGTTCAATGAGGGTGCTGGAGTGTCCATCTTGATTGCTGACGTACCAAACTGCGTCCTTTCCGACGGCGATTCCTCCTTCACCGTGGGGAGCAATGCGGACGGAATTGACTTGGTCCACGGTGTTGTCTCTTGGACGAATGCGGACAAGGCTCTGGCTTTTACAATTCAAAACCCAAACATGCTTCTCGCCGATTCCAATGCCATAACAGGGATCTTCGCCAACTTTGATCCGGGCTTCAATCTGGTTGTTCTGCGGATTGATTCGAACAACCTCATTGTTTTTTGGAACTGAGACCCATACTGAGCCAAACCCAATTCCAAGCCAATCAGGATCGCCGCCGATGTGGATCTTAGCGATTACCGGCAGAGAGGAAGCATCGAATTTCGGGAACTCTGATGCGTTGGGCAGGGCCACGGTGTTTGTGGCTTGTGGGCCGGAGAACAGCACAAGCGCAAGAGTCCAGCTGATCATTGTGGTCCAGGACAGAGTTTTGATCATGAGACATCACGGGAATTTCTAATTTTTAATTTCTAATTTGTAATTTAAAGAACAAACAAAGTCCACGCATTCTCGTCGTATTATTTTGTCAAAAATTGAGGCAGATGAATGTCGTTGGTGCAGGTTGGGTCCAGGCCATCGAGAGAACCTTGGACCACGAATTTTGCGATCAGGCCGTCGATGCATGGAGAACCTGTGCCGTGAGTGCCTTCCTGGATCGCAATCAAACGGCTGTGGGCCAGATCGGCGGCGGCCTGTTGCGCCATTGCCGGCGGCGTGGCCGGATCGAGAACGCCGGAAATCATCAGTACCGGAACGTCTGAATGTATGGGAGTAAAGAAGTCTTTCGGTATGCTTCCGCGAGGCCACTCCTGGCAAGCTTTTTGATACAGCCGGACCTGGAAATCTCCCAAGGCTGTGCCTTGGGTTTCGTCCTTGATTTCCGTCTCCGTGATGTTCGGCACATCTTCGGCACAGATGACGGAGAACTGCATGCCACGAGCCAAAACTCTCTCAAGTTGAGCGTTCAGGCTCAGGACGGTCGCTCCGTAAGCTGTCCAGTCATTTTTGAAGACATGATGAATCATCGACGGAAACTGGGCGGCCAGCATAGGTATATAAAGCATTGCGCGCAGATTGGCGAGAAACATGCCACGGGAAAGCGTTACCGTCTGCGTGGTCTTGGCCGCTGGATTTCTTATTTCAAACTGGGCAGGCGACTTCTCCAGGCGGTCAACAATCGTTTTGAATTCCGACGATAAGTCCGGGAAGCTCCTCTTGCAAGCGTCATCGGACGCGCAGGCATCGATCAGGTGCTCAACCGACATCTGGATGGTCTTGGCGAACGGCAGAGGAATCTTGTACTGGGGTGGCGCGACTCCCTCCAAGGTCAGGGTACGGACATGCTCCGGATGACGGCGCAGGTAGACCAATCCGACGCGTGTACCGTAAGAACCACCGAAGACGTTGATGTGGTCGTAGCCCAAGGCGTCCCGCACCTCGTCGAGGTCATCCGCAGAGATAGAGGTAGTGTATTGGGTAAGATCGGCGCGCTTTTCCAGTTCTGTGCGGCAAGCCCGCAATTTGTCCGAGCTGTAGAAATCGCCCACCATAGATTGTGCGCTGGCTGGATCTTTGAGCTGGCACTGCAACAGGTTCGAGTGTCCGGTTCCGCGCTGATCCACCAGGACTATATTTCGCTGTTGCTGCAGCGCGGTTGCATATCCGGTATTGGGAAAGGCTTGCACGGCGCTTTGTCCGGGGCCGCCAGCCAGCGGGAAGAGCGGATCGGGCGCAGGTTTGGCGCTTAAAGCCGGCAACACCATGATGTTGAGGGCGATCTTGCGTCCGGTGCGGCTTTGGCGATTCTCATAGACCTCATATCTGCCGCACAATCCTTCGGTATTACCATCTTCTCCGCGGCAAGGTTCAAAGGGAATACGCCCAATGGTGGTTGGCTTGAGCCGCGAAGAAACAACCACTCCTGGCCTGCGGAACAACAGTGGAACAGAGTTGCCGCCCTGCTGCCACGTGCCGTAGATTTCCGCCCAGTCTTCACTGAGTTTCCCTTCATAAGTGGCGCCGATGAGCTTAAACTCCAAGCGCAATGCGCCGCTCTGCAAAGAAGCCGTCTGGATGGGAATGGTTGCGTTTCCCTGGTCGAGGCTGATGAGATTTCCGCTCAGCACGCCATCGGCGGCTTGCTCCAGTTTCAATACGACTCGCAGCCCACCAACAGAGCCTTGCCACTCGCCCGAAACCGAGCGTGGGATTTTGGATTGCGAGGCGGCCACCAGGCCGGTTATCAGACAGAACGCCAAGACAAAAGTTCGGGTCATTTTAGAGATTGCCATAATTGCCATGAGTGCCAAAATTGCCAAAATTTGATTGTAATGCCTTACGAAACTGACACTACCAGATACAGGGTTTTGGGATTTTCCCCTTTGACCGAAATGGGATGCGCCCAGACCTGAGACATTGAGACAAGCCGCGGTTTTCCTTACTACAATTGCAATAGGCGTTTCCCAGGACCTACCAGGGTTCTTTCGTCTCGTGCTAACGTTGCACTACTGCGCAATCGAGACAGCCCCCAATTTTGAGATCAGCCCCGGAGTTAGTATCCCTCGCGAATGACAGGAGTTGTTCAAGCAATATTAGCAAAATTTTTTGATTGCGTCAAGAATCACTTAGTAGTAGTTATATTGCTACCGGGCGGAGCGATCATGTATGCTCTGTGCAGCTTTCCGAGATTTTTTATTTTGTGGCAGACGGCTGTTTAGGGCCGAAACCTGGAGGAGTGCATCATGGAAAAAGAACCACAGACGTACGCAAACCACGCACGCCTTGATCCGCCGTATCATTTCTTCGTATCGCTTGTGTTCCTGCTGACTGTCATTATTGCGACCGTTTTATTTTTCCGCTCCTTCGGTCCTGAAGCGAAATTGGAGACGATGGTGATCCGAGGCTGGAATGTGATCTGGTCCATCGCCATGGTCGTGGCCATGATACGCATTCGTACGTATCCGCTGCGGGTACAAGATCGGTTGATTCGCCTGGAAGAGAAGCTACGGCTCATGTCAGTGCTGCCGGAGCCCCTGCGCTCGCGCATTGGCGAACTTCAGGATGCGCAGCTCATCGCGTTGCGGTTTGCATCTGACGAAGAATTGCCGGGGTTGGTGCAACGTGCTCTCGACGAAAGGCTCAGCCGTGATGATATCAAGAAGGCTATCGTGAAGTGGCGTGCCGACTACGCGAGGGTCTAGCAACTAAGTTAGCCATTTTGCGGTAAGTGGGACTTCAGCGATTCCAATTCTATCAGTCACGATTCCTCGAACTTCTCTTGGAGAGCGGGACCGCGCGCAGCCCCGCAAGAAAAATATGGGTCATGGCGGAGAGAGTGGGATTCTACCTACCCTCATTTTTGCAAGTCCTTGATTATGCAGCAAGACAACCCCGGACAAGCATGAATACTGGGGATTCTTTGCTTTCTGCCCTGTCTGCCCTTTCTGCCTTGTCTGCCCAGTAGAACCAATTTCGGCACTTTATAGACAGGATGGATAGGAAGCGTAATCCCCTACGCATAAAGTCAAATTAGTAAAACGGCCAATGGGGAAACCGCGGCTTTCCTAACTGCTCTTGCTCAAAAAGGCCGATGCTAGAAGCCCATAAAATGCGCTCCATTTGCTCTCGTTCAGCAACCAGTGAAGGGGAGGAGATCAGTCGTTGTAGTTTAGTGCGTTGCTCTCCAGTGAGGGCAGGGGCGGCCTCGGATTGTCTAAAACACATTTGAAACGATTGAAATGGCCGCCCGGTTCGCTCGCGTAAATCGCGTAAAATATCAAACCCTTCGGGATCTGAATCGCCAAAATGCCAGCACTGGAGGTCGCGAGGCAGCCTATCTAGCAATGCTAAAGTGGCAGAGCTGGCGAAGCTGGTCTGGATCAGCAACTCGCCAGAACGCAACTTTGCTAACTCATGAAATGTGGTTTCATTTTCAACCGTCAGACAGCGCTGAGCGTCAATTGCGATTCTCTCAGCGTTTCGGATATCTGCCTCTGAGATCCGAAAGGGGCCGGATAGCTGTCCAAAATCTACCCACTCCTTTCCCAACAGTAGTCGTATCGGACCATGGAGCAGAGCAAAATGGGGATTGGCAACAATACCGATGTCTTCCAGACTAAGTTTTTCTCCTTGCGTGATCGTACCCAGAATCTGGCCAAGTCTTCCTTCAAGCGATTGCAATCTCTTGGAATTTCCACAGAGCACGCAGCTCGCAAACCGAATCAATGATTCTCCCCTCCAAGCCAAAATCTTCGGAATTAGTGTAAGTAGCTCATTATTGAGGCCGAGATCATTCCTCGAAAATGGTTGCACAGAATCTCCGGAGAGCGCTGCAACTTGTAGGTTCTCACAAAATGATCTCCAGCCTGTTCGCCATTCCGGGCCGACTTCCACCTGACTCGCACGCCTAAAAATTTCCGCAAGCTCTTCTCTCTTCGCCGTAGGCGATGGCTCCCCGATGTGAGCAAAGAATGCTTCCTCTTGCGCTCGCGAAAACCGAATTTGCTGGATAAGCCGCGGGTCTCGATTGTGATGAACAAGTGTTAAGAGTCCAGCAGATGCCGCATCTGCGAGGTCTCTTTCCGCGATCAAACGTGAATCACCATCTCGACAGCCGGACCCTACGAGAAGCCTTTCATAATCCAATATCAGATCACGTTCACCCTTTCCAGTACGCCCCGCATACGAATCTTCATATGATCGGGCGAGCCTACACAGAATATGAGCTTTCTGATTCATTTTCGGCCGCTATATCCAAACCGCTCGTAGGCAGCGTCGCGCGTAAGCGTCACTGCTATATTGCGGATGATTTTTTTCTTTCCTTGTATCTTGATTTCCTTATGAACGCCAATAACCTGATCACAGTGATCGATCGCATAAGGGATATTTCCTGTGGACATTGAGAACAACCCTTGTAAATCCAGGTGCTGAAGCGCACCAATGCAATCGTCTATGCATTCACCGCTCAATTTTGAAAATGCCTCGTCAATTGGCACAAGCGCCAGGGATGGATCGCGACGCCTCTTTTCATAACGCCGGTAAGCACGCAAATAGCACGCGAGTATAGCCACGAAAAAAGGAGCTTGGTTCTCACCACCACTAAACATTCCTGAATGCTTGTTTAAGCTTGAAGGGGCCTGATCTAGCTCCCTCATATCCTCCACCAACATGTCATAGTCGTTATAATTACGATAATCAAGAAAGGCCATCGCTTCTTTACTATCAGGGTGTTTTACCAGCTCATCAAAGAGATGTTCAATCGTGTCTCGCAATTCAGAATCCGCATTTGCGAAGAACAACTCGCCCTCATGAGCGTATGAAGCAACTTCAATGAGACGGCGGTATACCACGTATTCTTTGTCCCGATTAGGCGTAGCAACAATTCGATATCGGTTGTATCCAATCGGCTCTCGGAGCTCGGTTCTCAGCAGGTCCATCAAGTTTTCTGTTTCCAGCAATTTTTGCTGGAGCTTCTCCAAAACCTGTGTGCGAAAGAGTTGTTGCCAATTTAACTCCTCTCGTTTCGCTTTTTGCGCATATTCTCGAATTTCTCCATCCCGAATCCTGACTAAGCGCGTTTCGTAAGTTTCATTGCTTATACATTCAGGATCATAATCCGAATAATGCGATCCATACTCGGAATGAGCTGCCAAGAGCTTTCGCTCAGCGATTAGCCGCTCTCGTAATGTGTGAGCCGTGGTCTTGGCCTCCATATGAATAGAAAACAATTGGCTCGCAGCCCGGTCTTTTTGTGGATATGCCTCGCTGATCTCCTTTCGCAATTCTTCCAAGCGTTGTGCATGGCAAGATACGTCCTCTTTAGCAAGAGTCTTGTTAAATTTGTCCTCTCGAAGCTCCCTCTCGTCCGTTGCCTCCTTTGAAGCATCTTTGTGCGATTGCAATTGAGAACGGCGCGTATTCCTGAGAATCCCTCTCTCAGCCTCTCGCAATTGCTTGACTTGATCTTCAGCAGCGCCCAATTCCTGCTGCTTGGTCTTAAGATCTGCAGTCGTAATCCGTTTCAATGCAGCTGCATTGTTGTTGAACTTTAAGCTTAATTGTGGCAATCGCTTTGCTTCCTCTAAGTCTTCATGTAAGCTCTCCACACTCAATCGATTCCGTTCGGCGAACCGACGAACCCCTTCTACAGCAGAACGCACAGGCCACAGTTGCTTTAGTTCCAGATCGACATTCTCGATTTGCTCTGCGAGCCAAGCACGTTGCTTCTCTAAGCCACGAAGACCGATACACGGGCGATTGTCGTAATGGCGAAGACGCTGAACAAATGGGCGTTGCGCCATAAAGCCGTCGCGCAGAATAGCGCGCTGGTATCGGCGGAGGTCGGCCACTCGATCCACGCAAATGACATCTCCAAAGAGATGATCTATTACGGCGCGAGCTGTCGGATTTTTGGTTTCCAATTTTTCTGCCAAAGAGCCAGGCTGGCAGGTGGCTGATGGAACTTGGGAAGGATTAATTAGGGACTCGCCACGAGTCTCCTCGCGCAATCCGTGATAGATGCGCTCGGCTTCATCGTAATCACGCGCATCAACAACTATCGCGAACTTTCGGCCAAATACAACTTCGAGTGCAGGACGCCAACTCTCATCAGTGACCTCGCAAAGCTGCCATAGAGCCTGAGCCGGAAGGTCGCGGTCTCTCCGAGGTAACCGCTTGTTCAATTCAGTGAGCAAAACAACTCTGTCAGTTGCCATGCCTGCACGTGCGGCATTGAGGATCAGTTGTTGTCCATCTCTCGTTTGCTGCAACTGATCGACTTTGTCTATGGTGGCTTTTGCTCCCGCATCCAACGCGCGCAAGACTCCCGCAACAGCACTAACGAGGAGTTTCATGCAGTCACGGATCGCACTCATTTCTTCGGCAGCCGCTAGCTGCTTAACAGCTTGCTGGAGCTCACCGATAGGCCGCTTTTCCACTGGAATAGGCAGTAATTCAATCTGGGCAAGCCAATTCTCAACATTTTGGCATCGGGCCAGTTTGGCCCGATCAATCGAAACGCCGATTTGTTTCAACCCGTCGATTTCTGCTGCAAGAGCGAGGTTTTCTTGTGTCAAGTGGAGAAAGAGCGATCCGTGCTCGGTTTCGACAAACGTGTTTCTAATTGAATCGATCTGTTGTTCTGCAGTTGCTATGTCTTCTTGGATTCTCTTTAGGCGGCCTTCTTCCTCCTGGAGTTCTTCTTCCAATTTATACAGAGCGCGACGTCTTGCTTCTTCCTGTTCCTTCGCATGAGTCAGCAAGAACTCCGCTTCCAAATAAACAGCCACAGCCCGATCTCGTTCAGCCGAGAATCTCTCCTTCTCCAAGTTACTGATGACCTCGAGTTTGCTAAGCTGCTCGCTAAGAAGACTTATTTCCCTTTGCAAATTTACAAATGCTAAATAGGAGTCCTTGACACTTTGAATGTCAACATCTTCTGCTGGGAGAATGTAACTGCGGGCGAATTCGTTGAAACTGTCCATAAATGTGAAAGACATCGCGGCGGGCAAAAGATAGTCCAAAGTGGGCCGGTCGAAATTCAGGTGCGAACTGAGGGCC
>DASZFK010000035.1:0-6590 GCA_035939855.1 Candidatus Angelobacter sp.
CAGTTTTCCACCTGGACTTTAGGAGAGAAGTTGAAGATATTCGCCAGTTCCTGCGGGCCTAATCCCAGGATGGCCGCCAGCGGCATGCCATGCACGTTGCCGCTTGGGGAGGTCTCAGGCGTGTTGATGTCGGCATGGGCATCAATCCAGATCAGCCCGATTTTCTGGTTCTGGCGGCGGTAGTATTCGGCTATGCCCGCCACGGTTCCGGCAGCCACGGAGTGATCCCCACCCAGCACCAGCGGAAACTTTCCGGCTTCGAGGGTTTTCAGCACTGTATCCGCATGTTTGGTGCAGGTAGCGGTGATCTCTTTCAGATATTTGGCGCGCGGGTCACCCTCTTTTTTCTGCTCGGCAATCGCGACTGATACATTTCCGCCATCTTCCACGATATGCCCCAGCGCTTCCAGCCGGGCTTCAAGGCCGGCGACGCGAACAGCAGAGGGCCCCATATCTACGCCTCGTCGCGTCTGTCCTAAATCCAGGGGAATGCCCAAGATCCGGATTTTCTTGGGGACAATGTTGTCGGCCAGAATCGGCTTATTGACTGCTTCGCTCTTCGACGGCGCTAAGACGGGAGTTGTTGTTTCCGGTGTCATAAACTTTCGTTCTATGGATAAATACGGGTGAGCGTCCGGGCAAAAGGAATGGTTTCGCGCACGTGTTCGAGTCCGCAGATCCATGTAACTGCGCGCTCGATGCCCATGCCGAACCCTGCATGGGGGACGCCGCCATACTTGCGCAGGTCCAAATACCATTTGAAAGCTTCTTCGGGCAAACCATGCTCTCGGATGCGTTTCAGAAGCAACTGATAATCGCCGATACGCTGTGATCCCCCGATGATTTCTCCGTAGCCTTCCGGGGCCAGCACATCGCAACACAGGGCCAACTCCGGCCGCTGCGGATCAGGCTCCATATAAAACGCCTTTATCTGGGCCGGATAACGATGGACCATCACCGGCTTATCGAACTGCGAGGAGATGTAGGTCTCATCGGGAGAGCCGAAGTCGCCACCCCATTCAAATCGGGTTTCGAGCTGCCCCTTGCTGTGCCCTTCCTGAAGCAGCTTTACCGCATCGTCGTAGGCGAGGCGTGGGAATGGGGGTTTGATGTTCTCGAGCTTCGTGATGTCGCGCTCCATTATTTTGAGATCATCACGGCGGTTAGCGAGAACCGATTGGACGATGTGGCTGATGAAGTTCTCCGCCAACTCCATAATGTCGCCCAACTCAGCGTAAGCAATTTCCGGTTCCACCATCCAGAATTCGGTAAGGTGGCGGCGGGTCTTCGATTTCTCTGCCCGGAAGGTAGGGCCGAAGGAGTAAACCTTGCCCAGCGCCATGGCAGTCGCCTCGATATAAAGCTGCCCGGACTGCGTAAGATAAGCCTGCTCCTCAAAGTAATCGACTGGGAACAGTGTCGTAGTTCCCTCACAAGCGGCGGGAGTAAGAATGGGCGGATCAGTCAGGATAAATCCCCGATCATCCAAGAAATTGCGCGCTGCTTTGATGATTTCCGCTCTCACTCTCAGAATGGCGCCCTGCCGCGGAGTACGCATCCACAGGTGCCGGTGCTCCATCAGGAAATCAATTCCATGCTCCTTGCGGGAGATTGGGAAGGGATCATCCTCCGGCACTCGCTGAACCACGCGAATATCAGTAACATCCATCTCGTATCCGCCGGGAGCGCGCTTGTCGGCGCGTACTTTGCCCGTAACCACTGCGCTCGATTCATCCGTAAGGTTCTTGACCGTATCAAAAACTTCAGGAGAAACCTGGTTCTTGGCGACGACTCCCTGGATTACGCCGGTTCCGTCGCGAAATATGGGGAAGAGCAGCTTACCGCTCTCACGCTTGTTGTAAAGCCAGCCTTGCACGGTCACCATCTGGCCGTCATGTTGGCCGATCTGCGCAATAGTGCTGACTGGCGCTTGGGTTGTGATTTCCATTATGCCTCGTTACTCGACCGGCGTCGCGATGCTTTCCAGCTTCTTAAATGTTTCTGCCATCTTGCTGCCTGCATCCACGCCCTCTTGCCCTTCAATCTCCATGAGCAACGCGGGGTTGTGCGGCGCGGTGGGCAGGAGCTGCATCGTCTGCTCCCAATCCACCGTGCCTTCGCCGGGCCAAAGATGCGAGTCGCGGATGCCCTGGTTATCATGGACATGAGTAGAACGAATGCGGGTTTCCAGCACTCCAAAAGCCTGATGAACGGTGCTCATGATATGGGCGTGCCCGGTATCGAAACAGATGCCCAAATCGTCATAACGCAAGATCCGCAGCATCTCCATGAGCCGCTCCGGCGTGGAGATGTCGTTGGGAATATTTTCCAGCAGCAACGTAACTCCCAGCGGCCTGGCAAACGCGCGCAGATGCTCGATCGAGCTGAGCGCTGCTTCAAACTTGCGCGTATCGTCGGACTCGTTGCTGTTTCCTATATGCTGCACGAGAAACCGAAAGGGGGCATGTTCGGCGACTTCGATAGCGCGCTTGATCTCATCCATGGCTTCGATGCGCCGGCGCTTTTCCATGTCCACGATGTTCAACGGCGGCTCGACAGCTCGGGCGAAATCGTTGGTGGTGAAAATGGGAGAGTGCATGGAGTGGAACTCCACCTGCCCTGACTTAAACCAGTTTCCCAACTCCTGCACATCGGCGCGGTTGGTGTAATCGAAGTGGCCGCGGGCGGCAAACACTTCAATAGCCTGGGCTCCGCCACCGGCCATCTTGTCAAGCAAGCCGGGATGCAGCCTCTGCTTGATAAAAACGTAGCTGGAGATGGCACGCAGCATCAGAACCCCACTGCCTTTCCGCCGTTGCGGCCATCAGGAGCACCTAATCGCTCGCCCGTTGCCAGGTCAATCTCGATACACTCGCCATCGCTCCAATAGCCGTTCAACTGGACCTTGTGGCCGCGAGCTTCGAGCAGCTTGAGCGTATCGGGTGAGATTCCGGTTTTTTCGATGTAAATCTGGTCGGGCTCCCACTGGTGATGGAAGCGCGGGGCATTCACCGCCTGCTGGATATCGAGTCCATAATCCACAACACCCATAAGGATGTTGGCCACCGTGGAAATAATGCGCGGACCTCCTGGAGAGCCTAGCACCAGGAAGAGCTTTCCACCCTTGAGCACGATGGTCGGCGCCATGGCGCTCAACGGACGTTTGCCCGGCCCAATCGCATTGGCTTCACTTTGAATCAGTCCGTAGCCATTGGGAACACCTGGCTTGGAGGTGAAGTCGTCCATCTCGTCGTTCAACAGAAATCCCAGCTTGCCCGCAGTCACACGCGATCCGAAGCCCTCATTCAAGGTTGTTGTGACCGCTACCGCATTTCCCTGTGGGTCTACGACGGAATAATGAGTGGTGTTCTCCGGTTCAGGCCCTATGTACGGAGGATGGGCGGCAGCCTCGCGATCCAGTTGGCCGAAGCCGGAAGGACGTCGCAGCTCCTTGCTGACGCTGGAGCGCATAATCTCAAGCGACGTGCGCCAGGCCTCTGCATACTTCTTGTCAATCAACTGCGGCACAGGAAGCTGGCTGAAGTCGGGATCGCCCAGAAATTCTGCGCGATCATAAAACGCGCGCCGCATGGCTTCAGACGTAAGATGAATGGAATCTGCAGAGCGATTGCCCAATCTGTGCAGATCATAGCCTTCGAGAATATTGAGCGTTTCCAGCAAGGTCACGCCTCCCGAACTTGGGGGCGGCGCGCTGAAAATTTCATAGCTACGATACGTCCCCCGCACCGGCTGCCGTTCCTTGACGTCGTATTCGGCAAGGTCTTCTTTGGTGATCAGACCCCCGGCTTTCTGAATGCTGGCAGCCAGCTCGCTCGCCAAAGCGCCCTTGTAGAAATCATCGGGATTCGCAGCGATCCGCTCCAATGTCCGGGCCAATTCCGGCTGGCGAAAGAGCTCGCCCGGCTGGTAATACTTGCCGTTGCGCTGGAAAATCCGCTTCGAATCCGGGAAATCGGCAAGATGGCCCTCATGCATGGACTGGGCTTCTTCGTAGGTAAGCACAACTCCTTGCCGCGCCAAACGAATCGCGGGCTGCATTACGGTTCGTAGCGGCAATTTGCCCCAGTGCTTCTGGGCATAAACCAAACCAGCAACAGAGCCGGGTACGCCGACGGCCTTGTATCCAACCAAGCTGGCGTCGGGAATTACATTGCCCTTCGCATCGAGATACATGTCGCGGGTGGCTGCTTTCGGGGCCTTCTCGCGATAGTCGAGAAAGTGGATTTCACCGCTGGCCAGACGAAGGAGCATGAATCCGCCACCGCCAATATTCCCCGCAGCCGGATGCACCACTGCCAGAGCGAACCCGGTGGCAACCGCCGCATCCACGGCGTTTCCACCTTGCTGCATCACAGCCACGCCAGCTTTCGATGCTTCCTGGTGAACACTCACGACAATGGCACGTTTTGCGTGGACCGGACGCAGCCCATCGGCCACCACTCGCGGGGCGACAGGCGCGACTATCACTGCCAGGATAACCAGCTTAAGAATCAAAGATTTACGCAGAGTTTTCATGGCGAATAAGCGGGCGTTGCCGCAAAAAGGCGGGGCTACCAGCACGGGATTCAGCCAGCAGGCCAGCTATTGAGGCTAGCCTATGCAGTTAGGGAGAGTCAAATCCAACGAAAGCAAAGTGAGAGCCGCATCAGAGCAGCAAAATCATTAGAAAGAGCTTACTCAGTTGGAAATGCTGGGTTCTGACTGATCGCAGTTATCGGGGAGCTTCACGCTCGAATATATCGCTCTCTCTTGCCCCATTCCAGCCACGCGTGCCTAGCCTTGGCAATCGTTGTCAACCCTTCAGCAGGATCTTCCCCCTGAGGCACGAGGTTGTGTAAAGCCCAAAACCAGTGTGCAGGTGCTTTAGCGAGGTCTTCCAAAATGAGAGGAACGATATCAGGTCCCATTGCCATGATTCGCCTGATAGGAGGGGTGCATCACAATCTTGGACAGATTGCCGACGATCTCAGTTTCGTGTTTCCATTCCGCTGCCAGCTTCTTGAATAACTCAACTTGCTGCTTCGTCAATGCGGAAGGTTTGCGTTTTGACGTTAGCATTCCCATCCACCTTTATCTATCTCCTCAGTATTATATAAAAATGCGGTTCCATAATCCCGCGTATTTCGGTTGTGGAAGCTACTACTCACCCGCTATAGTCATGCCATCAATGCGGATCGTGGGTGCGGTTATCGAGCTGCGGAATTCCAGGTCGTTGCCGATTTCGGTGATGTTATTCAGCATCTGCTTGAGGTCGCCGCCTACCGTGATCTCTTCTACCGGGTAGGCAAATTCGCCATTCTCAATCCAGATACCACTGGCGCCTCGGGAGAAGTCGCCGGTCACCAGGTTCACTCCAAAACCCATAAGCTCGATTACATAGAGTCCCTGCTTGATATCGGCGATGATCTCTTTGGGGCTCCGCACACCTTTTTCTAAGAAGAAATTGCCGGTGCCAATCCCCGGATTTCCGGCTAAGCCTCGAGCAGCATTTCCGGTGGTTGCCAGGCCAAGCTTCCTGGCCGTGTACGTGTTCAGCAGATAGGATTGAAGGACACCTTTTTCGATCACCACGGTTCGCCTGCTGGGAACGCCCTCTCCGTCAAAAGGGCTGCTGCCAAAACCACCGGGCATCATGCCATCATCGATAATGGTTACATTTTCTCCGGCGACTTGTTGCCCCAACTTTCCAGCCAGGAATGATGCATGGCGGTAAACGGAGTCTCCATTCACGGCGTCAGAAATATCGTCGATGATCGATTTCGATACCTGCGGATCGAACACCAGTGGGACCTGAGTCGAGGCAATCTTGCGTGCCCCCAGTCGGCGCAACGCCCGGCGCGCAGCTTCTTTGCCTATCGCTTCGGGTGATTCCAGCAGGGCAAGGCTACGGGTGCTTGAATACCAGTAATCCCGTTGCATGGCTTCGTTGCCGGCCTGGGCGATCGGAGTTGCGGAGATACCGCAGGAGGAGCGACGATAGCTTCCGACAAATCCCTGCGAGTTGGCCAGAGCCATGCTGCCGGTGTTTGCATCGAAGGAACCACCCTCAGAGTTCCTGATGCGGGAATCAAAGTTCAGGGCTGCGGCTTCCGTCCGCCGCGCATAGTCAATTCTCTCTTCTGCAGGCAGTGAATTCACATCGTCGTAGTAAAGCTTCAGATCGCCTAGCGAACCAAACTCAGAAGGGTCGGGCAGGCCAGCGTAGGGATCTTCAGAAGTCACCTTTACTAAGGCCAGGGCCCCTGAAATCATGCGTTCGATGCCATCGTGGCTGAAATCGCTCGAATAGGTGCTGGCTGTTCGTTTCCCGCTGAACACTCGCAAGCCCAGCCCTCGCGATCCGGACTCTTTCAGCGTCTCTACCTGCCCCATGCGGACTACAGTGGAAAACTCCTCGCTCTCTCGCGCAATGGCATCCGCAGCGGTAGCGCCGGCTTTGAGAGCACGGGCAACTACATCGGCAGCGATCTCGCGGAGATCGGTTTTCACCTCGCCGAGGGTTTCTGTATAAGTAGCCACAATATCCTTTGTCGTGCAGATTCGTTAGGCTTTTAAGCGGCAGTTCCGCC
>DASZFK010000036.1:0-6640 GCA_035939855.1 Candidatus Angelobacter sp.
ATGGACTGAAATATCTAGGATCCTTTCGGAGAGGACCATCAAATTCGATTCGAATTCCCCACGTCTCGATACGACCCTTTGCCGGCCAGCTAAACTCCAAGGCAACATAAGTAATACCGCCTTTGTCGCGCATAAATTGGCGACTACCTGCTACATCTTGCTTTGTATCACCGAGACAATAGCCGATCAGGTCACGTGTGGAGCGTTCACCGGTCGCGGATTGATTGTAACGAGTCTTACGCTGATCAGCCACCAGAACAAATTGGATAAGATCCATCAGGATGGATTTGCCTGACCCAGTAACTCCTGCGACCAACAAATTGCGGACAACTTTAAATGAATCGATATATCCGTACCAGTTAATTGCGTGGATACACGTAAGCTCGATCCTACGGCTCATCGATATCCTCCACGGAGTCTGTCCCAATCTGAATATATCGATCGCGCAGACGATTCCATTCCTCCAAGCTAGAAAAGGGGATTACGAATCGAATCGTCGGCAACACGCGGATCTTGGCGGCGGCCAACCCGGCAGGATTGGCGATGTCTTCTACACGAATGAGACTCTTTTTCTCCAACATTTGCAAAATCTCGCGCATTCGAGTTGGTTGCGGCAGCTTGAGATTCCTGAACTTTATCGCCAGATTTTCATTGAATTCCCGCACTGTAAATGCGACTTCGTCAGGTGCTTTGCCATCGTCTTTCACTGCGCGATCGAAATCGTACCAAAGTGCCAAGGCAAGCAATGTCTCATCTTGCTTGAGACGTCGCATCAGCTTCGCTGATTGTGGCAATGCGAGAATGAGTCGATGCTCGTAATCCCAATGTAATCTGAGACCGATGAGAACGGCGAGCGGGTCCAATTGTGGACGTCGGATGCGGCACCATTCGTAGAGATCGCGATATTCCTCACGCAAAATCGCGCCATTGGTCAAGAGAAGCTGCACGGCATCGCGGAGCTTCGCTTGGTCAGCCTCTGTCAGATTCTTGAGGTTATCTTCATTCATTTCTTTTCGAGAAAGAACGCGTCAATCACATAGCCAGCCTTCACGACATGGCCGTTTGCAGAAACGTCAGTTCGGCTGGTCGGCACGTCGATGATAAAGCGCGCGTCGCGAGAACCAGCATGAAGTATGCAGGCAATTAAGTCCGCAATATCCTCGTCGTTGTGAAGTGGCATTTCCGCAGGGCCGATTCTCGTACCCTGCTCGCCGGGTAGACGATCAACAAAGCGGTTAGCTCGCATGACATTCAAGGAATCTCGGATGTTGGCCGCTATTTCTGCCAGTGCAGTCGCACGCTCCTGGTCAGTTGCATCGTCGCTTAGTGGTTCAATCTCAGCAAGAGCGCGACTAAGACGAGGCGCATAAAGAGAATCGCTTGAGAGTAACCCTACTTCAGGGATTAGCAAACCTGGAAGCTCGATGTTCTCGTCAAGATCGCTCAGCCGGCGACCTGCACACTGGCCATTGACGAATTCAAACAACTCTTGGACACGTTCTCGATGCCCACTCGTCACTTCTTGCAAATAGCGAAAACGGGCAAACGAACGACGGGCAAATTCAGCCGCACGGTCATCAATTTCATTTGCCTGAGGCTCAACTGAGCTAAGCAAATGAAGAAGATCATCGAGTTTAGCTCGTACTTGATCATGTGCCTCAGTTCCGCTTAGAGTCTTATTGCGGCGCACCAAATCTCTATGCAATTTGTCCAATAGGACTTCGTCGGAACTCAAGAGATCGAACCGATATCGCGCCCGAAGAAGTTTTGTGGGAAGCTGTGCACGCACAAGCTCGCGATAGCAGGCCCGGCCAATGTTTTCGCTAAACTCGTCAAAGAGTACTTGGTGCACCTCACGAAGGGACTCCGCATCGATAAGATGCCGCGTGTAGCGTTCGATGCTTTTTTGCATCTGCCGCAGCTCCCTTAGACCGGCTTGGAGATTGGAAAGGCAGGCTTCTAGGTCTGCCAAAGGCTGATCCACAAAAGCGTCAGAATTCAGCAGAGTATTACATGCAATTTGAACCTTATCGGTAAACTGCGCCGATCCTCCGCCTGCGATTTGGCGTAAGGCTGCGAAAAGGATTTCGCCATGTGCATCGAAGGTTATTAGCCGCTGATAATCTGTTCGCTGGGGCTCGTGAAGCCAATGATTGTCGATAAGGCGGCGAAGAATGATGTTTGCTCTCCCAGACGCAGTAGCGGAATCGGCATCGACAAATTCCTCGGACAAAGCCGCTTCAGGATGAGAACAGAGTACGTCGCTTATGATTTCTATCGCTGTTGGCCGCGACAGCATGCCACTCACGGTGGCGGCCTGCTCGAGGGCGTCCAGCACATCAAGATAAATAGGCCCGTTCGGACTTGCCAAAATACCAAAGAAGCCCGGGGGGGTCTCTCGGAAAAGTCTGGCCGCAAAAGACAGTCGTTGTTGTACTGGCCTTATATCTTGCATGTTTCTTCAAAAGTGCAAATCTCTCGTGTACTGCTCATAGCTTCAATCAAAAACACGGCCACGCCGGATCGAACGAAAACCCGCTGCTCGTCCTCCATCCAATAAAAAGAGGTAAAAGGCACTCCGCGCGGAGCCTTTCGATAAAGTACTTATCGCCTGAGGACGGCTCCTCGTCAAGCACAATCAACCAATTCTCAGCGGATTTTCTCTTTGGATAGTGGGTATATTCAAGCACTTGTCCTAGTGCCTCCCTAATGGATTTCGTTGTGCCGACACCAAAGCAGACCTTTAGCTCGACGAGTACTGACTGTTCCTTCCAAGCGAATCGAATGTCAATTCGCTCTCTCTCCTGTATGGCATTGATTCCGTATTGACGCGCAAGCCAGCGCCGGAATTCGTTTGAAAGCCCATTGTGTCGAGGAGTGATTACTTTTCGCATTGCAGGTGTTTCGCGATAATAGACTTCCTCACTGAGCAGCTCTGCCTGACGGGCTGGCACTTGCGAAATCGACTGCGCGGCTGTACGCCCAGCTACTTGATCGATTCGAGCCACTTCCTGTTCCGAAAGCTCTTTTACCGTATATTGTTCACTCCCAAGCAGCATGTCGATTTGAGGGAAATCACCGGACCAGTCAACCGGGACTTGGTGGGCCCAAGGAACACCCTGAGGGTCAGTAATTTGAAAACGTGAGTCGAACTTGTAGGCTCGCTGATTCAAAGCGCCTTGAATGGTTCCTTTGCCCACGATCTTGGGACCCTGTTTTACATAAATAATGTCACCGCCTTGCATTTCATAGGCGACACGCCGGAGGCTCACCTTTTGCGAAACCGCCAGTTGTTTCCACAGTCTACGCGGCTCGGATTCGGGGTAGCGGCTTAAGTCAGTTCTTTCGAGAGGATAATAGGTGATGGCAGCAACTCCTAGTCTAACGCACTCTGGCCACATCTCGTGCCCGTGGTTACCCGCACGAAACGACATTCGCCAGTGATTCATTTGCTGGTATGCCTCAAGTTAGAAATTGGCTTCAGAAGCCCCGCAGTTTGATCCAACTTCATCCATCCGAAAATTCTGTGGTTCTCCCGACGATCTCCCTATCACCACCTGCAAGACAATTCATCGGTGCCGCTCTCTTCTCTCACGCTCTGGGGCTTTCTCGGGGGCATTACGGAAGCCTGCCACGAAACACGAGCTGCTAGACCGTCTATGTCTGGATACAACGAAGATGCATGAATGCCAAGACGGAATAAATCGTAGCGCAACTGCTCTTTTTGCAAAGCTGGGATCAAACAACGCTCAAGCGTCCACTCTTTAGGCAAATCAGCATCAAGCGGATCTCCAATCTTTGCGCAGACGACGAATACGCCTTCTTGGGCGCGTATTCGTGGTGTTACGTGGTTGGGATAAAACTTCACAGGCTTATCGATTTCGAATGGTGTTTTGGGCAGAGTATCTGATTCTTTCAGAACAGCACGAAGTGCAAAGAATTGACCGTCACATTTTGGATGTTTTGAGACGGCGAAAAAGAGGGCCGCAAGAGGGTTGTGCGTCCAGTCGAGCAAGCGAGTTGGAAGACCGTGGTGCTGTGCAACTGATAGCCATTCCCAATCATCTGCTGGCATCGAATTGCGATCAAAGTGGCTCCTCGCCTCGCGCCGAAACATCTCCAAAAGCCTCTGCTCGTATCTCTCACGAGTTTTCAATGATTGTGGGACCAGATTCCGACCGACCGAAGGGATAATCTGGAAACTGGTTTTTGAATGGCCTCGAAAAATCCATCTACCTCGCTCCTCAGCAAAGTATTGGGCCGTGGTTCGACTCAGGAGATCTTGAATACAGCTGATTGTCGTGACGAATTCCATTTCGCAATCTGCGGATTATATCCCGAGCCGGAGCGCTCTCCAACCATTTGGCGCGCAAGTGGGAAGCCCATTTTTCGACCCTTTCTTTTTCGATGACTTGAGCCCCCGAAAGCAATTAACCTGACTCCTGTTTTTCTGCCCTGTCCTTCCAGTACAACTAATTTTAGGATTTCTGCCAATGGATAGGAAGTCTCTATCTTATTTGGGCAAAATATGTGCAGGTTGTGGACTTTGATTGTTCAATCTCCAAAGGCGCTTGAATTTGCCAAACTCCTTTTTTCGAAATCATCGGCAGCACCTGAGTTGCTATTTCTTGCCCAACTGGACCTCCAACGAGATCCGAGTGGAATGTGGCAAAGCCCTGTTTCCACTCACTCCATTCGCCATCGCGAGAGTGAAAACGATTGGCCGTGGCGCTCAACCTGAGAGTGCCTTTACCTTCAAGTCCATTGAGTTTGTCAACTTCTGACACAGGCTGCAGCGTAATTGTTGTCATAAGGCCCTTTAGCTCCCGTATCCCTACAAACATGTTCAAGCCTGCATATTCCATCAAATATGATGAATCGCCGCACTTAGAAAAGTGCGCGTTCACAAATGTATTTACTGCCCCTTGCGGCGACTGGTTTCCCTGCAATGGGCTTGATATCCGACCTCCAGGCTCCGCATTTTGTCGCCCGCTATTTGTCTTTTGGGATATGGTTGGCATTGGTGGTACTTCCCCTTTTTTCAGGGTATACCACTTGTCGCGGTCAGAAGTTTCGTAATCGGGTTCGCTTGCTTTCCAGGTTACATCTCCGTTTTTTTGAACGGACGGAGTAATGACTATGAGGCAACCGATCCTGCCGGCTGCGCCATATTGATATAAAAAGCCCAAAACAGGGACACCGTTGACTTTCGCAGGTACTATACGCGCAAGCCCTCCACCGCCGCTATCTCTGTCGTATATTGAGCGTTCAAACAACGATTCCTCAGCAGTCAAAAATACCACTGTGAAACGGCCTGTGTACTGGCCCTTCTCTGCCACAGTGAAACCACCCGCGTGTAATTGAGTGGTGGATATCTTCGGAAGAGTGGAAACAAAATGTGCGACCGCAGGGACGTCGTCACAGGGCTCATCTGCAAGAGCAGGTACCGCAATAAGGCAAGTAAGCAGGAGCAGTGATGAAAGCAAACCGGGGCAAACGTAATTTACCTTGAATTCCATGTGTAAATTTCCTTTCGCCAAAGTAGCTACGGTTGTTGACGAAAACAATACACCCCGTTAAGGGAGGTTGACAAGGAATGTTATGATCCTTGCTAATCGCTACTTGGGACGGCGGGACACTCGTTGTCCGTTGGGGTGCACGTCGCGCAACAATAATCTCTCTCAAAGAACTTCGTTGCTAGTTTTCCCAATGTGGATTCCACTCTAAGCCATTCTTCCTTAGAGTGCCTGCGCTGACATCATTGTTGGAGAAACAACGAATTTCGAAGCTGCGCAAAGACGGCGAAGCTATTGCCTTCTGACTGGTTTGATTCCAGGAAAGATATCGCCGTGAGAGCGAAGGGCATGTTGGCCCCATTGCAGCACAGTGTCAAAAACCTCCTGGCAATCAAGACATTGAAAGGCGTGGTCACGTTCCATTTTCACCAATTCATTGAGACTAGGCCCAGCGCCAACCGGGAAAACGTCCTCGTGCATGGAATCGTCAGGCATGCCGCCCTCCTGAATGCAAATTATGCGCCTCTTGAATATCAATTC
The DNA here is from genome assembly GCA_035939855.1 of Candidatus Angelobacter sp. Taxonomy (GTDB): domain Bacteria; phylum Acidobacteriota; class Terriglobia; order Terriglobales; family Acidobacteriaceae; genus Angelobacter. Next base: position 6,057 of record DASZFK010000036.1, read on the forward strand.
ACTTGCCCTGAATCGGGTCAATCGCCGGATTGCGATTGCCGTTCTGATGCGATATCCATTGCAGCGGCTGCTGGCATTGATTTTCTTCCGCACGACTCCCTGAAGCCTCGCATTGCCGTCGCCAGATTGGCTTTGGTTAATGCGTTTAACCACTCGGGATGTCTTCTGCTTGCCCGTGTGTGAGGCAACAGGTCTCTTTGCCCTCAGCCAATCGGCAACATCCTGCGGGTCGAGCCGGATCGATTTGCCCACATGAAATGCCGGCAATCTGCCATCCGCTATCATTTCGTAGATGTGTTTGTCAGAAACCCCCAGCAGATCAGCAACTTCTTGAACGGTAAGAGCTTCGCGGCGACTTTCCAATATCTGTATCAACGTCATAGAAATCAGTCCTGTCCTTGACTTCGGCTTCGGACCAGTCCAGGCCAGAGCCTCCACATAATCAGACGTAAGAAATACATCGCAAGTCGCGGCAGCACCGACAAATGCGCACTATAGGGTAAAAAAAGGGAAAATAAAGGAACAATCTAAACGAGCACCGAGGGCCGCAATAGACGTATAGGCAACGGCTACAGCCATAGCTA
>DASZFK010000037.1:0-2680 GCA_035939855.1 Candidatus Angelobacter sp.
TTTGCGGGCCAAGCATCTCTTCGCGGTTCTTTTTGCTCAATCCTTTCCCGTTCAACACGGCTTGCGTAAACCGTGCGAAATCCGCAATCGTTGTCTGCATTGATCCCGCAGCGTCTGCTTTCGTTCGTCTGTCAGCGCCCAGTGAACGTCCGTACTCGTCATATTCATTGGCAAAATCAGCTTCGAAGCGGTCCTGCCAAACCATGCTGGTTCGGGTCATGCCCAGTGGCTGAAACACGAGCTGCTGCATCAATTCCTCCAGCGGTTTCTTAGTGATGTTTTCCACTATCAGTTGCAGCAGAACGATTCCCTCACCCGAATACGCGTACCTCGAGCCTGGCGCAAAATGGATATGCAGCTTGCGGTCATCTTCAAGCAAACGCCAATTCGGTAACCCACTGGTATGGCTCAGCAGCATGCGAGCTGTTATTTGATTGATGCGCGAATCGTTCGCAAGATCGTTGTAACTTGGGTATTCCGGTAGAGGCTTCGGCAAATACTGATACACCGGTTTGTCCAGGTCCAGACTTCCTTTGTCCACGAGCTGCATCACCATGTAAGCGAATACTGATTTGCTGAATGATGCGGCGTACATCGCCGAATCCACTGTTAGCGGCAGATTTCTCTCTTTGTCTCTGACTCCGTACGCCTTGAGACAGACAATTTTACCGTCGTTCAAAACTGCAATTCCCAAGCCCGGAACCTCCGCCGCCTTCATCAGCCGGACTACCCTAGCGTCGATTTCACCAGGCGTGATCGTGGTGCCGTCCAGGCGCGTTATGCTCGGCTGTTTCCCGCAGGCGGTTAGCGTCGCCATGACCACGATCGCCGCTTTGAACAGAACTGGCCTCTTCATACAGCTCTCCAGAGTGTCCGGACAAGTGATTGTACGCAAGAAGGGCTTCAGAAGATCAACAATGGCAGAAACAGGGCAACGGACTTAGTGATTTCATCACAATGCTGGCTTCCGCGACCCGAGTCGTGTGCAGTATGCGGCCGCCCTATCATTGGCGATGGCCGCAGATTCCGCGAAATCTCAAGCGCTCGCAGACGACTTGGTCAGACTCTTCCCGGAAGATACCTTCGTTCGGCTTAATTATCTGCCTACGCTTCGCGCCCAACTGGGCGCTTAACCAGAAGAATGCGGCAAGAGCCATCGAGACGTTACGAGCCGCTTCGCCTTACGAATTGATGACACCCGTTAACCCCACGCTTCCTCTTGAGCTGTACCCGGTTTTCGTGCGCGGCCAAGCGTACCTGGAAATCCAACAAGGGAGCGAAGCGGCAACTGAATTCCAGAAAATTCTCGACCATCGCGGTCTTGTGAATATCGAACCCATCGGTGCGCTGGCCCATCTTCAACTGGGGTGCGCCTACGCGATGCAGGGCGACACTGCCAAGAGCCGCGTCGCATATCAAGACTTCCTCACACTCTGGAAAGACGCCGACCCTGATATCCCCATCTTGATCGCAGCAAAGGCAGAGTTTGCGAACCTTCATTAGTCGCAGGCAGCTCTGAAGGATGTACTAATACCCATTTGTTCTGTTGGCTGTTCATCGAATTAGAAAATGCTTGAGGGGTTCCAGGTTAGAGCTTTGAGAGCGTGCCGTTTTTGTCAGGAGCGTATCCGCTCTTGCAGCAGCACTTTTACAGTTTTGCCGACTTCCTTTCCGATTGCTCGGCGGATCTCTACCTTTACGGGCAGCATGTGCCTACCGTCTCCCATAGCCATGAACGAACTCTTGAAGGGATGACCATCGATTGTGCCTCTGACCTTAACCAAACCACGTGTGCCGAAAAACCTGACCGAATGTGGCCAGATCAGATAAGTCCATCCGCCCTTGTGGCTTTTCTGCAATTTGGCGGAAAACGATTTGTTCAACATCTTGGCCATCCTTCAGACCTTCCTGCCGTCGGAGTATAGGTGAAGCGACGCGCAAGCTGGATAGTCGCGTTTTCCAGACGAGTTGTGCCAGTATTTTCCCCTTTTGCGCGTTTTATAAAGACCTCATCCGCCGTCGGCGCATCACCTAGCATGAAAATGTGGTTCAGGGCAGCATCGCGCTTGGAGGACAGAATTCTCCCTGTGACGACACAGATCCTGGTATAAAGACTGACCCGTCGGTAAAGGTATCACCTTTTGTCGCACCCGGAAACGGGGAGGACACAGAGCGGTGTCTGTAACAGTCCTGCGCAGCAATCGCCTCCGCCCAGGAGGTGCCATGCAAACCTAGTGGAGTGGGTTGGATGTACATCAGGCCACCGTCGTGGCCTGCCTGTTGGAAGGGCATAGCCAGTTCAGCTTTCGGAGCGCCACAACTGAATCTGGCGATTCAGCAGGGCATAGCATTCGCAAGATGCCCGCTCCAAACCGCTCCTGTTTTTAATATCGACTTCTCCGCGTCGATAAGTATTAATCCGGCCGTCCGAAGAGCGCAGGCTGCATCAGTCACGCTTGCTCTGCGCGCCCGAGCATCTCAGAAAGAAGGTCGTGCGTTAATGGCAGAACGCTGTCGCCGACGCGGTCGAGATCACCAGCAGCCATTTCGACAGACGTTCTTCGATATCGTGCAGGCGATTACAGGCGGCAGTGAGAGAGGCTTGCAATATCAGTTCTTGTCCGAATCTCTGCATCAGAGTGGCAAGGGTTGGACAGTTGTCTAATTCGGCCACGAAATC
>DASZFK010000038.1:0-4650 GCA_035939855.1 Candidatus Angelobacter sp.
ATGGGCAAAGACATCAATGGGCGTATCATCACCGCCGACCTGGCCGCCATGCCACACCTGTTGATCGCCGGATCGACGGGCGCAGGCAAGAGCGTGGCTATCAATGCCATGATCATGTCGATTCTCTACAAATCGACTCCCGAGCAGGTGCGGTTGATCCTGGTCGATCCCAAGCGCCTGGAGTTGGGCGTCTATGAAGGCGTCCCACATCTCTATGTGCCGATCATTACTGAACCGAGACTGGCGTCAAACGCTTTGCAAAATGCAGTGCGGGAGATGGAGCGTCGGCTCAAGGTGCTGGCGGAAAAAGGGGTCCGCAACCTGGAGCAGTACAACAAGCTGTTTGATGAGGACGGCAACCTGAATCTTTTCGACGAGCACCAGGAAACCGAACATAAACCGCTGCCCTCGATCGTCATCATCATCGACGAATTGGCCGATCTGATGATGCTCGACCAGTCCAATGTGGAAGAGTCGATCACCCGACTGGCGCAGATGGCGCGGGCGGTCGGCATTCACCTGGTGCTGGCGACCCAACGACCTTCGGTGGATGTGATTACCGGCCTCATCAAGGCTAATTTCCCCTCGCGCATCTCTTTCCGTGTTGCTACCAAGATCGATTCGCGTACCATTTTGGATTGCAACGGAGCGGAATGCCTGCTGGGCAAAGGCGACATGCTGTACCTGCCATCAGGCTCGGCGCGGGTCATGCGGCTCCACGCCCCGTTTGTTACCGAAAAGGAAACTCACGCCGTGGTCGAGTTTTGGCGCTCGCAAGCCCAAGCCCAATACGAACAGAAATTCCTGGAGGCCCCGAAAGAAGAGAAGGATGGGCCAGCAGGAATTGCCGGTGAGGGCAGTGATGCATCTGAGAATGACGAACTTTACCAGGATGCTGTCCGCCTCGTACTCGAGTTTGGAAAGGCGTCTACTTCTCTGTTGCAACGACGGCTGCGCATCGGTTATGGACGCGCCGCTCATCTGATTGATCTGATGGAAAAAGATGGCATTGTAGGCGCAGCCGACGGGCCTAAACCACGCGAAGTGCTGAAGCGCCCGGATTGGCTGAGCGAGGTGGAAGAAGCACTAAGGTAGAGCCATCAACATAGCAAAGCCACAATCAAAAACCAGAATTACCACGGAGGCGCGGAGACGCGGAGAAATTCAAAACAAAGTCGACCGCAGAGGCCGCAGAAATCGCAGAATTGCTTATTTGCCGCGCTCTCGTTCAGGATGATAAGGGGAAGTGGGTTCATAGAGCGGAGACATCTTTGCAAAGTCACACCAACGTTGAAAATGCTCTAGCTTAGCTGATAGCCTTAGAAATTGATCTATGACAATTACTTTGGAACTTTTGCCTGCCGTGGAAGCAAGTTTGACAGCCCAAGCTCATGCCCAAGGAATGGAACTCGGCGCTTATGTTCAGCGTTTGCTGGAGCAGCAGGCTCGAATAAAGGGGTGTTAAAGAGCGCATGAGTTCACAAGAGCTTGAAGCCAAACTTGATGCGCTTGCAAAGGGATCCGAGAACCTGCTTGATCTTCCATTGGAAGCTATAAGCCGCGAAGGTATATATCGGGATCATGACTGATGATCAGCAGCCACGGACTTTTCAACCATCAACTGAGCAGTCAAAGTCTGAACGTCTCCCAAATTCTCCAGGCCATGCAGGCAGGCAAGAACCGATTCAACCATTTCTTCAGGAAGAGCTTTCAAGGCACACGAACGAAATTTGGTTCCCAGTTCTTCTGCGCTGGGTGGGCGTTCCGGATATCCTCGTGCCCCATTGGCTTCGCGGCGAAGAGTTTCACCATTTGCCAGCCGGATCGTCACGATAGCCTGGGTTAAAGCGGGGACATTTTTTCCCAAATTGGGATTCATGCGCATGATAATACGCGGCAGCAACTCCTGTATGTGTGACGAACAGACGTAATCATCTTCAAATGTCTTCAGTCCTACCCGGCCCTCGGATAAAGCGGCGGCAACACAGAAATTCATGCTGAACTTGCCTTCTAAACCCGTCTTTGGCTGGGCATAGATCAGCAGGTTGGGCGTGACTGAATCTACCTCGACTTCAACGGCTTGCACATTTTCCGCGGTCAATTGATTTTCGCGCCTCAGGTCAAGCACGGCATCCAGCGCAGGATGGGTCGCGGCGCAGGAGGGATACAGTTTTACGGTGATGCCAGTTTCAAGGATTTCCCAACGCTTCCCCAGGCTGGCACAGGTCTCGGGCAAATTATTGCGCTCACTGGCCATGGCCAACAAGAATCCCTGGGGACCATCGAGGGCGCGTTCGGATGCAGTAAATCCATTCTGAGCAAGTTTCGCGGCCAATACCCCATTGCGCGCAGCCAACCCGGCATGGAGAGGCTTGCTCATCGTGCCAAAATTTTCTTTGAGACCGGAGGCTTGCGAAGCAGCCAGGGCAATGCAGTTGGCAGTGGCGACTGTATCTAAACGCAAAAGCCGCGCACATGCGGCTGCGGCTCCAATGCTGCCGAGTGTGGAGGTGCAATGCCAACCCTGCTGATAATGCCGGGGGTTCATCACGCGTCCCAGAACGGCCTCGACTTCGAAGCCGAGGACATAAGCTTCCAGCATGGCTCGGCCCGAAGCCCCAAGTTCTTCCGCGACTGCAATGGCCGCAGTCACAAGCGGCGCACTGGGATGAGCCAATGAAACAAAACACATATCGTCGAAATCCAGGGCGTGTGCGGCGGTCCCGTTGGCAAGCGAAGCCCATGTGGCGCTGGTCCTCAGTTCTGTTCCCAAAATGGGACAGTGATGCGCAGATCGTTCCGACACGGCCAGCTTTTGGACAATGCGAGCAGCGGGTTCCACCGCTCCCGCCAGAGTGACGCCGATGGTATCTACAAAGGCATTGCGGGCCGGTACCAGAGCAGCTTCAGGCACGGATGAAGTTGCAATGAAATTGGCAATGGAAGTGATTGCGTTCATGGACGTAGCCTTGGTCCTTTCGGTTTCCCCGCTGGTCGCTTCTCGTATAATACTGGTATATAAGGTTGTAATACTGCACGATTTAGGAGCAGAAGGGAAAGAATCTTGGCTGAGCTAACGATTCCTGCGGAACAACGGCGGGTACTCAAAAAAATGGGTACGATTTCAGACGATGCAGTGCGGGCTTTGGCAACGACCCTCGAACGGTCCCCTGCTGAAATCCCGTCAATATCGGGCCTCTCCTCTGAAGATGCTGAACAAATCAAGAATGCAGCTATGGATCTCTACAAAGTACGTGCATATTTTGATATGGAAATGTCAGAATTCGTGGAAGCTGTTGCGCAAAAGATGCAAGAAACTGAGTCTATGCCTGCCGATCAAATCGCCAATTTCAAGAAGCGTTTGACGAAGCTGCTGACAATAAGCCCAGCTGCAACTGGGAATAGAACAAATATATGGGCAGCACACACACACTTTGACAATTCTCTTGCCCAGCACCTCGCGCTTGCACAACCCGTTCAGGACCACTTTCTTGAGTTAGCTAAACGCTGGCGCACAGAAATAAAAACGGTGTCTTCCACGACGGATATGGTTTTGAATTCGGCATATCAGGACATTATTGGAATGGGAAAGCTTGTTCTGCCGCTTATTTTCCGAGAGCTCCACAGAAATGGCGGCCATTGGTTTTGGGCGTTGCGTCATATTACACAAGAGAATCCTGCTTCTCCGCAGGATGCCGGTAATATAGAAAAGATCACTGAAGCGTGGCTACGATGGGGACGGGAACACCACTATCTTTAGAACAACGGGAAATGGAAGGTGTACGCGCGGAAATTAAAGGTACCTTCACAAAGCTGACTGATTCTTTTCAAGTCACGAGTTGGCCTACGGATACATACAATTGTGTTGCCTGGGCTGCGGGCGATTCACGGAAGTGGTGGTGGCCTGATCCCGAGGGAGAATCATTTTGGCCTCACGGAGTCGACCGTCAAGACACTATTGAAACATTCATCGCTGCATTTCGAACGATTGGTTATGAACCATGTAAGTCTCACCACTTAGAAGCAGGATTCGAAAAGGTTGCAATATATGCCATCGGAGAGAGAACAAAGCATATGGCGAGGCAACTCCCTTCAGGCGCATGGACGAGCAAGTTGGGAGGCTGGTGGGACATTAATCACCATTCCATTGACGAGGTAGAAGCACCACACTACGGCGTTCGTGTTCAAATCCTTTGCAGGCCATACCAATCAGGCTGACAAAGACTGCTTAGCTAACCTAATCGTCGTCCATTCCTATTTGGCTTCCGAGAAGGTCATCGTTTGCGGAACATGGCCGCGCTTGTAAACCATGAAAGTCCGCTTGAATTCGATGATCACCATTCCCTGCTGATTAAACCCCGTTGTCTTGACTCGAACGATGCCCACGTTAGGGCGCGACTTGGATTCGCGCTTTTCCAGGACCTCGCTGCGCGAATATACGGTATCGCCTTCAAACAACGGATTGGGCAGTCGTACTTCGTCCCAGCCGAGGTTCGCCATTACGTTTTGCGAAATGTCCATGACCGATTGCCCGGTCACGAGGGCGAGGGTGAACGCGGAGTTCACCAGGGGTTTTCCGAATTCGGTCTTCGACGCATAAGCGTGGTCAAAATGAATGGGATTGGTGTTTTGTGTGAGCAGTGTAAACCA
>DASZFK010000039.1:0-3289 GCA_035939855.1 Candidatus Angelobacter sp.
GCTGAGCTCAAATCCGCGAAAATTCTGGATGGTGAGATGGTCGATCTGCACTGCGTCTCCTTGTTGGCTTTAATGCGTTAGTTTAGCGCAGGGAGTCTTCAAGAAACCACTACCAGATATTGATAATTTCTTGTTTGGTGCCAACCAACAAAAGCCCGGATTTCTCCGGGCTTCAGAACTTCAATTACCCAATTACCAAATCACTCAATTACCCAATTCTGTTCATTTGCCGCTCGACGCCGCACTCCCCGCCTTGGCTTCAACCGGCTTGCCGTCGGTGTCAAAGACTTGTACTGTGCCGTACTTGCCCACTGCTTCGCGGACGTCTTTGGCGCTGCCGACCACGACGATCTGCAGATGGTCCAGGTCGACATATTTCTTTGCCATACGCTGAACTGTATCGGCGTCAACTTTGGCGACTTGATCGGAATAGTGGTCCCAGTAATCCGCAGGTAAGCCGTAGTACTTTGCGTCCATCCAGCGAACCAGCACGCTTTGCGGGTTTTCAAGTGAAAGAGCAAAGCTGGAAACGATGGAGCGTTTTGCATCGTCCAGTTCCGACTGAGGCACTTTTTCATCGCGCAAGCGTTTGAATTCGTACATCAATTCGTGAAGAGAACCCTCGGTTACCGGATTTCGCACCTCCGTGTTAGCGGCAAATGTGCCGGGATAGAGGCTGCTGCTGACGCGGCTGTACGCTCCGTACGTATATCCTTTTTCTTCCCGCAGGTTCATGAACAGGCGTGCTGCACTGCCGCCGCCCAGGACGCGATTGGCGACCGTCAAGGGAATCTCATCCGGATCTCCGCGGCGCAAAGAAAGTCCTCCGGCAAGAATATTGCTCTGCACCGAGCTTGGCCTATCTACAAGGAAGATTCTTGCGGGCCCAACCGCAGTCACACTGGTTGCCGGAGGATTGGGCACCGGATGGTTCTTCCACTGGCCAAAATATTTCTTGACCAAAGTGGTTGCCTGCTCCACGTTGATGTCACCGGCAATCCCCATGATTGCGTTATTAGGGGCGTAGTGCGCCTGGTGAAACTCTTTCAGCAGAACCGGTGTAGCCTTTTGCAGGGATTCCACAGTAGGGGAAAGAATGGCCGCCGGGAAATCTCCATATACTGCGCGGTTGAATCGTTCGCGCGCCAGGAATCCGGGATCGGTGCGCTGCTGAATCAAGGCTGTCTTTTCACGGCGGACATATTTCTCCAGTTCATCCGCAGGGAAGCTGGGATTCAGGACTATGTCGCTCATCAGGTCCATCAGCTTGTCCACAGACTCACTCAGGCCCGATGCATTGATCGAGGTGAAGTTCGAACCAAAGCCTGCGAAGCCGTTGAATTGTGCTCCAATTTCATCGAGTTCAGAGGCAATCTGTGTGCCGGAACGCTTGGTGGTTCCGTCACGCAGTAAGTCAGCGGTGAATGATGCCAGGCCGGGCAAGTCCTTGGGATCGGAGAGCGCGCCGGATTTGATCCACAGAGTAATGGAAACCGTCGGCAACTTATGCTGCTCGAGCACCAGCAGGGTCAGGCCATTGGGGAGATGCACCTCTTTGGGATGAGGAAGTTTGACCTTTAGAATATCCTGATTCACGGGCACGCGATTCAATCGCTGCACGTGCGATGGAAGCTGTTCATGCTCGCCGGCGCTTTGCGGCTGTTGGGCCGAGATCAACGTTGTGCTTAGAGCCAGGGCAACAAGAAATCGAAGAATTTGTTTTGGCATTAGGATTCTCCTTACTGCATTCCCGCGGTGCTGGCAGCGGCGCCGCGTCCGGCAGGCATGGTGATGAGAACGGATCGGTGTTCCGGTACAAGGTATTTCTGCGCAGCTTGCTTGACTTGGTCGGCGGTTACCGCCGCAAATTTTTCATAGGCCGTGTTAATCAGGTTGGGATCGTTGTACCAGACCGTGAACGTGCCAATCCGATTGGCAAGAAATTGCGATGAGCTGCGGGCCTGGATCTGGCCGCGGAGAAACTGGGTCCGCACTTTGGTCAACTCCTGCTGAGTGACACCATCCTTCTTGATCGCTTCGATCTCGTCATAAAGTGCTTTTTCCAGGTCCTCAACTTTTACACCCGGACGGGGCAGGGCCCCCACTCGAAACAGGCTGGACCCACGGCGATCCTGCGCTCCTGCGAATACGTTAATTGCCATCTGCTTGTCGTGCACCAGGTGTTCGTAAAGACGCGAGCTGCGTCCCGAGGAAAGTACCTGGCCCAGCACCTGCAGAGCATAAAAATCAGGCGTATTTCCAGCAGGCGCGTTGTAGGCAGCACTGATCTGCGGAAGCCGTGCGAGCGTATCGGTAATCGTCTTGCGGCGCTCCTTGTCATGGTCAGGCTCGGCGGCATCTACGGGCGGCGGGGCGGGCTGCCTGGGAATGCTTCCAAAATACTTTTTCACCTTGGCCAGCGCGTCGCTGAGTTCAAGATCTCCAGTCAACACCAGCACGGCGTTATTGGGGGCGTAATAGATGCGGAAGAATTCTTTTACATCGTCAACACTGGCAGCATTCAGGTCATCCATGGAGCCGATCACCGAATGATGATAGGGAAAGCTGTCGTAGGCCATCGCTTCCAATTCTTCACCGGATTTTCCATAGGGCTGGTTATCGACCCGCAGCCGGCGCTCTTCCTGCACTGCGTTGCGCTGGTTGTCGAGATTGGCTTGATTTATGTTCAGGGCCTTCATGCGGTCTGATTCCAGGAACAAAGCCATGTCGAGCTGGTTTTTGGGCAATTCCTCGAAGTAATTGGTCTGGTCGTTGTTGGTGCTGCCGTTCATCGATCCGCCATAATTCTGCACCAGCAACATGTGTTCGCCCTTGCCCACGTTGGCCGACCCTTCATACATCATGTGTTCGAAGAGATGGGCAAAACCGGTGCGGCCCTGCTTTTCATTGCGTGAGCCGGTGTTGTAAGTAATACAAATCGCAAATACCGGGGCGGTATGGTCGGGTGCGATGATCACCCGCAAACCGTTGTCAAGAGTGGTATCGGTAAATTGCAGCTTCGGCAATTTCGATTGCGCCAGGGCCAGCGACGAGATCATCAGCGCTACGGCGCAAAGGGAGAGGTTTTTGTATCTCAAGTAACACCTCAAAATCACAAGATTTAGAACGCTTCGAGAATGGACTGCTTGCACACGCAAAGTCCATCCAGATATAGACGAAAAAGTCCAAGCAACGTTAACACTAAAAGAAGAAAAAAGCAGCCCTCGACAAAGATGACAGCGCGGCTTGACCGAACCAAGGGCCTACCGCGGATCCTTCGGCTTGCACC
>DASZFK010000040.1:0-3249 GCA_035939855.1 Candidatus Angelobacter sp.
ATGCTTCTGCACAGCATCAGTGATTTCTTCTGAGAACCCCTGAGCCCGTTGCTCAACCGCCTGCAGGTCCTGTCCGACTTGCTCGCGAAACTCGTTGTGGGCCTCAGTGATCTTCTTCCCGATGGCTTCCTTGGCCGCCTCCAAAACCTGTTCTGACTGCTGGCGTGTCTGGCGGAGAACTTGCACGCCCAGGTCCTCGCGCAGGCGTATCAAGAGTTTCTCTTCAACCTCCGCGGGAATGTGCGAGAGCGATATGTCAAATTGGCTACGCCTGGATGATCCTTGCGCCAGCTTCTCGCGGAGTTCTTTAATTTCTGCTTGCAAGGGCTCAACGAATTCGGCAACTACAGCCCGAAAGCGAGCGTACTCGGGCAGTCGCTTTCCCCGCGGCGGTTGCGCTGCGGGCGCCCGTACTTCTGATGCTTGCGACCAATCGTCAGGCCAGGTTTCGAGCCCCCAGAAATTATCCGGCTGGTCCAGCCTCGCAGCCAGCTTCCAGCTTTGTTGATCGGAGTCCATGGGTTGGCAGTCGACGATATGGGCCATCGTCCAGCGGCCGTCTTTGCTTTGGAATTGCACCGGAACGCCAGCGTCCAGCTTCACGGAAGAACGCATGGCGCAGCCGTGGGCGCTGACGACTAACGTCTCACATACTTCGGAGAAGCCGGAATCGGGCTCAAGGCTGGTGACAAGAATCGGTAGGGCGATCGGTAGCCTCGAACTACGGCGTAAGTCAGACAGGTTTTGCGCGCGCATGATTATCCCTTCTGGCGAAGTGTACGCGCTCCTCGTGTCCGTGGCGGGGACTCGAGTTCTCTAGTAAGGTAACGCTAGATGGCCTACAAAGCTCGGCACGATGGTGCCTTTTCGTCTGTGCGATTGGACACTGCCCCCTCCGTGAGCGGGACGCGCAGTTCCTCCAGTCGGAGAGTTGCACCGGCAACGCAGGATTTCCGGGTGACCAATGTGGCATTGATGCTGGCTTGCCACTGCTTGAGGCAACAAGCCGTGGAGTTGACTGATTGTTGAGCCTCAATTGCAGGTTCGAGTTGGGCGCAACCTCGGTTTATTTCGCCCCGGCGGTGAGCACCGGTTCGAACTTGGGTTTGAGCACCATTAATTCGGACAGGAAAGCTGCGACGTACAAACCCGCGGCAAGAATGTAGAGAAACTGGAATCCGAAATACATGGAGTTGTATTCGAGCAGGCCTCCGCACATGGCACCGAACAGATTCATAGCCATCATGCCAGAAATAGCTCCCCGAGAGCGTAACAAGGTGGAAAACAGTATTCCCGAGAAAAACATGGGGCTGGTGAGCACGAGGGCTAGGCCGATCCGGCCGAGCCAACCGGAGGGCAAGCCTCCGGTGTGGGCGATCCACCAGCCGATTGCCAAGCTGAACAGCAAGAGCAGGTAGGTGATCGAGGAACGTCCGATCATGTAGCGCCGCACCACAAAATTAGCAAGAAAGGCCATAACCAAGATGGCATTAATGACGATCCCGATGACCTGCCAAGAATTGCCGAATACCAGCCCCAGCTCGGTAATCGCCTTGGTTTCGATCAGCATGAACCCTGCCCCCAAGAAGAAGAACGGCGCAGTTCCAAACTGCGGCCGCCCATCCAAGAACCGGGAGAAAATAAACAGAGAGAGAACCAGAACCAGCGCCGCCATCGCCAAGTAGGAAACGGGATACACCCGGCGTGGCATGTAAAAAAAAGGCCAATCATCGGTCGACACATCGGCGGATATCGTCGGAGCGCCAAAAGTCGAGCTTACGTCTTTGAAGCCGGACTTTTGCAGAAGTGCTGGTGGAAGCAGCAATTGCCGATCATTGGCCTGGAGAAAAATGACGGCGCCCTGGTAGTCCGCACGCACGCAAACCGGAACCCGCCCGTCGAAAACATCCTGCAACATCAAGTAAATCTTGCGTCCAAGCTGCGGGTTCATCACTGAGAAGGATAGGGAAAGAATTCCATCGGGATTCAGCCGTTTGCGCGCTTCACGCAGACCCTCGACGGTGTAGACGAAGGAATCCAATCGCACGCTCGACGCGTGGCTCAGCAGGGTGTGCGAATCCAGCAAGCCGTAGACCACCATGTCGTAACGTTGGTTCGTGGTGCGCAGGAAGGTACGGGCATCGCTTACGATGGCGCGAACACGCGGATTGAAATAGGGGTGCTCGGGATGTCCCAGCTTTCCCTCCATGAGAATCGCGGGATCGATCTCGATGGCATCGATTTTTTGTGCTCCATTGCGCAAGCCGGCGGCAACATCGTTGCCAGTGCCCGCGCCGACAACCGCGACATAGCCGGGAGCATGCCCGTATAACCAATACGGCAATTCGTAATAATTACGAATGCTGTTGAGCTGGGGATTTGAGTCGACGTTACGGTTGGAGCGCGCCAGATCGTGGACACGCTGATAGTAATGGCCGGCCGCCAAAATCTCCATTAGGCCTTGCGCATCTTGTCCCACCTCCAGCAACTGGTAGGGAGAGTAAATTCGTTGCCATCGCGGATCAGCAGGCCAGGCGAGAACGATCAATGCGAGGACAACCGAGATGAGCCCAAACAGCAGCGGACGCGGACTCCAGACGTGAAACACGAGCAAGAGAGCGAAAACGGGCAGGAACCACACCAGCGGAGGAGTCCAGAAGGCGCTGAGAAGAAATGTGAGTAGCACGCCAACTATGCTTCCGGCGAGATTCAGGCCGTAGGCTGAAAGTTTCTCGCGCTGTTCCAAAAGACAACCGCATAATTGTCCGATTGGAATGAACGCGAGGGCAGTCAGCAAGAAGACCAGAGCCAAAAGAAGGTAAGTCTGAACAGTATTGAAGAGCGTGTCCACGGCGGGCAAGCCCATGTTTAGTTGCTCGGAAAACGGGAGCATCTGGAGGCTCAAACGATCGTCTGCAACCAAGCCGTAGCGGAGGCCCAGCAGCAGAACGAACTGCCAGCAAAACAGTGGAACCGCGAGAAAAAGCGGGATGACCTTACGGCTTCCCAGCGCATAGCCCAGACCCAAGCCCGCTAAGCAAGCCAGTAGCGAGAAATTCTTGTAAAAGGCAAACAACTCGAAAACACTTGCCTGCCAGCGAATGATGGAGAGCTCGAGCAATAGGCTCAGGGCTGCCGAGGTGAAGATAGCAACGCCTAAATATCCGTCTGGTATGGAATGGAGAAAGTCGGCTTGGCGGCGAGCGGCAGCATCAATAATCGGTTCAAGCCGCCTGAGAATGGGACGTA
>DASZFK010000041.1:0-6709 GCA_035939855.1 Candidatus Angelobacter sp.
GGGATGTTTTCTATCCCTGGTATGGCCGCGGATTCAATCGAATCCACGTCACCAACATCACCAATGTGACGAATATCACCAACATTACAAACATCAATAACGTGAACGTACATGGCGGAGCCTTTGTTCCTCCGCTGGTGACCCATGGGCGAATTCATGGTGAGTCGAATCTTGGACTGGCTCTAACGAATCCGCGCATCCGGCAGGCCATCACGTCGGTTCCCATGGAAGATTTCAGCAAGGGCGGCACGCTGAACCGGCGTAGCGGGATGGATGTAGCTACATTGCAGCAAGCCCACATGGTTGCCGGCAACGTTCCTGTGGTGCCGGAGCGCGAGAGCTTGCGCTCTTCCGAAAATGTTTTTGGAACAGGCTCAGTTACGCCAAAGACCAACGAACATTTCTTTGTGAAATCCAAACCACCCGAGGCCCTGCCGCCTTTCCAGGAACAGGCAGCCAAGGTGCAGCAGGTAATTCAAACTCATGTTGCGAAGACGGGTCTGCCAGAGACCACCAATACTCAACCAAGCCCAGTTACAAAGATGGGGCCTCCTGAACAGGACAACAAGGCGAACCAAGGCTCCCAGAAGTTTGGGACTCCGGCTCCGGTGACTAAGCTGGGGCCACCGGAGAATGCCGGCACGAACAGTCAGCCCCAACCTCCAACTGTTACGAAAATGGGGCCTCCTGAACAGAACAACAAGGGTGGCCAAGGTTTCCAGAAGTTTGGGAACCCGGCTCCGGTCGCAAAACTAGGACCACCGGAGAGTGCCGGCACGAACAGTCAGCCACAACCTCCGACTGTTACAAAAGTGGGGCCACCTGAGCAGGACAAAGGTAGCCAAGGTTTCCAGAAGTTTGGAACTCCAGGTATAACTCCACGTCAGGTTCCGCCCGTGAGCACTAGCGGAGGTGTTCAACAGGAGCCTCCCAGCAGCATAGCAAGATTAGGCTTGCCCGAGCAGCAGCAGGACAAATCCAAGGATTCCTCCAAGCAGCAATCGGGAAGCACCAAGAGTAATCAAGGTTGGCAAAAGTTCGGACCTCCCGCCGGAGGCCCCGGACCAGTGCCCCCAGAGAGCGGAGGCTCGGGCCATCAAGCTCAGCCTCCGTCTCAACAGCAGCCACCACAACAACAGCCGCCGGTGAATGCCGGTCAAAACCAGGGCCAAAACCAGAACCATAATGGATGGCAGAAATTCCCAAGCGGCTCTGATGGCGGGACATCACAGAAACCACCGCTGGACTTGCGCAACCCGATCGTTACTCCGCGTCCAACGCCCGATGAGTCGAGGCAAACTCGTCCGATGCCTCCGACACCGAATGTACGTATCGAGCCAAGTCACGGCTCCATGAATGGAGGGGATTCTCGGATGACGCCGCCAACTCCGGTTCCGCATGTAGAACCCCGGATGTCGCCACCGGTTCCGGCTCCCCATGCTGAGCCGAGGATGTCGCCACCTACTCCCGCTCCGCACGTTGAGCCAAGGATGTCACCGCCAACTCCGGCTCCGCGCAGTGAGCCGAGCCACGGTGGTGGAGGCGGAGATCATAGCAGTGGCGGCAGTCACAGCAGCGGCTCATCTGGAGGCAGCAACCACAATAGTTCGTCGGATTCCAAGTCTTCGAAAAGTCCGCACTAGCAGGAAAGTAGTTTGATGCTCTTAGCTTTCCGGGAAAGACTCTGAGATTCCTTAGAGTCTTTCCCGGATCGTAATTCCTGCTTCCTACTCCGGGTTACGGCGCAAATCTCATCTTTTCGAGGTACTCTCCTGATACATCCAGAGTAGATGATCCTCTAAGCTCCCTCCCATTAACTAAGAGACCTTAGCACGGGAGGATAAGCTGTGAAGAAAACAATTCGGCTCGTGTGTCTAACCATGATTTTGGCAGGGGCTGCGTTTGCGGGGGTTACAGTCAGTTCTCCGCTGCCGGGCACGACCTCAGCATCACCTGTTCACTTCGTCGCATCCGCATCATCGTCGTTTCCCATTACGGCCATGCGGGTTTACGTGGACAACGTCAGCCTGTACACCGTAAATGCGGCCACGATGGACACTTTTGTTCCGCTGTCGACAGGCAATCATTTCGTCGTAGTTCAGGCGTGGGATTCGACCGGCGCTGTCTTTAAATCACCGGAAAACATCACGGTGACCACTCCACCTCCTGGTGTCGTGGTGAGTCCACCTGCCAATGGAGCTACGGTAAGTTCGCCGATGCAGGTTGTAGCATCTGCAACCGCCCCCAATCCCATTGTGGCCATGCGCATTTACCTGGATGATGTGAGCGTATTCGCGATCAATGCGAGCAGTTTGAATACTACGGTCAGCGCCGCTACCACTGGTTCACACCGGTTGGTAGTTCAGGCTTGGGATTCCACCGGAGTAGTGTACAAGCAGCCCGTCAACGTTATGGTAAGCACGATCAGCAATCCTGTACCGTCCAACGCGACTACGTTTTCACAGATCGAAGACATGCCAGGCTGGGAAAACTGCACCGTCTGTGCCGGCGCAGGAGGCAATGGCACGCCCGCGACTTTTTCGATGGTCCAGAATCAAAGTTCACCCTCGCTCGACGGCAATTCGGCGAAATTCAGTATTGGCGGCTCGACTCCGTACTCAGACGCTCTGTGGTGGAAACAATTGGGTGGAAACAATGCTGCCACGAATTTCAGATATGACGTGGATTTTTACCTCACCGCGCCCCAGTTCGCGCAAGCCCTGGAATTTGACGTTAACCAATCCGACGGCGCGCACAAGTTCATCTTTGGAACCCAATGCAACATTCGAGATGGCGGCGTCTGGGACGTGTGGACCGGCACAGGCGGACACTGGTTGCATACCGGCATAGCCTGCGCGGCGCCCGCAGCATTTACCTGGCACCATCTTACCTGGGAGTTCCAGCGGTCGGATACGCAGGCGACGTTTATAGCGTTAACGTTGGATGGAGTAAAGCATTACGTGAACATGAGTTTCGACCAGATTCAATCGGGTGTCCACGAGATCAATGTGGCGTTCCAGATGGATGGAGACTCCGCCCAACATGCTTACTCGGTCTGGCTGGATAACGTGACGTTGAGCTACTGGTAGGCAGTTCTTTCACTACAAGAAATAAAACCATCAACCGCAAAGGACGCAAAGGACGCGAAGGAAATTGCAGGCAAGGTCCTTTGCGCCTTCGCTTTCATACTTGGTTAGGGTCGAATCCGAGCGCGAAGAGAGCGACAAAAGTGTCTAAGTTTGATCGTTGGTGCTTTCAATAACAAGTTTTCAAAACTTGGATTTCGGTCTTTCTGCATGGCCAGTGCGTCAAAGTCTTGTTTTGTCGCGCAAATTTTTCACGCTGTTCGGCCACGCTTTTTATCATTAGCCCAAATCATTTCTTCTCTGCAATGCTAATAGTCAAATTCTTGCCGGGCCGTGAAGAATTTTTTCGCCGCAGTTAATAATCAGCGTTTATCAGTTTCATCATCGTCATCAGTGGCAAGGTTTTGGTTTTGGCTCTGCAGCCTCTGCGCTCTCTGTGGTGAGCTTGGTAGTTAAGATGGCGGTTTTCCTTTGCGCCCTTCGCATCCGTTACGGTGAATCTCCTAATAATCATGCAGGTAAAACACTGAGCAGGTAGTACACCGCTTTCTAGTTCTTACATAGTTCCCAATTTCTATTTTCTTTCAGCCACTCTGGAAATTCGTTGATCCAGAGTAGATCAATCTCTACTCTCCAGATTCCAATCGCAGCCAGCGTAGCTGCGAATCGATTCAATCCTTTCAGGAGCAATAGAGAATGATTCAATATCCAGGAAAATACTGGTTGATTTCGCTAGTCGTATTATTTTGCTTGAGCAGTGCGGCATTTGCAGGCGTCACGGTCAGTTCCCCTGCACCCGGAGCCACGACTGGCTCGCCGGTGCAGTTTGTTGCTTCGGCATCATCGGGTCGCCCGATTACCGCGATGCGCATTTATGTCGACGATCAAAGTGTTTTTACCGTACATAGCAATAACCTGAACACGTCTGTTCCGATGGGCGACGGCGCTCATCGCGTGGTGGTTCAAGCCTGGGACTCGAGCGGGGCTGTCTTCAAATTTCCTGAGACCATTACCGTCAATTCATCGACGGCTCCTCCCCCGCCGCCTCCACCACCACCGCCGTCTGGATCGGGCGTGAGCGTAACTCAGCCTGCGGATGGCTCCACGGTCAGCGCTCCCATGCACGTTGTGGCCTCGGCTAGTGCCGGAAACCCTATCACAGCCATGCGAATCTACCTGGACAATGCCGACATGTTTACGGTGAACTCGAATCAACTGGATACCGCGGTGAGCGCTTCGTCCGGGAATCATCTTCTGGTGGTCCAGGCGTGGGACTCGACTGGCGTCGTTTACAAACAGGCCCTTAACGTAAATGTTGGTTCCGGAGGATCCGGTGGTGGTCCTGGTCCTGTTCCCAGCGGAGCGATCGTGCAATCCAACATTCAGCAGATGGCAGGTTGGGCGAATTGCACAGTATGCGCCGGTGCTGGTGGAAACGGGCCATCGGCGGCATTTGGCACTCAGCAGGGCGTAAGCTCGCCTTCGTTGAGCGGCGCTTCCATGCAGTTTTCCATCGGCGGCAGTACGCCGTATTCCGATGCCCTTTGGTGGAAGCAGTTGGGCGGCAACAATGGAATTACCCACTTCCAATACGATGTGGATTTCTATCTGACTAACCCTGGCGCGGCCCAGGCGCTCGAATTCGATGTCAACCAGTCCAACGGCGTGTATAAGTTCATCTTCGGCACGCAGTGCGACATTCGAGGAGCCGGCGCCTGGGACGTTTGGGACACGGCTGGGCATGCGTGGGTCAACACCGGCATCCCCTGCTCCGCTCCTTCAGCGTATCAGTGGCACCATCTGACGTGGGAGCTTTTCCGCGACGATTCCCAAACCCATTTTGTAGCGCTGACTTTGGATGGCGTTAAGCATTATGTGAACATGGCATTTTGGGTGCAGCCCTCCAGCGTGAGCGAGATCAACGTAGCCTTCCAGATGGATGGTGACTATGCCCAACATGCCTATGATGTTTGGCTCGATAACGTCACGCTGAGTTATTGGTAGAGAGAAAACGAAAGGAAAGAGACGATTCACTACGAAGACCCAACGTAGCGAGCTACAATCAAAAACCAAAACCCACCAGGGAGGCGCGGAGACACTGAGAAGATCAAAACCGAAGCAACTGCAGAGACCGCAGGGAAGATGTGGGATCTTAAGCCAATTTAAATTTAATTTAGAATTTGCGAGAAAATACCATTTCCACAGTACCTAGGGGTGCGGAGGCACAGAGATGATCAGTGAGGCGTTCAGTAATTCCTTTGCGCCTTCTTCTATCTCCGCAGTGCAATGGCTTTGAAATCGTGCTTTTTCTCGCAAATTTTGATCGACCAAAGCCACCTAAAATTCTCTGCGCAATTCTTGCAGATCTCTGCGATCTCTGCGGTTGACTGGTTTTGATCTTCTCCGTGTCTCCGCGCCTCCGTGGTGGGGGTTTTGTATTTTTTCCTTTTCTTCGCCTTCGATGAGCGTGTATAATCCAGAAAACTTCAAGAAGCAACACTATTCACAAGGAGACCCCAACCAACGCAGACAACTTAGGAAGAGTGCAGACTCCTGGTTCGTGTGCCGCAAGGGACGAAAATCATGGCTGACGAGAGATCCGAAAAGAACAAAGCAATCGATCTGGCCCTCACGCAGATTGAAAAACAATTTGGCAAAGGTTCCATCATGCGACTGGGGAGCAAAGAAGCAATTGTCCCCATCGCAGTCATTCCAACGGGTTCCATTTCATTCGACGCCGCGTTGGGTGTTGGCGGCTTCCCCCGGGGACGCGTGGTTGAGATCTTCGGTCCTGAATCCAGCGGCAAGACCACGGTTGCTCTTCAGGTGATTGCTGAAGCCCAGAAGCAAGGAGGAATGGCGGCTTTTGTCGATGCCGAACATGCGCTCGATCCCATTTATGCCAAGAAACTGGGTGTGGACGTAGACAATCTGTTGGTCTCGCAGCCCGATTATGGCGAGCAGGCTCTGGAGATTGCTGAAGCCCTGGTCCGCTCCAACGCCATTGACGTGCTGGTGGTGGATTCGGTTGCTGCCCTGGTTCCGAAAGCGGAACTGGACGGCGAGATGGGTGACAGTCACATGGGATTGCAGGCGCGGCTGATGTCGCAGGCCCTGCGCAAGCTCACTGGTATTGTTTCCAAGTCGCGGACCTGCATGGTTTTTATCAATCAGATTCGAGAGAAGATTGGCGTGATGTTCGGCAACCCTGAGACCACAACCGGAGGCCGGGCCCTCAAGTTCTATGCCTCAGTGCGCGTCGATATCCGCCGCATTGCCGCCATCAAAGATGGTGATCTGGTCGTTGGTTCGCGCACCAAGGTCAAGGTAGTCAAGAACAAGACGGCTGCGCCATTCCGCGAAGCTGAGTTCGACATCATGTACGGCGAAGGCATCTCGCGCGAAGGCGACACGCTCGACATCGCGGTCGCGCACAACATCGTCGAGAAATCCGGAGCATGGTACAGCTTCGACGGCGAACGCATCGGCCAGGGCCGCGAAAATGTCCGCACCTTCCTCAAAGAGAACCGTGACATCTTCACGCGCATCGACCAGAAGGTTCGCCAGAAGCTGGGCATTCTCAAAGGGGGCGACGTTCCTGAAGTTCCCGCGGTTCCTGTCAA
>DASZFK010000042.1:0-6876 GCA_035939855.1 Candidatus Angelobacter sp.
AGGTGTTGTGTCTGGGTTGGCCCTAGTAATTATTCTGATTTGGTTTCGCCTGTGTGTTAGGACCGAAATAGAAAACCTCAATCTTGCATTTACGGAATCCAGAAGACTGAATCAGTTGCGTGACCTTTATCATCTCTTGGCAATGCGGCAAGTGATGATCAGTCCTAATGTTCCGGGAAGAGTCAGGCGGGTTTTTTACTGGATCGTGCCAATGGTCTTCTGCCTGATGCCGGCTTTGGCATTTGGCACAGTCCTCGTGACTGATTTTGCAACCAGAGACATCGGCGTTTCCATAAACCCGAGCCACACTCATCTTGTTCTAACCGCAGATGGGGTCTGGATGGTCGTGATCGCGTGGCTTACTTTACAAGCATTCAGAAGATGGTTAAGACTTGACCACGCCTGGACGTGGTACTGGTGTGAGTATTTGATTGTGAGCGACTCCATCAATCGTGGCGTAGTGAAGCAAATTGGAGAATCGGGGTTACTCGGGGAGACGGCAGAATTGCTCTCTGATGCCCTCAACAAGAAACTTCGCGGCAAGAAATTGGAAGAATCGGTCCTAAAACAACTTTCCAAGCGCGAAGAAAAGGACGGTAAAACCTACACGTACGAACACACAGCCGATTCAGTAACAGTGTGCCTGATCCTACGCACAAATGCGCGTGGCAAACTCAAATCCAGCAATTTGACCCCAAACTCTTAAGCATTCGCGGCAGAAGCCTGATGGCGAGTAATTTATGTGGGCTTCCGGGCCTGGCGGGAGGTCGGCTGCTAAACTGCCAAGCCAAGCAGCCGACCGAGGGGATGTATTTTCCAAACCCCTTTCCCAGCCTCTTTCACCTGCCAGAATCCAGACCGGTTCGGAATTCCGTGCGGCTGACCCAGGAGGCCGACCCCCTCGTCCCGACCATGCTGCCCCATTTTATTAAGTTCGGCGTGTTCCGGGTTCCAGGAGATCGCTAGCCTCAGCGAGTTGGGACGAATAAACGCCCCTTGTGAGCACCACGCGCTAATTCCAAGGGGGCCAAACTATAGCCACCTCAATTCGCATTACTTAAGTTAATTAACGCATGCGGTGGGGTCCCCCCCGACTGCCTATGGGCTTTACAGCAACTTGTCAGGCGTGATCGGCAACTCGCGCATGCGCTGGCCGGTGGCGTGGAAGATAGCGTTGGCAATGGCCGGAGCAACCCCTGTCACGGTGATTTCACCGACTCCCCGAGCCCCGATCAACGAATCAATATATGGATCGGGCTTATCGATGAAGTGGACCTCGATGGAGTTTACGTCGGCGTTGACGGGCATGGCATAGTCTGCGAGGTTGCTGTTGATGATGCCGCCATCGCGGTGGTCGTATACAGTATGTTCCATCAGCGCCATTCCTATACCCATAATGATGCCGCTGTAGGCTTGGCTCTCCGCCGTCTTGCGGTTGATGACTCTGCCAATATCGAAAGCGCTGACTACTCTTGAAACCTTTACTTTTGCGATCTCCGGATCGACCTTTACCTCTACAAACTGCGCACCCCAGGATTGGAATGCATAGGTCTCGCGCTCTTTGCCCGGTTGCATGAAACTCTCACCCTCTGCGGCTGCCTGGTTGCTTGCCGACAACACTTGCTGGTAACTGATTCCCGATTCGGGAGCCGAGCCTTTCACATACACTTTGCCCTTGGCAGCGACAACTTCATCTTCTTTTTTGCCGTGCAACGATGATTTCTCATCGGCTATGGCTAGCTGCACAAGTTTCTTGAGCGCCTCGGTGGCTGCCTGTTGTACCGCAGGCAAGACGCTGGCGGTGGTCATCGATCCGCCCGATACGGGCGCGGGAGGCAGATGGCTATCACCCAACGCCGGATGGATACGCTCAACCGGAATGCCGGTGACATCGGAGACAATCTGGGTCATGGTGGTGTAGGTTCCGCCGCCCATATCCTGCGTTGCGCTGACTACCTGGGCGGAGCCATCCTGTAGGATGCGAACCTTAGCGGCACCAGGGCTGCGCATGCCCGGATACGTGGCCGAGGCCATCCCCCAGCCAACCAGATATTTTCCGTCGCGCATCGATCGTGGATGGGGATCGCGTCTGGCCCATCCAAATTTCTCGCCAGCGAGTTCATAACATTCCTTCAAGTATTTGCTCGACCAAGGCTGGTTGGTGTGCTCGTTTTTGTCGGAATGATTGATGATGCGCAAACGCACCGGCTCAATATTGAGTTTATAAGCCAACTCGTCCAAGGCCGATTCCAGCGCAAACAGCCCAGGATTCTCGCCCGGCGCCCGCATCGGCGTAGGCGTGGCGATGTTTACCCGCACCGCGTGGTGGGCAATACCAACATTCTCGCAACTGTAGAGAAAGCGCGTAGTTGTGCCGCAGGCTTCAACGAACTCATCAATGGTGGAGGTCTGCACCGTGGTTTCATGTTGAATCGCAGTGAGCTTGCCCTCTTTTGTTGCGCCCAGCCGGATTCTTTGCCAGGTCTCGGAGCGATGCCCGGCGCCGCTGAACATCTGTTTGCGCGTGAGACTTAGCTTAACCGGCCTTCCTAACTTTTTCGCCGCGATCGCGCTCATTACCGAATGTGGCCAGATGAAACCTTTGCAGCCGAAGCCGCCACCGATAAAGGGCGAGATGATGTGGACTCTCTCGTTGGAGATACCCAGTGTCTCGGCGATTGTATTGCGGGCGCCTGCGACCCATTGCGTCGTCTCCCAGAGCGTGACCTCGTCGCCATCCCACGCTGCCATAGAAGCACACGGCTCCATAGGATTATGGTGCTCGGTGGGCGTGAAGTAGTCTGCTTCGTGCGTCACTGGGGAATCCTTGAATCGTGCTGCAGGCTTGCCGCGCTCTGCTTTCAGCTTTTCGCCGAAAAACTCAGCCGGATCATAAACGGTGTGCTTTGCCTGTTCAGTTTCGACTACCGGTTTTTCAGTTTTGTAAGTGATCCTTACCAGGCTGGCTGCGTGCTGCGCCTGCTGCAGCGTGTCTGCAACCACCAGTGCAATGTATTGGCCGTAATAATGGATACGATCATCTTCAAAAACCACGCGGATCTCGCCTGGCTTGGAGGC
Source organism: Candidatus Angelobacter sp. (assembly GCA_035939855.1). Classification (GTDB taxonomy): domain Bacteria; phylum Acidobacteriota; class Terriglobia; order Terriglobales; family Acidobacteriaceae; genus Angelobacter. The sequence goes on from DASZFK010000042.1 coordinate 3,079, forward strand.
GGACATGAAGTTGTTGACCGGACGAAACAGCTTGGGCACATTGCCATGATGCAGAATTGCCAGGAAGCCCGGCGACTTCTCGGCTGCGGAGCTATCGATATTGGTGATTTGCCCATTGGCCACGGTGCTGCAAATTGCCACGGCATGAGCGACGTTACCCATGGGATGATCGGCTGCATAGCGCGCCTTCCCCGTCACTTTAAGATATCCATCTTTCCTGCTGACCGCAGAACCTACAACTCCGTTCATCGTCCTATCCTTCTGCCCTGACCGCGGATGCGGTGGCGAGGGCGCGCACAATGGCACGCTTGGCTAATTCAATTTTGAATGCGTTATAGCGATATGGCTTGGCTGGCTTCATCGCTGCTTCCGCCGCTGCACGGAAGGTCTCTTCACCGGCTGAGGCGCTGGTAAGCAACTGCTCCGCCTCAAGAGAGCGCCAGGGTTTGGTTGCAACTCCGCCCAACACCAGCCTCGCAGAGCGAATCTGGTTGCCTTGAAGTTCCAGAGCCGCTGCCGCCGAAGCAAGCGCAAACTCATAAGATGCGCGGTCACGCAGCTTCACATAAGCCGAGCGTCGTGCGAACCTACTGGCAGGAATCGTTATGTAGGTGATCAATTCTCCTGGCTGGACTGATGTTTCAATATGCGGCGTGTCTCCAGGCAGTAGGTGGAAATCTCTGGCCGCAATCTTGCGTTCACCATCAGTACCCTTTATATGCACCACTGCGTCGAGCGCCACCAGAGCGACGGCCATGTCAGAGGGGTGCGTGGCAATGCAGTGTTCACTGCCTCCCAAGACGGCATGAATACGGTTGAAACCCTCGATTGCGGCACAGCCAGATCCGGGCTGGCGCTTATTGCAGGCATAAGCGGTATCGCGGAAGTAGTAGCAACGAGTGCGCTGCATCAAATTCCCGCCGGTGGTCGCCATATTGCGCAACTGCACCGAAGCACCCGCAAGAATCGCCTCAGACAAAACAGGAAAGCTCTTGACTACCCTCTCATGGTGCGCTAGGTCGCTGTTACGGACCATAGCGCCCACGCGCAGTCCGCCATCGGGTAGACCTTCGATCCTATCCAGCGGCAGCCCGTTGATGTCGACCAATGTCTCAGGCAGCATCACATTGAGCTTCATCAGGTCGATAAGCGTAGTGCCACCGGCCACAAACGCAGCGCCGGGCGCGCGTCCACGCTGCATTGCATCGCTCTCGTTTTGGGCTTTTGCGTAATCGAAGGGCAGCATTGATCTTTCCTCGCTCAACTCTATCGAACTGACTTGATTGCAGCAAGAATGTTGGGATACGCGCCGCAACGACAGATGTTTCCGCTCATGCACTCGCGGATGTCGTCATCGCTGGGGCCGCACGACTCTCTAAGAAGAGCGGTTGCGGACATGATCTGGCCAGGCGTGCAATAGCCACATTGGAATGCATCATGCTCCACAAAGGCTGCTTGCATAGGTGATAGCTGTTCACCCTGGGCAAGACCCTCGATGGTAGTAACTTCGTCGCCTTCATGCATCACAGCCAGAGTCAGGCAGGAGTTTACGCGGCGTCCGTTGACGTGTACGGTGCAGGCACCGCATTGACCGTGATCGCAACCTTTTTTGGCGCCGAAAAGCTGCAACTGTTCGCGCAGAGTATCGAGCAGAGTGGAACGCGTATCGATCTCAAGCTCGTGTGCCACGCCGTTGACCCGCAAAGTCACTCGCCGCGTAATCACGCCGGACGATTGCTTTTCCAGAGCAGAGTGGCTGTATTCCACATCAGGAAAAACAGTGACAGCACCTTGGGCTGCCGCCATTTGCAGAGATTTGCAGCGGTCGAGTTCGGTCATTGCGCCTCCCAGTGGTGTGAGATGCCATGTATACGGCGGCCAGAGGTCTCCAAGTCGGAGTTGCTGTCTATTGATCTTACCGCTCGTCAATCATTTTCAGATCTAATGAGGGCTGCTGCTCTTCGGTTCGTACAGGCTGGTGATCACGACACTTCCCTTATTGGATTCCAGTTTTGCAGTTACCTGCTTTGGCACCAGGAATGGCTCCTTGTCGCCTGCCAGCGTTACTTTCTGAAATGCAATTTCCACGTGATAGCTGCGCAGGATGCTCTTTCCGAGAGACGCGATGTTGACTGAGGCCGGCAGCCCGGCAGCATCGAAGACAAACTTTTGAAAACTGAGATTGTCCTGAAGCTGATATTCGCTGGTCCCACAAACGTCATCGGGAAAATACACCTGCGGATTCTTTTCCATCGTGATCGTCGCGCAGGACTTGGTTGGCGTTAGTCTCGCGGTTATCAATCGTTCGCTGCCGCCATTCTCCTGGGCTTCGAACTTGTAGTCACCGAGATCATTGTTGATTGTGATTCCCGCAATCATGGTCCATAAAGAGTTGTTCATGGATGTCTTCACTATCTTTGCGCCCCGAATTGCCGCCCAGAAAGAAATATTTGCGCGAGAGCTGCCACTGGCCGTCTTTGTTTTTGGACGATATCCATTAAAGAGGTAATCCAACGTAAGATGATCCACTTTCTTGACGCGACCTGAGGCATCCGAAACAGAAAACGTCATCTTTTGCGTCATTGGAAACTCAGTTGAATCACGGAAATAGACCTTGGCCGCCTTCGCTAATTGCTCAAAGGTAAGTGAAGATGCAGCCTGTTCCGCACCGGCTCTGTTGTTATCTGCATGTTGGCAAGAGGCAGCAGATGGCAACCACATCACCATTAGCGAAATGACAAGGCATTTTTTCATGGAGTTACTTTAGTACCTTGAAGCATTCTAATCTTTGACTTAGAGTCTTAGACAATTTCCCCGAAAAAAGCCTTAGCCCAGGAGCCCCAAATGAGAGGGACCGCTGTCGTTTTCCGCCTGATTCGTATATTTATCATCTTTTTTCTATTCGCCACACTGAATTTTTACGGCCAGTCGGCTTCACCAGCGCCGAACCAGACGCATCGCGTGGTGGTCAAATTGCGTGCGCCGCTGGCTGCCGATGTTGAGGCAGAGCTGCCGATGAATACACTGGCACTCTCCGCCAAAGGAGTACACAGCGCCCATGTGCAGGCCTTCATGGCACGGCACCCTGTTCGCACGCTGGCGCCGCTTTATGGCGACCTGGTTCGAACCAAAAAACAACAGGGACTCACCGAGGCCGAGATCGTCTCCCGGCTGAAGCAGCGGTTCCCGCAGCGAACAAAACGCTTTGCTTCGAACATCGCGCCGCCTGAGATTTCTCGGACATACATCCTAGACCTGAATACAAGTTCAGAAGCCGAACTGAAGCATCATGTCGACCAGCTCAAGGCTGATCCTGAAATTGAGTTTGCCGAACCGGACCATGTAGTTCGATCGAGCCAGACTCTGCCCAATGATCCTTATTTGAGCAGTAGTGGAAGCTGGGGACAGAGTTATGGTGATCTCTGGGGCATCCTCGCCATCGGGTCGCCTGCGGCGTGGAACACCAACGCGGGTGATGGCATCGTCGTGGCTGTCGTGGACACCGGAATCGACTACAACCATCCTGACATCGCCGCGAACGTTTGGGTCAATACTAAAGAGATCGCCGCGAACGGCATCGACGACGATAATAACGGCTATATTGACGACGTTCGCGGCTGGGATTTCATCGGCTCCAGCTATCAGAACCCAACGCAGAGCAACAATCCCATTGATCGCATGGGGCATGGCACGCACGTGGCCGGCACGATTGCCGCTGTAGGAAACAATGGCATTGGAGTCATCGGCGTGGCCTGGCGGGCCAAGGCAATGGCGGTAAAGGGTCTCGACGACAGCGGA
>DASZFK010000043.1:0-5302 GCA_035939855.1 Candidatus Angelobacter sp.
CGCAAATCCGAAAGAGCCATTTGAGGGGCCACTTGTGCAGTTTGCGGGGATGGTGGCCGGCAATACGATGATGGCACCATACAAGCCCATCTCCACCTGCAAGTCGCCTTGGGTTCCGCTGTAATAGGAATGCGTCCCTGGCGTAAATCCAGTCAAGGTGTAGGTCACCGTACCGTTTGGCGCTGCTTCCTGTGTAAGCAGGCCGGCTACGCCGCCCGACGCTGCCACATGAAAGCCGGGAAATAGGATCGACGTGTTCCCGGCGGAAGTAGGCAGTTTGTTCGTCAGGACGATCGTGATCGTTTGACCTTCCGTGACGATCAGCGTGGGTCCCGGAACTTGCATCGCGCTGCAAAACGCCGTGTTGTTTAACGCCGGCGCAAAAGTGGCCGGAGCCGGCGTGTTGTTAGTGCAGCCGTAGCCCCAGGAGTAAACCGCGGCCCCGTCGGGCTGGTTGAGGTAAGACTCCGAGGCCGTCAAATTAAACGTGGTGCCTTTGATGCCTGGAGCCGCAGCGTGAGCCGCGGCCGCGAGCAGCAAAGCCAGGACCGGCGCCAGGAACAGTCGTGCTACTGAGATTGTTTTATTCATTTTCGTCGCCCTCATTGCCGCTCTCCTAATTGATATGGACTTCGGTCATGAGCCCACCGAAATTCTCGGCGTCGTTAGAAAGGTGATCGAGATTGGGTGTGTAGAGGTAGAAGACTTGGCCAGCCGTATACCCGGTGGCGTCCAAAATCACATCCAGGGATTCGCCACCAGCCAGCGTGATCGAGTTTGTGTTGTAGTACAGGTTGTTTCCCGCCTGGTCTCGCAGCAATTTGGCATTAATCCCGATAACTTTCATCGGAATGCCAAGCGAGGCCAGCGTCTGATACTCGGTAACGTCCAAGTCGGAAATGCGCAAGAGCGCCTTTTGGCCGTGGATGATATTGATGATCGAAGGCAACGGCTGGGAGAAGTGGTTCCTGCCGTCCGACGACATTGTTTCCAACGGACCCGGAGTAACTGTGTCCGGGTAGCTTCGCCCATTCAGCAGGAAGTATTTGTCCTTCATGTCCGAAAAACCTTCCGGGTTGAAGGTCATGCCGACAAAATGGAAGTTGGGATCGAATCCGTGGATCTGGAGGGGATACTCGACGTCGTAGTATGTTGTGCCGTCACCGTCGTTGTAGGCGTAATTGCCGGCCGCGGTCCGAGTCGCGGTGTTGGTAGCTGCACCTCCGGCTGGCAGAGGGTTGCTACAAAGGATATCAGTGGCGGAATTGCATGCCGTGCGCAGATTGCCCTGCTGTGTATTGAGAGCGGAATAAAGGCTGGTGCCAGCCGGCACACGATTCTGCCGTGGGCGCACATAAAGTTGCCCGACCATGCCCATCTGTAAGTGCTCCGGCGGCGTGATGTGGCAGTGCCAGAAGTAGGTGCCGGCGTCGGGCGCGAGGTAGTAATACGTGAAGCTACCGCCGATGTTGATGGCGACAGAGGCGTCAGGAACGCCGTCGTAGAACGAAGAAGCATTGGGATACCCGTGGAAGTGGACCGTGTGCTGCTCGAACAGGTCCGGCCGCATGATCATGCCGACGTTTGAGAGGGTGAGGAAGAATTCATCATCTTCATCAATGGCAATCAAGGGCGCGGGAATGTTGCCGTTCATCACACCGATGTCCTCAATTTGGCGCGGATCCACGTGTCCATTGATGACGGATCCATTATCCATGTCAGGGACCTGCCCCACGGCGCCGTTGTACGTGAACAATGAAAGGTTAAACGGCCCTCCTGCCAAGTTCGGGTCAACCGTCGTGGCCGGATCGCCAGGTAGCAACGGAGTCGCGCCTGAATAAAGAGAGTTGAATTCGTTCGGGAAATCGGTACCGGGCTGGCCGCTCGCGATCTTGGCAAGTCCAGACAACGGCCCGAAAGAGAACATATATGTCTGCGTGCCGTCTCCCATCGTCGAGTACCCGTCACCGCCCGAGATCTGTTGACACTTGATGGCGCCATTCGCAGCCGTAGCGCTGGTATACGCAGGCTCGGAGTTATTGGTCGCTGCCGGGTGAGTGATTGTCTTGTTCGGGCACTGAACTCTGAATGACTGAGCTGCGGCAGGCAGCGCAGCAACAAAGATCAAAGGTAGCAAACGCCAAATCATTCCCAACTTTCTGCTAGCCATGTGTCCCTCTCTTCGGCCGCCGCGAGCGGCGGTAATCGATACAACTTTGGAACCACGCGAAAATAATCGCTCCGGCACTTTTCGTCATTGCGAGAGCGCAATTAATGTCAAAAATATTTACTAAAACAGTAATTCATTAACACGATACTTTGCTTTCTAGTGGCGCACATTCCCGGAATTTGTGAAAGAAAATGGTATCTTTTGCGAGTGAGTCTTTGCTGTATATCTTCAAGCATGTAGCTATACATTTTTTATTCAATGAAACAGACAATATGAGTCTTTGCTGAATTAAAATGTCAGTACATGATATCTACCTGTTTCCATTAACGAATCTTTGCTAATGCTTGGATATTGATTTATTGAAGCAGCTATTAGAGGGATGGGAGAAGGTTGGAAGCAAATCTTGGCTTCACGGCAAAAAAATGATTTTTGGAGAGAGGAGGATTGGCCTCCGCGCGGAATTCGGCCGATTAAGGCAAGGCTTCACGGATTTTTTCAAAGTTGAAAAAGAACCTTTGGGAGTTGGCGCATGCGCGGAGGCAGATGTGTGCCCAGGAATCTCCAGAGAAGGAAGCAGCGAAAGGACTGGAACAGCATCTCTGGAAAGAGGACTACGAGCGGGCAAATGACTCGGGTCTAGCGTATACGCTGATCTTCAAGTGCGATCCTGACAAGCTGGCTTCGGGTTCTCACCCCTGTCTTACGGAAGAGTTGTTGCAGCGTAGCTTTTACCGAACTTTCAGAGATGTTGAGACGTCCACCAATTTCCTTATTGCCAAGTCCCTCAAACACCCCAAGCAACACACCTCTTTCCCTTTCCGTAAACGATTTGATCTGGCCTGTCGCTTCCGGGCGTTTTGAAACTCTAATGATAGCTTGAATTAAATGTTCGTCCAGCCAAGTTTCTCCGGCGAAGACTCTGCGGATTGCTTGAATGAGAGTCGCCGGCGAATTGTGTTTGAGAAAGATTCCGCTGACACCCAAATCAAGGGCGTGTATAGATTCGGTGTCACTCATCCCAGCCGTAACCATGAGGAATCGTCCCTTAAATTCGAGCTTCCGGGCCCGCGTAATAAAATCAAAGCCCCGCTCGTTGCCGAGATCATAGTCCAACAGGACAATGTCAGTCACCTTCTGGCGCAAGATATCCACGGCTTCACCGACCGATGCGCAGCGAGCCACCAATTCCAAATCCGGCTCGTCCTCCAGAAGGCGGCTCAGGCCCTCTCGGAAGAGCGAGTGATCGTCCAGCAAAAGGATCTTGATTCTATCCATTGGTTTTAACCGCTCCCCCCTCATCCTTTTCCTCCGCAACAGGTATGAGGCCCAAAGCGAAGCAGCATCCAATGGGTTCTGGTTCGTACCAGAGGTCACCCTTAAATGTTCTTACGAAAGCCCGCGAGAGATACAAGCCAAGCCCTGTGTCTTCCGCCCCCGGTTGAAACGGTTTGAACAAACGCTCAGGGTGAGGGATGCCGTTACCGGTATCGCGGACTCGCACCACAACCCGTCCATCTTCCAGGGCTGCGGTGATTGTCAGGATCTTCCGCACTTGTTCTTGCATGGCACGCTGGCTGTTCTTGGTGAGGTTTACGAGGACCTGCAAAAGCTTATCGCGGTCCGCCAGGACGCGGGGTAGAACTTTAGGCAGGTCCCAGCATAACAGCACGCCCGACTCACGCAATGAAAGCTCGGCCACTATGCGGAGCTCATCAAAGACCGAGCGAAGGTTTACGTTGGCCAGCTCCTCGACCCCCGCGATTTGTTGAAGCTCAAGTGAAGCGATTTTTTCCAAACCTTGCACTAAATGTCCCAGGGCGCAGAATTGCTCGTTCCTTGCCAGCTCGTAATTCCGCGAAAGATGTTTGTGGACCACGGAAATGGCGCCGCAACCATTACGGATTTCGTGCAACAAGGCTCCCCCAGCCAATCGTGACGCAACAAGGAGGTGACGGAGGCTGGATTCCACGTTGTCACGAAATTCCTCGGAGCTATCAACAAACATAGCCACCAACTTTGGTCCGACACTTGTCTCGAAAGTGGAAAACCAAATGTCCGCGAGAAAGACCTGACCATCCCGACGGCGTCCATTGCCCCGCATCGCAGTGCGAAAGCTGAGGCTTGCTTCTTCCGTTGGGTGGATTCTGGCCAAAGGCGGCAAGAAGTCCTTGATGGATTCGCCAGGCAAAGTCCTCGGCCAAAAGCCAAGCAAGCTATGGGCAGCTTGATTTGCCAACAGGATATTCCCTTTTGAATCGACGGTCAGGATAGCGGCGGGGACGCTTTCGATGAGGGCATTCAACTCCTGCGCAGCGTCGCCCCGCAACACCGCCTCTGCCTCGGCTGCACGGACGCGGTCCGACATGAGTCGCCTATTTTTCGCAGTCTCTAGAGCATACAGGCCTGTGCCAAGAAAGGCTGCAAGCATGAAAAGATCGCGTCCAATTCCTGCTGAGGGCTCCCAGGGGAAAGGGCCTAAGGATTCCGCCAGAAAAGCACACATACCTGCCAGTAAAGCCACCTGCCAACGTTCCAGGCTGCTAGCTACGATCAGGATGGGAAAAAGATAGAGAAAATCGAAGGAGGCGTTAGGTTCGACACGCCAATCGATGAGGGCGATGATGACTATCATCGTCGCCGCGATGAAAAGAAGTTTACCTCGGCTTTGCTTGAGAAGGAATTCACTCATTTCGATCCCCACTGGATCCCCGAACATAAGGTGGAGCGCACCAGGCCCTAAAGTGAGTCCGATCCTATTCAGGCATGAAAATATCATCTACTCCCACGCCGGAAGGTCCGTTCACCATTTCATAGGAAGGATGCTTGTCAATCCAAGCAGTTCGCATCCCGGCAAAATGGACTATTTCGAAGATTGTATTCACGCGCAGAATAGTATGGGGGTAAACGGGCACGCAGCCTCGCGCGGGGTCCAGAGGCAACTTGGCAGGGTTGATTCCGCCACCCGCATCCAGAAGCTTCTTGTTCCAGACCACTGAGCCATCCCACGATACTGGCGTATACACCCCCGGCAGAAGATTGGGCGCCGAATAGAATCCAGCGCTGCTCGAATTGACGGTCCGGGTTAGGTTAGTATTTACATCGGTAATCACAATTTCAGCATTTGGAACGGCT
>DASZFK010000044.1:0-5109 GCA_035939855.1 Candidatus Angelobacter sp.
CCTCCGACTCGAATGTTTACTATTTTATAATCTATTTTTCCTGCCATCCCATAAATCCTGCTCATGCGGTTCATCTCCACGCCTTGCTCGATCAGCGCTTGCTCTTCGGGCGCAACGATGCCGTGCTTCACTGCCCATCCAATGCAGGGGCCTGCGGCTGAGCCGGTTGCAGGATCTTCGCCGCCATAAAAAATCATGCGGGCTTGCAATTTGGCTTCATGATTCAGTGTTTCACGCGAGATAAAGTAGAAGAATTTTGCATCGCTCTTGCTGAGATGAGATTTCATCGAAGACCACGAAGGAGCAAGCATCTGCAACACGCTGAGTGACCTGACTGGCACCATGGCAAATGCGTTGCCGGTGCTTACCGTCTGGATGGGAACATCATCGGCAATATCGTTGATGGAAATCTCGGCTGCGCGCGCCACCTCTTCGCGCGAATGTATCTGGCCGAATTCAGGATCGCGTTGGGTCATCTGGCCAAAGGCCAGCCCGTCCCTGGTCGTGAACTGCACGGGAATTCGGCCTATATTGAGGTCAAGAATGATTCTGTCAGCTCCATTATCGCCCCGCAAGACCATCGCCGTGCCAAGGGTTGGATGACCGGCAAAAGGCAGTTCCTCCGTAACAGTGAAGATACGCACGCGCACGCCTTTCTCACGCTCAGTCGCAGGATCGCGCGGGATGATGAAGGTGGTTTCAGATAGGTTCATCTCGCGGGCCAGTGCCTGCATATCAGCATCGGTGAGCCCTCGGCCATCTGGAAAGACGGCAAGCTGGTTGCCTTCTAACGGTGTCGAGGTGAACACATCGAGCTGCACAAACGGCAGTTTTCTTCTTTGGTTTGACATGGATTTTCTCTACACTCTATTCTGCCCTTACAGTTTAGAACAGGTATGAGCCCGCAAATATCAAAGGCCAACGTAAATCTCGGCTTTGCTCCTGTCACTTTTCTCTGTCTGAGATTGCTTTGTCTGATTTTGCTTGTTCCTCTGCTGTGGGCCGGCGCCCGTCCTCGCTATGGCGGCACAGTCAAGATGGTGCTTGAGCACCGAGTCACTTCGTTGGTCCCTACGGATGAGAGCGGGTATCCCGTCGAGCAGGCCCGGATCATTTCACTCGTTTTTGAGACGCTTACGCAAATCGACGCCCAGGGCCACATGCGTCCATGCCTCGCCAACTCATGGCAGGCAGAAGCCGGAGGGCGTGTCTGGCAATTTCAATTACGCGCCGCCTCCTTCCATAGCGGCACGCCCTTGAGTTCTGCTACGGTGGCGGCAAGCTTGAAAGTGGCGAGTACGGATTGGAAGATATCCACCAGTGGCCGGCAGTCTGTGACGATCGAAACTCCGGCACCCTCGCCACATCTGCCGGAAATGCTCGCTCTGCCGCGCTTTGCGGTTGCAAGGAAATTGACCGATGGCACGCTCGACGGGACTGGCCCTTTCAAGTTGAGCGAGTGGCAACCCGGCGAACACGCGATGCTTACGGCAAATGAGGACTACTGGGGCGGACGAGCCTACCCTGATGCCGTTGATATCCGCATGGGACTCTCATTGCGCGAGCATTTGCTGGAGCACCGGCTTGGTTCGGATCATGCCGCCGAACTTAGCGTCGATCAAGTGCGCGCATTAGAGCAGAGCAACCAGAATTTGTTGATGTCACGTCCGGCGGATCTCATGGCCCTCGTCTTCCTTCAGCGAGGCACGCAGGTAACAGCGGCGAGCAGAAAGATGGTTGATCCACGCATCCGTGAAGCCATTTCGATGGCGATAAGCCGCTCTGCCATTAGCAACGTGCTTCTGCAAAGAAGGAGCGCGCCTGCTCGCGGCTTGCTACCTCAGTGGCTTACTGGATATGAATTCCTTTTGCCGGCGGCGAACAGCATTGAAAACGCTCGCAAACTCCGCGCGGAGGTCGCCTCGAACTCTCAGTTGACCCTTGCCTACGATTTTTCCGACCCCGTCGCGAAGTTGGTGGCAGAGCGAATTGCTGTCGATGCGCGAGAAGCCGGGATTTTCATTCAAACCCTGCCGGATCTTCATACCAATACAGCTTTGGAAAGAAAAGCCCTGAGTGCTGATGCAGTTCTGCTGCGCTTACCTCTACAATCCCTCGATGCGGCCGCGGCCCTTGCCGGTCTGGAGTCAGGATTGGAACTGCCTGTGGAAATCAATAACGCAATCCTGAGCGCCAATCGTCCTGAGGATCTCCTTGAAGCAGAGCGGAAGGCCCTCGAAGACTATCGCATTGTCCCCGTAGTCCACGTTTCCCAGGCATTATGGCTCAACAACAATGTCCATAACTGGCAACTCCTGCCCAATGGCGTATGGAAGTTGGACCAGCTTTGGGTGGAAGGGACAAAATGATCCTGAATGTCTCTTAGGAAAAAACTGCTGCTGCTGGTTGCTCTCAGCATCGCGATCAGTGTTGGGACGGTAGCCTGGTTGCTCGAAGCCCGCGCTGGAGAACAGTTTCGACAGGTAGAGCAAGAGCGTACCGCTACGCTGGTTGCGCAGTTTCGTCATGAATTCGATCGCCAGGGCGCAGAGATCACGCGTGGCGTAGAGGCCATTGCCGGTTCCGAATCCATGCTGCAAATGGGGCTGGAGCTTTCCAGCGGACTGGATACAGGAAGCCACCTCAACGATGCAAAATCCTATGCATCGGTGCAGAACCTGGATTTCCTTGACCTGTTTGCGCCCGACGGCACGATCATCTCTTCCGCCCATTGGCAGGCGCGATTCGGCTACAAGCAGCACTGGTTTCTGGAGCAAGGCTTGGCCATTCCACAAACTGCATTTCTCAGGCAGGTCGAGACCCCCGATGGCAATGTGCTCGGTATCCTTAGTTTGCGTGCGGTCAAGATCCGTGGCGCAAATTACTATGTGCTCGGCGGGCGCCGCCTCGACGCTCCTTTTCTCCAGGGACTCTCGGTTCCTTCGGGGATGCGAGTATTGATATATAGCGTTCCTGAGCAAGGAACTGGGGGATTTCTCAGCCCCACCAGCGAGGGCCTGGACACGGCCAAGCTTCTCCCGCTTGCACAAAAAGCTCAGGAAAACCGGCAGGAGAGTTCGGCCACCATCGATTGGGGTGCGGGCCGGCAGGAAAGTTTTGATGTGATCCCATTGCCGGGCTTGCCTGATCGTCCTCCGCCGGTGCTTCTGGTAGGCAATTCATTGCAACAGCAGTTGGCTCTTGAAGAGCATATCCGCAATATCGGCTTAATGATTGCAATCGGAGGTGTGCTCATCGGAGTGATCCTGAGTGGAGTCGTGGCCACACGCATTATCCAACCGGTCAAAGAATTGGCTACGGCGGCTGCAGAGATCGGTAGCGGCAACTGGAACGTTCGCGTGGAAAGCGCCTCTAACGACGAAATTGGAAGGCTGGCGCACGCCTTCAATCAGATGACCGAGGAGTTGGGATACCAACAGGAGCGGCTGGTGCAAAGCGAACGTGTCGCGGCCTGGCGCGAACTGGCCCGCCGCCTGGCCCACGAACTCAAGAATCCGCTCTTCCCCCTTCAGATCACCGTGGAAAACTTGCTGCGCGCGCGTGAAGCCGGCCCTGAACAATTCGAAGAAGTATTTCGCGAAAGCACTTCGACCCTGTTGGCCGAGATCGCCAACTTGAAAACCATTATAGGGCGCTTTAGTGATTTTTCAAAGATGCCCGCGCCCCAGTTCCAGGCGGTCGATCTGGATGACCTCGTGCTCGGCATAGTCAAACTTTTTCAAGGCCAACTCATGCGCGAGCCCTCGCCGATCCAAACCGATCTGCAACTGGAAAAAATCCCGCCTGTGAAAGCTGATCCGGTGCTGTTGCGTCGCGTGATCGAAAACCTTGTGTTGAATGCCGTGGATGCCATGCCCAAAGGCGGCAAACTGACCTTCCGTACTCGCTCGGCCGACAGGCATGTTTTCTTTGAGCTCTCCGATACGGGGCAAGGCCTCACCCCCGAAGAGTGCGAAAGGCTCTTCACTCCTTACTACACCACCAAGCAGCACGGCACCGGCCTGGGGCTGGCCATTGTCCAGTCGGTGATCAGCGATCACCAGGGACGCATCAGCGTAAGCAGCAAGAAAAATGAAGGAACAACATTCCACATCGAACTGCCGGCATGGGAGACGGAAACAGAGATCGAAATCGCATCAAGCTGGGAGGAATGAGAAAGAATTTTAAGCCACGAATTAACGCGAATTCAAGAGTGGTTGGAATTCTCTCTCGCTTGGTGCTTATGGGCAACACGTAATAAAGATATGAATAAGTACAAGGAAAACCCTCATGGAACAACGCCAGGACAACTCGTCCACTGATCGAAAACACTAGGATTTGTGTCACGGTATCGTTGAAGTGTTCTATGCTGTTTATAACGAGCTTGGATATGGGTTCCTGGAATCGGTCTATGAAGAGGCGATGGTCCTGGCATTGACACAGGCGGGATTCTCGGTTTCTCGACAGGTACTACGCCGATTTGGTTTCGCGGTCATAAGATTGCGGACTTCAAGGCTGACTTGCTTGTGAACAACTCGGTATTGGTCGAATTGAAGACTGTCCGGGTAATTGAACCGGGTGTTGAGGCGCAAACTTTGAATTATCTCAGAGCAACCGATATTGAAGTTGCTCTGCTGTTGAACTTTGGTCCCAAGCCGATTTTCAAGCGGTTCGTATTCGATAACAGCCGTAAGGGTGTTCGAGTTGCCTCGCGAGGAGCAGGCACTCAATAACTTATGATATTTTTTCCGATTCGTGTTCATTCGCGTGAATTCGTGGCTAATTAGGTTTTCGCATACACATGAAGGCTCATCTGCTGATCGTTGATGACGATGCCAATACCCTGGCATCGCTGGCCCGTGCATTTCGGCTTGCCGGGCATGAAGCCACGGTGTGTGACAATCCTTTGCGCGCATTGGAATTGGTCAAGACGGAAAAATTCGACCTCATTTTTTCCGACGTTGTCATGCCGGGCATCGACGGGCTGGCGCTGCTGGAGCAGATCAAGAACGCGGGAGTGACAACACCCGTTGTAATGATGTCCGGGCAGGCGCACATTGAGATGGCCGTGCGCGCCACCCGGTTGGGCGCCCTGGACTTCCTGGAGAA
>DASZFK010000045.1:0-3490 GCA_035939855.1 Candidatus Angelobacter sp.
GCTCAGGACATCGTTGGCTTCAGAGATTTCCTTGAACTTCTCCTCAGACTTTTTGTCATTGGGATTGACGTCAGGATGATACTTTCTGGCGAGCTTACGAAAAGCCTTGCGGATATCTTCCTGGGAGGCGTTTTTCTTCACGCCCAGGGCGCCGTAATAGTCTTTTTGTGTTGTCGCCATACAATCTTGCTGGTTCCTTCGATGCGCTCAGGATTTCGCCTGCTGGCTCCACCCCTTCGATGACTCAGGGTCACGCCAGCATTACGGCTCAATTTCAGCGGACGCCTTGGTTGCATGCCACGCTACTACCTGCCACTGTCCGCCACGCTTTAGAAATGTTCCTGTATTGCGAAAGCAGGCGGTTTCGCGCTGGCCATCATTTTCGTCGTCCATCACCATGCGGAAATTCACAACGACCGTACCTTCATAGGGATGAACCGTAATGTCCTCTGCCCTGTACGTGGCCTTGGATCCGGTCTCGGCATGAGCGCCGATGGTCTTCATCACCCCCGCTTTATCCATGGTCACGCCCGAAGAGCTTGTATAGATCACATCATCGGCAAAAAACTGCTCAAAAACCTTTTTATCGCCGTGCGCCACGGCCACGAGAAAATCCCGCAGCAGCATCAAGACCGCCCTCATGGCCGTCACATCGTTGCGGTTTTTTAACATGAGCAGTTTGGAGTTGCATCATTTTATCGCTTTCGCCTGCTCCGGGGGCACTTTCGTCGATTGCCAGGCCACGACCTGCCATTTCCCATGACGCTTTAGAAATGTCCCGGTATTACGGTTATAAGTAGTCTCGGTCTTCTCTTTGTTCTGGCTATGGATCACCAAACGGAAATTGACAACAGCCATGTTGCCGTAAGGATGTACGGTAATATCGTCGGCCTCGAAAGTCATAGCCGGCTCGTTGGCCGCGCGCTGCCCGACGTTCCCGATGATCTGAGCTTTGTTGACGGTTACGCCCGTGGAGCGCGTGTAGATTACGTCGTCGGCAAAGAAATCTTCAAAAACCTGCTTGTCGCCTTGCGGCACGGCTGTAAGAAAGTCCTGCAGCCGCTTGGTCAAATCCTGCGTGACCTGATCATTGCCGGACGCACAGGAGACCAAACATGCGAGCGTGAGAACATACGCGAAGAATAGCGGTGAACGAAATGGAACCGATTTGGTCGCGTTCATTCGCACAGCCTCCCGATTCTGTCCGGTGCTTTTAGGCCGCTCCAACTTCCTGAATCAAGAGCTTCAAGTCTGGATCGGCCGCAGTCGCCTGCTGGATGAACTGCTGAGCCGATTCCAACGTGTAGATTCCGGGTAACGCAATCAAATTGACCACGTGACTCAGGCCCTCTGCCACCTTTACCACTAGATACTGTTTCACCTCTTTGTCACCCCACTGTTTCGAAGGGCGGCTGACCACCGCCCCCGAAATTCTGTCTTTTCAACCTAAACGGCTCTTCTTTCGTCGTGTCAGTGCGGAGATCCTTCGCTGCCGCTCAGGATGACCGCAAAGCGGGCTCACGCCCGCTCGCGGTCAGTTCTTCGGTTCTACGTCGACGTACTCTGCATCGATTACGCCTTCGTCTTTTTTCTTCTGCTCACCGGCCCCGGCGGCGCCGTTGCCTGTTCCGGTAGCCTGTGAAGCAGTGCCATCGCTGGGCGGCGCACCTTGCGCCGCCTGGGCTTTATACATGGCTTCTGCCAATTTGTGGGACGCGCTGGTGAGCTTTTCGAGGGCTGATTTCATCGCGCCGGCGTCCGAACCTTCCAAGGCCTTCTTGGCGTCCGCAACTGCAGATTCCACGTCGCCCTTTTCCGACCCGGAAATCTTGTCGCCATGCTCGCGCAGCATCTTCTCCACCTGGTAGACCATGCCGTCGAGTTGGTTGCGCGCCTCGATCTCCTCGCGTTTGGTTTTGTCTTCCGCAGCGTGGGCTTCGGCTTCTTTGGCCATGCGCTCCACTTCTTCCTTGCTCAAACCGGAAGAAGAGGTGATGGTGATCTTCTGGTCTTTGCCTGTACCACGATCCTTCGCGGTCACATTGAGGATGCCGTTTGCATCGATATCAAACGTGACCTCGATCTGGGGTACACCACGCGGCGCCGGTGGGATACCGCTCAGGTGAAACTTGCCCAGAGTGCGATTGTCTTTCGCCATGGGGCGCTCGCCTTGCAATACATGGACCTCCACCGAAGGCTGGCTGTCGGCCGCAGTCGAGAAGACCTCGGTCTTGCGCGTAGGAATCGTCGTGTTGCGCGGAATCATCGACGTGGCCACGCCTCCCAATGTCTCAATCGAAAGGGTCAGCGGGGTCACATCGAGCAAGAGCAGATCTTTTACATCGCCGGCGAGCACGCCTGCCTGTACCGCTGCGCCAATGGCTACAACTTCATCTGGGTTGACGCCCTTATGCGGCTCCTTGCCAAACAGCTCTTTTACTAACGCTTGAATTCGGGGCATGCGGATCTGACCGCCGACCAGCACGACCTCGTCGATGTCTTTGGGCGAAACATTGGCATCCTTCATTGCTTGCTTGCAGGGACCGATTGAGCGCTGGATGATGTCTTCGATCATCTGCTCCAGCTTGGCCCTGGTGAGCTTCTTTACCAGGTGCTTTGGTCCAGTAGCGTCGGCGGTGATGAAGGGCAGATTGATCTCGGTCTCCATGGTGGTGGAAAGCTCGATCTTGGCTTTCTCAGCCGCGTCGCGCAAACGCTGCAACGCCATCTCGTTGCCCTTGGAGCGCAAATCGAGTCCTTCATCTTTCTTGAATTCTTCGACCAGCCACTCGACAATGCGTTGATCGATGTTGTCGCCGCCCAGGTGAGTGTCACCATTGGTGGACTTTACTTCAATCACGCCTTCGCCCACTTCCAGGATGGAGATATCGAAAGTACCGCCGCCAAAGTCGTAAACGGCTATGGTCTCATCCTTCTTTTTGTCCAAGCCGTAAGCGAGCGCGGCAGCCGTTGGCTCGTTGACAATGCGCTTCACGTCAAGGCCGGCGATCTTGCCTGCATCTTTGGTGGCTTGGCGCTGCGCATCATTGAAATATGCGGGGACGGTTATGACCGCTTCGGTCACCGTCTGGCCCAGATGGTCTTCGGCTGCCTTCTTGAGCTTCTGGAGAATCAATGCTGAGATTTGGGGCGGCGTATATTCCGCGCCCTGTGCAACCACGGCCACATGATCGCCCTGACGGACGACTTTGTAGGGCACCATCTTCATCTCGTCGTTCACTTCTTCGTAACGGCGGCCCATGAAGCGCTTAATCGAATAAACTGTGTTTTCGGGATTCGTAATCGCCTGTCGTTTGGCGACTTGGCCAACCAGACGCTCTCCGGATTTCGTGAAGGCAACCACGGATGGGGTCGTCCGGCCACCTTCTTCGTTCGCTATGACCTTGGGTTCGCCGCCCTCCATCACGGCCACAACGGAGTTTGTGGTGCCCAAGTCAATTCCAATAATCTTTCCCATGGCTGATTTGCC
>DASZFK010000046.1:0-3527 GCA_035939855.1 Candidatus Angelobacter sp.
GATTACCTTGCCCTTCGGATCTAGAATGGTTCCTATGGCGCGCGAGCCATCATCCCTCTTCACGTTGGTCGCAACGCGGACATAGTCTGCCCCGCTCTTAACAAAGATCGTGGCGGTGCCGCCGACTTCCTTCACGATTTCATCGACCAAGGTGAAATTGTTATTCATCTTCGTGGCGCCAAAAAATACAGCCGGCACAGCATTACCCTCTATCGTGTCAGTTCCCTCGATTTTCGCCGGCCCTAGCTTTTCGGATTCCGATTTCAACAAGGCCATGGCCGCCTTCACTTTCTGCATATCTTGCGCACCAACGACCCCTTCAGGTTGAACTCCAGATACTGATTTTGCCGATGCTGTTGGGTCAGCCAGTTTTTTCACTTCATTGAAAACAAATTTGTGCACCTCCGGATCGTCATCAGCATAGAAATGGGAATCACTATTTGTGACATAGCTAAAATGTATGCCCACTAACCGTTTGGCACCTAAGCCAGCGGTGCGCCAGAACTTTGGATTGTAGATTTCAATAGCTTTAACTACATTTTCTCCAACTGCGGTAGCTCGTCCCCATACAGATGCTTGAATAGCAATAAGTTCATCCAAGTGTTTTACATTTTGGGCTACGTAAGTAGAGTTATTTGCTCCCAAGCTGTAGCCAATCACAACGATTTTGGTTTCTGGTTTTTGTTGCTTAATGAGTTTAACAGCGTCTCGCCAGTTATGTTGCGCAAGTGGTAAGGCCACTATTGTATTTGGAATAGCACTCAATTCTTCTTGAAGAGAAACGATACCAGGCGACGTAACTCGACCGCCTAATCCTTCCAGTAAAACTACCAAAGTTTCAGCATAAGCAAAGTTGGCGAGAACTAAGCAGACACACAAAGTATAAGTAAAGGTAAACGAAACAACTTTTTGCATTTTAGAACGGAGTATTCGGATAGCATTGCGCAAGGCAATGATGATGTTAATAAAGGCAGATGCGATTGCGAACGCGGAGTGACGCCCGATCAACATTGCAGCCTCCGACGCAGAATATCGCCTTAAACGCTCCTTCGGCGTCCAGAGAAAATATCTGACGGACAGGTTGCGGCGCAACGCGTCATTGAGCGCCGTCCTGTCGGGTCCTGATCGACGTCAAATATATGCGCGTCGCGCGCAGCTATACATCTTGTGGCCAGCTTGAGAAGTTTCGCTGGCCTGTGGGGTTGCTTTTCGTTTTTCCTCGCTGCTCGCCGCGGGCAAGCGCCCCAAAAAGGGGTATCCCTCCCTCGCGCTGGTATCGGCGCTTCGTTTCGTCAGGCGCTGAAGACGAAGCGTGTTCCGGTATAGGAGCGAAGGAGCTTGTCCGGTATCGCGGCCTTGAAAA
Organism: Candidatus Angelobacter sp.; assembly: GCA_035939855.1. Lineage (GTDB taxonomy): Bacteria > Acidobacteriota > Terriglobia > Terriglobales > Acidobacteriaceae > Angelobacter. Next base: position 1,364 of record DASZFK010000046.1, read on the forward strand.
TGTCGTAGAACGGCTCACCAGTGCAGTGGAGTGGAATGACATATTCGATGTCCATATCCTTGATCGCTGTGACTGTGTCGCGCACGTAGTCTTCCTTATAAGGTGCAAGGTGAAAACCTCCGATGACTGCGTGAACCTTTTTAATGCCAGAAGTCGCTTGGGCCTGTTTGATCGTGTTGATCACTCCGCGATGACTGCATGAGGTCAACACGATTAGTCCACGTCCCTTAAGATTGAACGCCGTTGCGATCTCGTGGCGGAACTGATCTGGAATTGCAGTTTGCGCGCGTTCATCCTCCGGAAGCTTATCGGCACCCCATCCCATGGTCCACGCCAATCTTCATGGCGCTGGGCGATAGAAGTTTCTCAAAGCTGGTTTGGTCAATGTGGCCTGTGGTGAAGCCATGATCTGCAATCAGCGCGGGTCCCTCGGCATAGGTCACCGAAAGATTGGCATCTTCGATGGCTTTGCGATCGAGCGCGCCGAAGTCGCCACGCACTGGGGGTGCAGTCCACTCCCGAGAACAGAATGCCTCCTCCCCACCGATATAGATGGGCAGCTTGGCCTTCAGTTTACCGTTGTTTGCTCGCAGGAAGCCGGCGAGGCCGCCAAAATGATCGTAGTGACCGTGACTGAGCAGCAGGGCATCGAGGCCGGCCGGGTCAATGCCTAGCAGGTTAGTATTGTTGATCAGTGCTTCTGGCGTGAAGCCAAAATCCATAAGGACACTGCGGGTTTCCGTACCCCGCCGCGTCTCGGCGAGCATCGAGAGGCCGAACTCACTAATCAGCGTCCTGCCTGGTGGTTTGTTGCCGCCAACGCCCCAGCCGAAGTGTTGGATATCGACATCAGCAAGCTTCCGACTGGGCGCTACGGCGAATTGATAGCTGTCAACCACGACCCTTACAGCCACGCTATCAAGCTCGGGAACCGAGCCGGAGATCGCCTCCGCCTTCACTGGCTTCGAGCCGCCCATCAGTGTTGCGATAATAGCGCTAAACACGGCAGCACCACCGCCGCACACCACATCGCGTCGATGCATCGCGTTGCACTGACAGATTAACATGGCTGAACCTCCCTTCTTGCACGGGCCTTGCGGCAAGCGATCTCACATAGCCACTCGTTGAGGATCGTCCGCCGGCGTTCCTGCGCAGAGAAACCTGCCGACCGGCATCGCCGAAGGAGCTCGCGCCGTCAGCGGCCATGCAACCGCGATGCTGCTGCAAAGTCTGATTACTTCCCGTCGCCTCATGGCTTTGCCCGCGCCAAGGACTACATCGGGTATAAACAGAATATCATATTTTTGGATCGAGAAGCCGCCGGTCGTTATACCAAGGGAGCCGCTGCCATGTCCGCTTTGGGTCAAAAGCGGACATTGATGTGGAGTGCGCCCTTGGGGCCGGACAGGTTGGGGCAAGTGAATTGACAGTGGGAGCTGGGCTATGAGCGTCCAGCCGATGTCCGCTTTACCCCCGATTCTGTTGCAAAACTCAGCTGCTCACGAGGACTGGTGTGAGCTTTGAGTTTTGATCACGTTATTCTGCTTTCCAGAGCATCTGCATTTTGTCTCGTATTCCTGGCGGCTACTTTACGCCGGACAAACTATTGGTGCTGGCGGGGCACGACAGAGGAATTTGGCGAGCCGCCTCAAGTTCTGTGCCGTTGCAGTCAGCAGCACCTCATCCTTGGCGCCACTCAAGCCTCGTAACCGAAGCCGGTCGAGTTTGAAGATGCGTTTCATGTGCGCAAACCGCATCTCGATCTTCTTGCGTTCCCGACAGGACTGCTGGAAGGCTTCCGTGCTGGCTAGGGCGCGCACGCGCTCACGCACATCTTCATCGATATCACGGCTCACCTTGCGCACGATGGCGGTCGTGCACCTCGGCTTCAGCGAGCAGGTCGAGCAGTCATTCTTGTTGGCTCTGTAGTAAATGATGCGGCGCTGATCGACGTTGCCGGTGCTAGTAAGTTCTGCACCGCCCGGGCAGATGTAGATGTTGCGCTCGCGATCGAAGATAAAGTCAGCTCCGCTGAACTTCCCATTGGGCCGTGCCGACTTGTCCCACACCGGAATGTGCGGGGTAATGCCACGGTCAACCAGCCATTTGAGCAGTCTTGCCGCGCCGTAGACGGTGTCGGCTGCGAGCCGCCGCGGCTGGAGAT
>DASZFK010000047.1:0-10521 GCA_035939855.1 Candidatus Angelobacter sp.
CCAACTGTAGTTTTTCCAATTGTTGTGCAAACTCTGAAGCTTTTACCTTGTTGATTTCTACGAGGCTGTTCAAGAACTGCAACAAACCGTCGATTTTCTGTCCCGGCCCCTTAGCATAGCTGGTTGAGCCGTCCGATAGAATCGCCGCTCCGTTCGTCTCGGCTTCAATATGTAGGTTTCCTGTAGGAATTTGCAGAAACCAGTGGTAAATGAATTTCGCCAAGTTTAAGTGCATGACGTACGGCCCGCTAGGTTCAGGCGCTGGATGCGCCGGCAGAATTGACCACCTCAGGATCTCTTCGGACATATGCTGAACCCACTCAACTCGACGTGCTACATGCGAACTCCAGGAATCCCTAAATTTAATCCAGTCAGAAAACAACTCTGGATGGTGAGTTATTCTGGCATCTTCGAGAAGAGCCTGCTCTAGCTTGTCCTCTATCCCCTTACCCAGATCACTCCAGCTAAGGGCCGGGCCAAACTCTACCGGCATTTCTGCTAAGGAAGCACTACTTTTATAAGGCTTAGCCTGCCACTCCACGGAAAAGCTCGGGTTACTATACCCCGATTCTATGGCACGTCGCAGTGGTTCCAGCACTTTTTCCTTGAGTTCGTCTCGGTGCTTGTTGAGTGCATCATGGTATGAGTGAGTTTTGCTGGAAAGCCAACTGGTGAGCCATGCGCCAACGAGAGTACTGGCGGCTCCCCCCGACCATAAAAGTACCTTGACGGCTAGGGTTCCGTAATCATGGAAGGATGACATTTCGATCAAGTATAGCGGTGCTTGTTTCGCCGCAGGAGCTTTTTTGGTTTGCTACTCCTGCTGCAAAAGCAAGAAGCAGCTGGCAACGGCACTTTGGGGCTGCGCCCGACTCGCTAGCGCAGGACCACAGTTATATATTTGGCCCTAAACGCTCCGCTCCGTGACTTAAATCTAATTCACTCTGATTCAGCAGATTTGCTCTGAGACTTTGTTGCTCGTTGTTCTGTCCACCAAGATTCGTCCGATATTGTAAACTCCACATATTTGATCTGTGGATCGCTACGGTATCTGTCCAGATGCTTTTGGGACATTCCCCAACACAGGGTGCCTTTTCCCGGCTTTGAAATCGCCATGAAGTACTGTTTTGAAACAATGAATAATCTGATCTTATTGCCAGCATCTACGACGATAGCGTAATACGGCTTGCATCGGAATGCTTCACACGCGCGATCTACCTTCACATGGTCTATTTTCCAAGTTAATGAAACCGATTCACTGCCAGGAAATCTGCTTCGGCTCTTCACAGAAATTCCCATAAGCTCCCCCGTGCGGCAATTATTTGCCAGCAAATCAATCCCCGTGTGATCTATGTACGCGCACTCAAATCCGTCCCTCGATAGCCAGTAAAGAACAAGCGCTTCAGCAAATCTGCCGGTAATGCTGGAATGACGGCTGCTTTTCGTGATATCCAAACTATGCTCCCGTGCTTATACTCTCGGGCCTCACCTTCGGGGGAAAAATGCGTTGCGCGCCGGTATTTAGAAGGCTGAGATCAGGATAAGTGCTCAGTAAATGTTCGGCAACTTTCATGATCCACGGTCTGCGACTTCTCGCAGCATGTGTGCCCATACACTTCGATACTAGCGTTTTCGCTTCCTGTACCGTAATTTCGTTTATCCGAGCGAAATGCGAAACAACTTTTTCAAGCATCAATTTGTCACGAAGGCTAATGATCCGGCCAATGTGGTGGACAGCATGACAATCCCGGCACAGAATTTCAAATCCAACCAGTTCCGCAAGGCCAATCTCTTCCGTGTCATCGTACTTCCAAATCTCGTTGCAATGCGGATTCTGATCACTATCACACGCACGACAGCGGCTATCAACTTTGACGAGCGTATCTTCTCGAATCTGATTCCACCGTTTGTCTTTCTTGAGAATGTTATGCGCGCTTCGATGAAACAATGGGGCGGGGACTAATTCTGGGATAAGTTTCAGCTCCATTTGCCATGTATTATCACACGAAGTAGGTTGAGCGCTCATCTTGAGGTCCTTCTTTGCAGAGGTCTCTGTACAGATTTGCGAACACGTTCGGGACGATCAATCCGGCCACATTTATTTCAGCAACAAAATTTGCAAGAGCTTAACTCTGGCGCGTTCTAACAGCGACCGGTGAGTGGAAACGCAGGGAAATTCCTGCGTCGGACGCACCGGTGTCACATCCCCGAACGAGGAGTCAGTAATGGCCAGGAAAGCCTGTATTGGTCTTTTCTTTGTTTTCTTGTTCCTTTCAACACTATGTGTGGCTCAGAAGAACGAGTTTTCCGTATCCGTTGGGGCGACCGTCGCCTCCGGCACCAAAGGGACTTTTTGTAACATATTCAACTTTGTGATATGCAACCCGGTGCAATTTGGATTGGCCACCAGCACGGCAGCGTCTTACGAAGGAACCTACGCTCGTCAGCTCGGAGATTTTAGAGTTGGCACTCTTTATATTGAGCTTCCTATTTTGGGCATTCCAGGCCGAAACGTTCACGATGAGGGGCTGAGATTTTCTGGATCTAATAATTCAGGCATCTTCGTCACCCCGTCGCTTCGGCTCAAGATGCTTCCCAAGAGTTGGATTTCCCCATTCGCCAGCGCAGGTGGAGGATTTGCCTACTTTGGGAATTCCTTCGGTCTGTCCAACACCTCTGCGGCAGGCCAACTCGGCATCGGAGCGGATTTCAAGAGTCCGATTCGGTATCTTGGGTTTCGCGTAGAGGCGCGCGACTTCATTACGGGTCGACCCAAGATTGAGCAGGCATTTGGGGGCAACTCGGTTCCAAATCATCAGCACAATCTGTTCATGGGGGGCGGCGTTGTGCTGCATTTCTAGGCCCTACCCAGAGCTTTGTGGACGGTGTGGACTTGGTGGACGATGTGGACGATCTACAGTGATCCTAAATATGACTGGCCTCTCGTATCATGGGAGGCCAGTTATTTTTGAAACTTGTATGGCGGCTATGCCTTCACAATTTTGCCCGATTTAATGCAAGAGGTGCAGACGCGCAGGCGCTTCGGCGCACCCTTCACAAGGGCCCTCACCGGGCGTAGATTCACATTCCAGCGACGGCGCCTGACGTTATGGGCGTGGCTGATGTTGTTTCCAAATTGCGGCCCCTTGCCGCACACTTCGCATACTTGTGCCATGTTGCAGACTCCAGAAATCGACTCAGAAGGATTGATACAACAGTTAGGACTTCAGAGCGTGATTAGACCTTGATTTTATAGGACTTATGGATTTGACGCAAATTCGCCGCATTGGATTTCAGCACGGACGCATCTAATCTAAGCTCTATTCACCAAAGAAAAGCATAACGCGAATGGCATCTTGATCTGGCGGATGGCGATATTTAACAGTTTTCACCCTGATCAATCCCGATTCTGATGAAACCCACCCCACCTTGTCATCCTGAGCGGAGCGCCTGAACTGTGCTTCCTAAACTTAGTTCTATGGCGCGCAGTCGAAGGACCCCATGATGCTTATTTTATAAATACTGATTCAGGGAGTTCTCACCATACACTCTCATTCACACTTGCCTGATGCTCGCTACTACTTCGGTTCCAGCTTGATCCTCTTCGCCAGTTGCTCATCAGCCTCTTTGATCGATTGTCCCCGGAACAGTAACTCTTTGCCCCAGCCTTCCGATAAATCTTTCCATCGGGGATTCTTGCTTTCGATCAACGCAATCTTTTTGGAACGCTTCCATCCCTTCAATTGCTTTTCACGGCCAATAGCTCTATGAACCCAATCATAGCTCTCATAATAGACCAGCCGGTCACAGTGATAGCGCTTTGAGAAACCATCAATTTCGCCGGTCTTATGCTGCCTGACTCGGCCCCCCAGGTTATTCGTCATTCCAACATAGAGAGTGCCACTGGCACTGGCCATGATGTAAACCCAATATTCGTGGTCTCTCGGCACTCTCGTTGAAACTCCCTGATGCTGCATGGTCGCCCGAGTCACTTCGGGGTCCCTTCGGCTTCACCTCAGGGCAGGCTCTTCGACTGCGCCCTCCCTCCTGCGTCGGTCGGGCTTGCTCAGGATGACAAGGGATAGTGGATTTTGTCTTAGAACAGCCATTATAAGATGCGTGTGCCCAACATTGGATTTATGGCGACGTTAACAATCGGGTGATCTGGTGATCGCGCGTGATCGGGTGATCGGAAAACCACCCACTGCAACTTCCAGTTCAATGTGCGATCACTCCCAACAGTCATGTTGTGGCAGACTTGTTCCTTATAGAGAATTGATCGCGTTCATTCTGCGGAGGCCTGGGGCCTTGGCAAACATATCTGGTTGAATTGCCGAAGCGATGGCATGGAGTCCATCGATCAGCGTGCTGGCTGGGGTGTTCAGGAATTCATCGTTGATGCAATAGACGCGGCGCTGCTGGACTGCCTTTAGTTTTTCCCATCCGCGCTGGACGACAATCTTTTCTAAAGGCACACGGTCTCCGGCGCCGCACCAGGCAGTGATAATCACGTCGGGATCGGCGGCCTGCACCTGGTCCGCTGAGACTTGTTTTCCGGGCTCGCCGTAAAATCGTCCGGCAGCGGCCTCGACGAGTTCGGCCACCCATTTTTGGGAGGCGATGAGCGGCTTGCCCCATTCTTCGCAGTAGACCAGTGGTGTTTCCAGATTTACGGCCTTCTCTTGTACGGCAAGAATTGCAGATCGCATTCTGTCGATGATCTCAAAGCCTTTGGTTTCTGCGCCGGTGATCCGGGCGATCGCGGCGATGTCGGTAAACACGTCTGAGAGCGACTTGGGCGCGAATCCCACAAAGGGGATACCCGCCTTCATGATTTCCGCCAGGGCCTCGATCTGGTAAGGAACGGACGCAAATACCAAGTCGGGCCGCGCGGTCTTGATCTGCTCTCCATCCGCGCTCCAGGAGTCTTCCACCACCAGGCATTTTTGTTGGGAAAGTTCCGGGCAGACGTCCAAACAATATTTCGTGCAGGCGACCAATCTATGCAAGAGACCGAGATCGCGCAGGGTCACACTGATGCTAGGCTGTAAGGAGACAATTCGCTGGGGAAGATAGTTTTCCGGCATCAATTCCGATTATAAGATGAGCTATTCGGAGAAAATTCTCGATCACTTTCAGAACCCACGCAACGTTGGGAACCTGGAACATGCCGATGCCGAGGCCCGCCTGGAACATCCGGTCTGCGGCGACATCATGACGCTTGCTGTCAAGGTCTCAGGAGATCGCATTGACGATGTGCGATTCCGCAGCCGGGGCTGCGTGGCCTCCATTGCTGCAGGCTCTTGTCTTTCTGAATTGATCAAAGGGCGGTCGCTCGCCGAAGCCCGAGGATTGCAGCGCGAGCAGTTGGTGGAAGCCATGGGCGGCTTGCCCAACGCCTCCATCCACGCCTCTCATCTGGCCATGGATGTGCTTGCGGCGGTGCTGAAGAAACTGTAGCAGCGACTGCTTTCGAATATGGCAGATTCACAGATCAGCAGAACTGCAACCAAAACCCGAATCCACCGCAGAGGCGCGGAGACACGGAGAAAATCAAGGCCAAAGTCAACCGCAGAGGACGCAGAGACCGCAGAGAAGAAGGCTTTAAGCGACTTGAGCATTACCGCATATTGTCACTGGCGGTATCCAGGTTCTCGCGGGCCAAAAAGAATGTGTCCGCCATTTTTTTCATGCCATCGGAATTCAAGACCAGGGTGACGGAATCGAACTCATTCGTGATATTGCAGCGTATCGTTCCGCCCAGATCAGTGAATTCCAAGCGAGTACCTGTCTTGGAGGTGACACTGAGTTGGGCTTTTGCTTCAGGCACGGGGGAAGCAGGCACGCCGCTGGCTGCCAGCATCGCCAATACTGATCGGAAGGACGACAATTCATCGAAATCCAGAAAAGTGCTAACCGCATGAAGTTCTCCCGCTCCTACAGGGCCGGGTGTGGTGGAAGCAGAAACAGTCAAATAGGCGGCCATTGCCTTGGGCACGCTGGAATCATGATAGATAGTGAGGATCTGGGGAGCCAATTGCAGTGTCGCATGGGCGTCAGGCTGGGCCGACACGGTTGGCAATGTCAGAGCGAGGACTGGTTTCCCAATATGCGAGGCCCTGTAGGCTTCAAAGTCCGTCTGCAGAGTCGGGAAAACCCGCACTGACGCCGGTTGCGCCGTCCATATTGGAACTGGATCCCGTGGACTGTTGATGACTGTAACATTTTGCCCATAGGCGTGATGGAAATGCCCGCCGAACAAGCACGCGAGTGCTGCAAGAGCGATGATGGTATTCGGTTTCATGAGCGCAGTGTACCGTACTCGATGATGCGTGAGTCCTTTGTCTTATGTCATTGGACGAATGGCCCGCCTGCGAATTCTTGCGCCGGTTTTTCGAGAATATACATTGACCAATGATTCTTAATCTTTCTTGAAATTGGGCCATTCCTGGCCCAAACAGCGTTAAACCCAAGGGCAGCGAGCCCGGCAACCGTTTGATGGCAAAGGGCATCTCACCATCACCTCAGGCGCCAATTCGTGTTCGAGACTCATCTTGGCCCCGCTGTACTTTTAGGATTGTTTTTTCCAAGCTTCGCTTTTGAATCACGGAGTTGATACAGAGGAACCATGCGTCTCAGCTTTCGCATCATCCTTTCGCTCGTTGGCGTCCTGGCTTTGGTTTCGCTTCTGTTCTCCTATCTCCAATTCAGGACCGAAAAGCGCGGGCTGCAAATGGAGTTGCAGAAACGGGCCCAGATCCTGGGAGAGAGCCTGCAGGAAAGCGTTGAACCTCTGCTGCAAAAAAGCTCTCCCAAAGCTCTTCAGCGGATCGTGGAGCGCTTTGGAAACCGCGAGCATCTTGCCGGCGTTGCCATCTACGATCATCACGACGCCCCCGTGGCCATCTCCTCCGGCTTGGCACTTCGTTTTCCAGGCGCGGCTTTCGCACCTACCCACAGCAGCGCCCCGAATCAAAATTGGGGTGAATTTCTGTGGATCGGGCCAAATTATGTGCGGATTGATAACCTGCCGCTCCATGTGGACAGCACCGTCGGAGGCACGCTGGTCCTGGTCCACGATGCTCATTACATCAACGTGCAAAGCCGGACTTTCTGGGAACGCGCCTTCATCCGTGTCCTGGTAGAAACCTTGCTGCTCGCCCTGACCGCGTTGCTGGTCATTCGCTGGAGCATCATGGGCCCAATCGCGAGGACCGTGCAGTGGATGAGGGCACAGCGCATGGGCAGGGCTTCGGGCCGCCAAGGTCCTTTAGAGCGCGATTTATTCATGCCTCTGCGCAACGAAGTGGCAACCCTGGTCGAGAGCCTGGCGGCCGCTCGTGAATCGGCAGAAAAGGAAGCCAAGCTCCGGGATGCGGGAGAATCTACCTGGACAGCCGAGAGGCTTTCGGTGCACGTCCGCAGCAGGCTCGATTCAAACCGGCTGTTTGTTGTCTCCAATCGCGAACCTTACATGCACACGAAGGAAGGGAAATCTCTGCGGGTGTTGGTTCCAGCCAGTGGATTGGTCACCGCTTTAGCGCCGATCTTGCGGGCCTGCGATGGCACCTGGATCGCTCACGGTAGCGGGGACGCCGACCGCGAGGCCGTCGACAAGCATGACCGGCTGCGTGTTCCGCCCAACGAGCCGAAATATACGCTGCGCCGCGTGTGGCTTAGCAAGGAGGAGGAAGAGGGATACTACTACGGCTTTTCCAATGAAGGACTGTGGCCTCTTTGCCATATCGCTCACACGCGTCCTTTGTTTCGCGCCAGCGACTGGCAACATTATTGGAACGTCAATCAAAAATTTGCCGACGCCATACTGGAAGAGATGGCAGGGACCAAACAGCCGGTTCTTCTGATTCAGGACTATCACTTCGCATTGTTGCCGCAATTGATCAAACGCCAGCGCCCCGATGCGAGGGTGGCAATTTTCTGGCATATTCCCTGGCCTAATCCTGAGGCCTTCGGCATCTGTCCCTGGCAGCATGAGTTGCTGGACGGTTTGCTGGGAGCCGATCTGATTGGCTTCCATATCCAATCGCATTGCGATAACTTTCTTGAAACCGTAAACCGCGCCCTGGAATCGAGAGTTGAATGGGAGCGTTTTGCCGTAAATCGCGAGGGGCACTTGACGATGGTGCGCCCCTTTCCGATCAGCGTTGCCCCCGCCGAGGAGCCTGCGCTCTTGCCTGACTCGCGAACGGCCAGCCTTGAACGGCAAACGCTATTCAAAGAACTCGGCATTGACGCGCTTTATATGGGCGTGGGCGTCGATAGAGTCGATTACACCAAGGGAATCCTTGAGCGCTTTCTGGGAGTCGAAAGGTTCCTTGATCGCTATCCACACTACCGGGAGAAATTCACCTTTGTGCAGATTGGGGCGCCCAGCCGCACGCACATCAGGCGTTATCATGATTTTCTTGAGGAAGTGGAGGCTGAATCGGAGCGCATTAACGGGCGCTTCCAAACCGACCGCTGGAAGCCCATTGTCTTTCTGAAGCGGCATCACAGCCACGATGAAATCAGCCGCTATTACCGGGCAGCAGATTTGTGCCTGGTGACCTCATTGCACGACGGCATGAATCTGGTGGCTAAAGAATTTGTCGCCTGCCGCCGCGATGAAGATGGAGCGCTGATTCTGAGCCGCTTTACCGGCGCCTGCCGCGAGTTGCGCGACGCCTTGGTCGTCAACCCGTATGATATAGAAGAGATGTCGGAAGCGATTCGCTTCGCCCTGGAGATGGAGCCGAAGGAGCGGCGCGAAAAGATGCAGCGCATGAGGCGCATCATCAAAGAGCAAAACATCTATCGCTGGGCGGGAAACCTGATTGCCGAGTTGTGTGAGGTCCGTCCCGAAGCAGCGCAGAACACTGCAAATCTGGCCAGAAAACAGATCTCCAATGTCGCCTGAGGCGACAACTGGGTCTCGACTGAATGAATATGCGTTTTAAAACGTGTAAAGAACGAAGTGTAAACCCGATTTGCCCATGAACGATGTAATTGCTTTAGCCTCTGACTATGACGAAACTCTTGCCTGCCAAGGGCGAGTCGACCCGCCGGCCTGGGAAGCTTTGCGGCAATTCAAAGCGTCTGGCCGGAAGCTGATCCTTGTAACCGGCCGCGAACTGGAAGAACTCTCAAGAGTTTGCGGCAACCTGGATATTTTTGACGCGGTGGTTGTCGAAAATGGAGCTGTACTCTACCTGCCCTGGAATCAGCGGACGATCTCGCTGGCCAGCCCTCCTTCCGCGGGCTTTGTCGAAATTTTGCGCCAACGAGGAGTGCAGCCACTCTCGGTTGGACTCTCCATCGTGGCGACGGTACGGTCCCAATATGAGACCGTGGCAAAAGCGATTGATGAGCTTGGCCTCGATGTGCAGATCGTATTCAACCGGAGCTCGGTCATGGCGCTTCCATCGGGAACCAACAAGAAAACCGGCCTGCTGGCAGCCTTGCGAGAGTTGAAGCTCCCGGTTGACCGTGTGGTCGGCATTGGCGACGCAGAGAACGACGAAGCATTCCTTAGTATGTGTGGACTCTATGTCGCTGTGGCTAACGCTCTGCCATCTTTAAAACAGGCTGCTGATATTGTCACCCGCCAGGAGTGCGGCCTGGGGGTAGTGGAAATCATCGAAAAAATAATGGCTGGCCAGCTTTCCCTAGCCTTGCGGTAGTGACGTGACCTCGAGCAGTTCCACATCAAAGATCAAGGTGGCGTTGGGAGGAATACTCGGCGGAGCCCCAAAGGCGCCGTAACCCAGTTGCGGCGGAATGCGCAACTGGCGCTTGCCGCCAACTTTCATGCCCGCCACCCCTTCATCCCAGCCCTTGATTACCTTGCCCACACCCAAGATGAAACGAAAAGGATGTCCTTTATCGACCGAGCTATCGAATTTCTTGCCGTTTGCAAGCCAGCCCGTGTAATGCACTTTTACCTGCTTTCCCGGAACGGCAGTTTCGCCGGAGCCTGTCGTAATGTCCCAGTACTCAAGGCCGGACGCAGTTTTTTGAGGCGCGCCCGACACCTTGGTTGGCCCCGACTTGAGGCAGGCGGTGGTTAAAAGCAGCAACAAGCCTAAAGAAGAGAGAGCGATTTTTCGAGTCATAACAATTGAGTAATTGGGTAAGTTGGTAATTGGGTAATTTGAAAATCGAACGGCAAAACTCATGTCGGCAATGAAGTTTGGCTTTTGTCTTTCAAATTACCAAATTACCCATTTACCAAATTACCAAATACGCGTCATAACAATTGAGTAATTGGGTAAGTTGGTAATTGGGTAATTTGAAAATGAACGGCAAAACTCATGCCGGCAATGAAGTTTGGCTTTTGTCTTTCAAATTACCAAATTACCCATTTACCAAATTACCAAATCTCCATCACTTGATCACTCCGCGTTGTGCCTGTTCGATAAACCGGATCAGCAGGTCCACATCTTCTCCATGATCCTCTTCGGACTTCAGCTTATCGAGTGCCTGGGTGGTATTCAATTTTGAATTGAGCAGCAGGCGAAAAGC
>DASZFK010000048.1:0-2652 GCA_035939855.1 Candidatus Angelobacter sp.
TGACCGGTAGCGTCTAACCAAGAGCTGGTCGTTTCCGAGGCGGAACTTTCCCGTACGTTGTCCGGGCTTCAATTCTGCCGAAGGGCTCAGATAGGACCATTCAAGTTCAGGCTCTTTTCGCAGTTGGTCCAGAGCATTGATAGTCGCCAAAGAACCTGGCTTTACCCAGAGCGGCATATCCGGGCTGTCGATAACACGGACTCCAGGTTTGACCTCCAACCCACCCGCTCCGCTCACCCAGAGCACCCTTTTGATTCCCGCTTTCTTAATCGCGGCGATGATGGATGCTGTTCCTCGAACTTGGTCGTCATAAAGGTTCGGGTTCTTCCATCCAGGATTGAAGGCGCTGATAATTGCTTCGTTTTCTCGGATCAGCGTCGCAAGAGAAGCCGTGTCGTAAACGTCGCCAGCCTTCGCGGTGAGACCATCGCGTTTTTCAAGCTTCTCCGGATGTCGCACAATCGCTGTCACCACGTGCCCTCGGTCGAGCGCCTCCTTAAGCAATGCTGGGCCAACGAAACCTGTGGCACCTAACAGGGCTATGGGGCTCGGGACGTGTTCTGACTCGGCATAATCATAGGCTTTCTAGGAAGGGCAACAGTTTGTCATCCGGCCGGTATCGCGTTGTCTCAAAATCTACTTGACTTCTCCACGATAGCAGCCGGATACTCGGCGCACGTTACTGCCAAGAGTGACGAGTCAAACTCAGGTTCTGTTGGAAACTCTCCAATGCGTTTGGTTAGAGCGCTCAAATTCCTTTTTCTTCTTTTGCTCGCGGTCCTTTTATTTGGCGGCGAGGTCCGCGAATCAGCTTGCCTGGTCGATGATATTTCAAATGATTACATCCTGGCACCGGCTTCTCCGGTCCACCAGTTGGTGCAGAGAGTCCCCGCGCACGTGATTTTTCAAGGCAGCTTTAAGGTCGCGGACGATTTGACTCTAAAACTCGCGGTTATTCCTTCTGGCGAAGCATTGCGCTCCTCAGCCTCAGACCTCCTTCGGTTGCTTTCCATTCAGCGGAAATAAGAGCCCCATCCAGTCAGCGTCGACCGCAATCAGTGTTGTAGCCATTGGAATTGCTGCGGAGTCACGGCTTTCAGTGACCGGCCGTTTCCTCGGCAAAATTCCGTTCGCTTGTATCGGCACGCTGTCCGCTACTGGCACGCACAAAAGAAGAAAGAAGGATGCCTACGCACAGAGAGAAGAAGGAAATGAAAACTAGCGTGTGTCGCTTTTTAACCGCGTTGTTGATTTTTATACTACTGCTTGCCAGCCTCTTCTCGAACAAGCTGAACGCTCAGACAACGAGCAGTGGTGGCCTTACCGGCGTTGTAAGCGACCCGAGTCGTGCTGTAGTGCCGGACGCGATTGTCGAGCTGAAAGACAACGCCAAAGGTGACACTCAATCGACAAGAACGAATGCAGAGGGAGAGTACCTGTATTCATTCCTTCGTCCCGGAAACTTTACACTGACCGTTACACATCCAGGCTTCAAGGTAACGAGCCGCGTCCTAGACATCTCCCTGGGGCCGCCCGCCACCATGAATGTTCAGCTCGCCCTCGAATCTGATCGCATCACGGTTCTAGTAACCGAAGATTCCCCGTTTATCAAAGCGGAAAACGGCGACGTGTCCACGACGATGAACCAACTCCAGGTTTCCCAGGTACCAAATCCGGGCAACGACCTCACGTATATAGCGCAGACTGCCCCGGGCGTGATAATGAACACTGACAATGCTGGGTCCAGCTTCACCAACTTTTCATCCTTAGGCATGCCAGGAGACTCGAATCTTTTCACCTTAAATGGGATGAACGACAACAGCCTCGGCGCAAACGTGAATATTTCCGGGGCCCTTAACCTGCTTCTTGGCCAGAACGAGGTTCAAGAAGCCACCGTGGTGAGCTACGGCTACTCCGGCCAATTCGGCAGCGCCGCTGGCGCAAATGTGAACTACATCACCAAGTCAGGCGGAGACGTGTTTCATGGCAATGCCGAATATTTCTGGAACGGCCGCATCTTGAACGCTAACAATTGGATCAACAACGCAACCGGTTCGCCCCGTCCTTTCAGCAACGCCAACCAGTGGGCAGGGTCGTTTGGAGGCCCGATTAAAAGAGACAAGCTGTTCTTCTTCTTCAACACCGAAGGGATAGGCCTGCTGCTTCCCACTGGGGGATTTGCGATCCAGCTGCCAAGCCGACAGTTTCAAGCGGCCACGCTAGCTAACATCGATGCGCGATTCGGCCCGAGTTCCGCATCCGATAACTTTTATCGGCAGATCTTTAATCTTTACAACGCCACGCCTGGTGCGGGCGCAGCGTTGCCGGGGGCATTCGGCGATCCACTTGGTTGCCCTGGCTTTATTGGTCCCAACGGATTGGGCACAACTGTGCCTTGTGCCGTTAACTTTACGAGCACGCGCAACAGCCCAACGGATGAATCGCTGATATCAGGTCGCATCGATTGGAACCTGCGGAGCAGCGATCGGGCATTTCTGCTGGTCCAATATGACCACGGCCACCAAGCCACGTATATCGACCCCATCAGCTCTTTGTTCGACATCGGGAGCGATCAGCCGTGGTGGCAAGGGCAGTTGAGTGAGATGCACAACTTTGGTGCAAGCGCAGCCAATCAGTTCCTTGCCGCGGGTT
>DASZFK010000049.1:0-3286 GCA_035939855.1 Candidatus Angelobacter sp.
GCGCTGGAGCTGCTGGTTTTTCTCATCGCCCAGCCAGTACGCGCCGGCAATGCTCAACAGCTTGAACGCCTTGATGCGACCCGTCGAGGGGATATGCGGCCCCCGGCAAAAGTCTACGAAGGCACCATTGCGGTAGGTTGAAATAGGCTCGCCAGGCTTGGTGAATTGCTCGATGAAGTGGACCTTCATGAAGTCACCTTCAGCGCGATAGCGTGCCAATCCCTCCTCTCGCGGGATGAACTCTCGATTAAATTGTTCGTCGCGATTCACGACTTCCGCCATCCGCTTTTCGATTTTCTCCAAGTCATCTGGAGTAAACGGAGTGGGCCGGTAAAAATCGTAGAAGAAGCCAGTCTCAGTCGGAGGTCCGTGGCCCAGCTTGGTCTCGGGAAAGAGTTCCAATACGGCGGTGGCCAGCAGATGCGCCGAAGAATGGCGATAAACCTCAAGGGCCTCAGGGTCGCGATCGGTCAGCAGCCGCAGCTCAACGTCTTGTTCCAAAGCCTTGGTAAGATCGGCAAACTGCCACCCATCTTTGGACTGCGGAGACTTGGCTCCATCTTCTGCCGGCTGCACTGTCGAATACTTGATTTTAGCCACAAGCGCAGCGTCCGCCAGCCGTGGACTGATGGACTTAGCGATATCGAGAGGCGTAGTGCCCCTCGGCACCTCTTTTTTGCTGCCGTCGGGCAGCGTAACGTGAATAGTGGTGGTTTCAGTGACTGGCATAAAAACCTTTAGCCCTCAGACGGACACGACCACGCTGCTTTACTGTCTTAGCAAGATCGCGCATCGATTGCTCTGTGATAGAGCGTCCGGCGCCTCTTGCGAGGGATTCTTCAGCTTCATCAACCGCAGAGAGAATCTCGGCCCGTGTCCGTTCACGCACAGCATCCTCTTCACGACGCAGCCGTCCGCTCGCAATCGCCTTTTGATCAGGGGTGCGCTGTATTTCCATGCATTTTAGAGTATGAAAAAGCTCTAGCCAATGCAAGTCGTTGATTATCTCTATCAGCATTGAACCACCTTCTCTGCCGTCCAATGCCGCTCCCTGCCGCTCCATGTCGCTCGAACTCGCGCGAGGCTCCTGGCACAATTCTCGTGTAGTTGAGTTTAAACATTTCGTTGGAGGTGCATTGTGATTAGAAAATCAGCCCTATTGTTCTTGTTAGTCGTAATCACCGGCGCGAGTTTTGCCCAAACAGCTCCGAAGTTCGGCCAGAGAAACGCAAAGATTGAGGATAGCGATGGCCGATCCCCTGATAACAAGGAGTTAGTGACCAAAGTCAAAAGCTTTTACGTGTATTCCGATACTTTCTTCATGAAGCGCGAGCAACTGGAGAGTTCCCTGTTGGGGAGGGACGAATTTAAGGCCTGGAACCTTCGGGTTTCCGGCAGCGAAGAGCGTGCCGACATGATCATCGTGGTCAAGCGGATACCCTTCACCAATCATTTCACTTATACCGTTACCCACCGGCCAACCGACACGATCGTGATGGCGGGAGCCGTTGATTCGCTGGGCGGAACAGTCTACGGCCTGATTGCAGATGAAATCGTGCAGAAAATGAAAGCTCTTCGTGAAGGGCCAACGCCTCAATCAAAAGGCGCCGATAGCTAACCCTGCACTCAAGTTTTTGAGAAGTCATTTTGAAGAACGATGAACCAAAGCCCGGAGAGCCTGTCCTGAGGCGAGCCGAAGGAGGCGAACAGAAGTTAGCCCAGGGTGAAGCGTAGCGGAACCCTGGGAATCTCAAGAGATTTGAACGCAAGCCCCCGAGGGGCGGCACGGCGTGGTTCTAATACGAGGTGCAACATGTTTCAAAAAATAATTTTCCTGATGGTGATCGCTGCCGCCACAGCCTTTGGGCAAGCAAATTCCCGTCTGCCGGATAACAAGGAACTGGTAAGCCGGGCCAAGAGTCTCTACATTCATTCAGATACCTTCTTTATGAAGCGCGAGCAGCTTGAAAGCTCGATGCTGGGCCGGCCAGAGTTTAAAGCCTGGGATTTGCAAATCACGAATAAGAAGGACCTTGCCGATCTGCTGGTGCGGGTCCGGAGAATCCCGTTTACCAATCACTTCAGCTATACGGTGACCGACCGCGTCACTGAAACGGTGGTCATGGCGGGCCAGGTGGACTCTCTCGCAGGGACAGTACATGGCCTTATCGCTGATGAGATTGTCCACAAGCTGAAAGTATTTCGGGGTGATCCGGTACAGCAGCAGAAACCGCCCGCCCAGCCAAGCGCTACAGCTAAGCCGAATGGACTCGACATGTGAAACGCCAGGAGTGTAGTGGCGTCACTTCCCCAGGATCGCGTTGATCTGGGCAATTCCGCGCTTGGCATCCGCAGCATATTGTCCTTTAGGCTGCAGGGTTAAGTATTTTTGATAAAAGCGGCGGGCCTGGTCCAGGCGTTGGAGGCCTTGCAGGCTCTCTGCCATCCGAAGATTGACCACCGGATCTTCCGGAGAGAGGCGTACGGCCTCCTCAAAGCGCTGCAAAGCGCCTTGATAGTCATTGCGAGCCAGATAAGACTCTCCCACTTCGATGTCCTGCCTGACCTGAGCCGCGTTTTGGTCGGCAGAAGCAACTTCAACCGGGCGCACGTCTAATTTAGGATCAATGCGCTTCAGGCCATCCCTGGCGTCTTTGGCAAACGGACCACTGGGGAGAATCTCCAAATAACCATCGTAATTGCGATAGGCCTGCTCCAGCAGTCCCATCTGTTCTTGGGCCTGGGCCAGCCGGAAAGTAGCGATGGCATCTTTGGGCTTGTAATGCAGCGCGTCGTTGAACCGCTCCAGTGCAGCCCGGTAATTCTTTTGCCTTAGATAGAATTCACCCACTTCAACATCTTTAGCGGCGCGGTGCGGATCAAAAGGATACGTCTCGTTGACATCGGAACTGCCGCGAGTATTGAGTTCTGGGGTACCCCCGGTCCTGGCAGCAGTAGAGGCTCCCAAGACTATCTTGGAATCCGCGCTGGAACTCTCGCCTGCGGGCTGCGGTTGTTCGTCCTGCTTTGGCTGTTCTTCTTGCGGTCGCTCTTCGGGCTTAACTGGCTTTTTGCGAGGCTGAATGTGGACTTTGTCGTCTTGGGAGTGGTCTTGCGCCAGCGCCATGGCAGGGAGCGCTGCAAACAGCAGCAACACTAGAAGAATGCGGAACTTCATGAGGATATTTTAGTCCAAAAACTGAGGCCGCTCCTCATTAAGAGCGGCCTCAGTTGCTGCGCAAGTTTCCGGGGGAGGAGAGACAACTACCGGCTCGTAGGAGCGGTA
>DASZFK010000050.1:0-5035 GCA_035939855.1 Candidatus Angelobacter sp.
ATTTGCATTAAGAGCGAGGCGGCGAATTGCTTATCCAGGAGAGTCCGCTGAACGTGGTCGCTCTGCATATTGCAGTGACGTTCTGACCATCGCGAGTGCAGTAGATTACATCGTAAATACGTCCCCAACCATGATTGAGCCAGAATTTAGCAAATGGATCATAGGAAATCTCCACCACTGTCCCACCGTTGTCCTCAATTTCCTCTCGTATGCGTTTTCGGTCCGATGGGCCAGCAATCAGCGGCATGGCAATCAATAGAGCCACAGCAGAAATGAGCAGAAACACGTTAAAGTTCATTGATGATCCAAGCCTTCCCGCTGGCTGCGCTGTGGCTGACACGTATTCTATCCCCATTTTGGTTTTGCAGGCGCAGGCAGTCTCCTTAATTCAGGCGCAAGAACCATTCTTGCTTTTCTATATGCCTTAACCATCTGTACGGCCCAGCTATTAGGTAGGAGTCGAATTGTTCGGGACCATCCCAAGCCCGTATTCTGACCGCCCTTAGTGATTCATTCCGTCATGATGATGTTCCGCGCTTGGATTGTCTTTGACCTGGCGCTCTACCGACCATATCTGGTCCAACGTTTTTTCCCACGGATACATGTGAACCATCCATCCGTAAACATGCGGCATGAAGGTGCCGCCGGCAGCATCGCACTCGTCCTGGGTTGAGATCGAGCCGGCCAGACCAAACCTGGAAGCCTTGGAGAGCATCTCCATCTCGCGTCCCTTGGGAGGCTTGCACATGTTCACATGCTGGTGCCATTGCGCCATGCTCAAGGGAATGCGTTCGTTGAGCTTCTGTTCCGAAAAGCGAACCGGAGCAGTGTACATGGCCCCAATCAGCTTGTAACCATTTCCATTCTTTTCATAAAGAAGGGAGGTCGGCTTGGCGGCGTCAAAGCGAAAGGCTTCGCCGATGGCGTTTCCGTAGCTAGTGAAGTGGTACATCTTCTGGGGCAGGTTAGGCAGGAAGATCTTGTAGCCCTCGGCCAGCGCGACCTTATAGTCTTTGTATTTCTCCAGTGCCTGGCGGGCCTCGTCCGCTACTTGTTGCGCCTTTTCTCCATCGCCGGGCTGGGGATCGCGCAGAGCGCTCATGTGCATATGCGGTCCCATTTCATGATGGTGGCCGTGCCCCATGGATTCAGTGGAGGCATCCAAATCACCATTGGACTGAGAAGACTTTTGCTTTTGATCGCGCGCAAAGACCAGGACAGACAGCGCCAGGAAGGCGCAAAGAATAAAGGGTTTTTGCATAGTTTCTCCCCGGCTCTCGGCTCTCTTCCTCCAAAGTATCAAACCCCGCGACGCCCCAAAAGTTACTTTCGATTCTTGCCTTCCTAACTTTGCCCCTCACACCGGGTTACTATCAGACAACATCAGGAGACTCGTATGATTACCGTACGCAAACCAATGATCTTGACCGCGCTCGCGACATTTGCCCTGCTTTCTATCAGCGCTTGGGCGCAGAACGGCGCAGGGGCCGCCGGTGGGAGCAACAATGCAGCGCAGGACGGGAGCCAGCAGGCCGATCAGAACGATCACGTGCAGATGCGCGAGCAGCAGCGCCGCCGCCAGGAGGAATTCAACCGCCGGTTGAATTTTACCGCAGATCAAAAACAGCAATGGATGCTGATCCAGCGGCAAACCGCGCAGCAAATCAAAGCCGCCCGCACGGACGACTCCTTGAACGAAGAGCAAATGCAGGAAAAATTGAGGTCGCTCCACAAACAAAACCGCGTGCAGATTCTTGCCATGCTGACTCCGGAACAGCAAGAAGAGCTGAAGAAGTGGTGGGAAGAGCAGAGGGCTGCGAAGCAACAGCAAGACGCAAAGGCCGACCCCAACGCCTCAAACGCAGCCAACACTTCTAACGCTTCCGGCCAGAACAAGACCGTCGCAAAAGAGGACGATTTCTTCGCCGGCATGGTCCAGGACCCCGAACCCGCACCCAAGACGGCCAAGAAACACTGAGCCAAAGCCAAACCTACCACGGAGGCACGGAGTCACTGAGAAAAACGGAGAAAACCAGTTTTACCGCGGAGGCGCGGAGACGCGGAGAAACCAGGGGCAAAATCACAAGAGAGAGGTCAAGGAGTAAAGCAACCAACCTCGAATTCATTTGGTGTGAGCCGATGGGTGTGTGAGCACTGGCCTTGGGGCAACAAGCAGTTTATATTTGCGGCTATGCCGTCACACATGGATTGGGTGCGAGCATTCTGCCTCTCGCTGCCGCATGTAACTGAAGATGTCCAGTGGGAAGACAATCTCCTGTTCCGCATTGCGAGGAAGATGTTCTGCATCGCCAGCCTGGAACCCTCCGCGCGCGTTAAATTCTGCTTCAAATGCACGCCCGAAAAGTTTGCTGAACTGGTAGAGATCGAAGGGGTGATTCCCGCTCCTTACATGGCCCGCAACCATTGGGTTGCCATCGTGGAACTCAACGGGTTGCGTCAGCCGGAAATCAAAGAGTTGATCCGAAATTCTTACCAGATGGTCTTTGAGAAATTACCCAAGAAACTGCAGGCTGAACTGGGCAATCAGGCCCCTGCAACCAAGAAAACACTTCATGTACCCAAGAAAAAGAGGAAAGTCCCCAGAAAGAGACCACGGTCTGGGTAGAAGGGAAGTTTGCGGAGTCTTGGCTAAAGCGGTTCAGAGTGAGTGTAGGCCTATCACGGAACAACGCATAGGCTAAAGCATTTTTATAGTTAGCGTAGACGATATCCACACCCCGCAAAGCAGCCGGCGGTATCGTCGGGGGTGACGGCATTCAAGGCTTCCCCGACTGCCTGTTCCAAAACCTCCACGGTGCGGGCTTTAGCCGAGCGAAGCCATGGCTTGACCTTGGCCCAAACTTGTTCGATGGGATTGAAATCAGGTGAGTAAGGCGGCAGGTAGATCAGTCCTGCTCCACAGGCTTCGATCTTCTCCCGCACCCCCTCGACCTTGTGGGCGCCTAGATTGTCCATAATCACTAGCTGGCCGGTTTTGAGTTGGGGACACAAGACTTGCTCTACATAGGCCAGGAACACGTCCCCATCGGTAGCCTCTTCGATGGTCATGCTGGCCAGCACGCCCTTTTGCGTGATCGCACCCAGCACCGTCAACGTGCGCCAATGACTCTGGGGCGTAGCTTCCCCCACCCGTTCCCCGCCAGGAGCACGTCCATAATGGCGGGTCATCTGGGTCGTGACCCCGCTTTCATCCACAAACACCAGGCAGGCTGGGTCTAACGACTGGATTTCTTCCCACCACGCTTGCCGCCGCTGCTGCGCTTCTGCCGTATCGCGCTCCCGCGCGTGGAGTGACTTTTTTTAAGCCGTAATCCCAGCTCTTTCAGCACCCACCACAGTCGCGGCACACTGAGCTGGACCTTCTCCTCCTCCGCTAAGCCGCGCTGCAATTCCATCAGGGTTAGGTCTGCTTGCTGACGTACTCTGGCCCGCAACCACTGCTTGACCTCAGCGGTGGCTCGACTCTTTGGGCCGCGACGGTACGGGACAAAGTCGATCTGCCCGGTGCGCGTACGTCTGGCCGATATCTTCTTGGCCCAACCTACACTGACTCCATACTCCTCGGCCAGCCTTTCCAGGCTTGCTTTGCCTCGATCATAGGACTGCAGAAACTTCCACCGCAGATCATTGGAATAGGGTTTAGCCATTTCCCTGCGCAAAGAACCCCAGGGCAGACTAGTCTACACTATTTATAAAAATGCTTTAAAAGCCCAATGTCACTTACGTTGCAAAGGAAAAATCGAGTATTGCCGAGTTGCCTCTTAATGTGACGTGAAAATATTTACGCATTCTCGGGGTCCTTCAGGCGCAAAGAACGCGCCTTCAGGATGACAGCGCGTTTTAGAGAAAGAAATTGATGCCCACCCGACGAAGAAGTAAGTGGCATAGACTAAAGCCTAAATGCTTCAGCGTCTCTCGGCACGAGTGAACTTCCTTCGGCTTACCTCAAGACAGGCTATGGCCTGACACAAATCGGTTTACAGTAACCGTGGAAATGCTCTAGTTTGAGATTCTTTGATTTTTCTCTGCATTTCCATGTTCAGCGACGAGAATCTTTTCAACCGCCGCCCGTGCTGACTTAATGCAATCCGGGAGTCCTACTCCATAGAGCGAATTGCCGATCAGTTGCAGTCCTGGCGCTTTCTCCAGGCGGGCCTCAATCTCAGCCGCGCGTTCCAGGTGCCCGGTCTCGTATTGAGGCAGCGCCTGTCCCCAGCGGTAGACACAGGAGAATCTCGGCTGCTCATTCAGTCCCAGGATGTCCTCTAATTCCTGCCGGGCAATCGCCTCCAACTCACCGTCCGTATGATTGAGCAGGCCAGGCACGCGCGAGCTGCTGAAGAAGCAGCGAATGAGCGCAGCGCCTTCCGGGGCACGACCGGAAAACTTATTGTGGACGAAGGTGCAGGCCATCATCTTGCGGCCCTCGGAGCGGGGGACCAGGAACCCGAAGCCGGGCGGAAGCTCCGCCTTGGGGTACGCGAGCGCCACGGCCGCGGAAGACGTGTACTGTATCTTTTCCAGACGCGACGAGATTTCCGGATCGATGGTTGAGAGCAATCCGGCAGCGGTGGGCGCAGGAACCCAGAGCAGTACCGCATCAAAAGTTTCGCTGGCTCCGCAACCTTCGACGAGCTGCCAGGCCTGGCTGCCAGGGCGCAGGGCGGTTGCAGCATGTCCCAACCGCAGCGAAGCACTGGGTAGCGCAGCCAATAGCGCATCGACCAACTGCTGCACTCCATTCCGCAAGGAGGTAAACAGCGGCGCCGGCCTAGTCCCAGAGCTGGCCTTCCGTTTCTTGAGGCTGGCCCGCACCAGGCTTCCGTGTTCGCGTTCCATGGCCACAAAGCGTAGCAAAACGGCGCGTACACTCAACCGCTCGACATCTCCACCAAAAACACCGGATAGCATGGGTTCGGCGACACGATCGACCATCTCCTGGCCAAAATGACGGCGTACAAACGAGGCCACCGATTCATCTTGCTGAAGGCGGTCATCCCCGTTGTTGTTAGCG
>DASZFK010000051.1:0-20039 GCA_035939855.1 Candidatus Angelobacter sp.
GGTCACTTGACACGGATTGCAGCCGCCTTTAGTCAGCGTGCAGCCCATTTCAAAAGCAATTGATGCATTACCAAAGTTCCTGTATCATCACGTTCAAGAACTTACAATACAGTCGGTCTTCCCCCCAGCAAGTTTGCAGCCCAAATTCTTGACGGAGTTGAGATTTGCTCATGAAGTACTGGGGACCTTATGTGGTTGTCGCTGTAATCTTGTTGGCTCTCGCCATGCCTGCAATGGCCTTCCCTGCGGGGACTTCACAAGCTCTACCATGTGGAGAAGTAGTCACCGTCAGTCTATCCGATAACACCGGTAATTTGGCGGCTGCAGAGGTGAAGCAGTTCGTGTGCAGCCATATTGAAGATGGGCAGCTCGCCGATCTTCGCTGGCCCAAGTTTGCCGATTATCGCTCCGACCTGAAGGCCTTTTATCAGCCTCTCGATAACGCTCCGGCGTGGTTCGATGGAGATAAACCCAGCGCTCAAGCTCTCGCCATGATCGCCCTCTTTCAGGATGCGGAGAAAAAAGGGCTTCATGCGGAGGACTATGACGGGCCGCGCTGGATGGAGCGACTGGCCCGCCTGACGGCTTCCCAGGGCAGCGCCGCTGCTTCCGATCTCGCCAGCTTTGACCTGGCATTGACTGTTTCGGCCATGCGCTATGTCTCCGATCTGCACAATGGACGAATCAATCCGCGCTATTTCCAGTTTGGGTACGACATCGACGCCAAAAAATACAATCTCGCAGAATTCCTTCGCACTCGGATTCTGGGTGCGAAAGACGTAGCATCGGTCCTGGAGCAGGTAGAGCCATCGTTTCCCGGTTATCGGCGAGCCAAGCTGGCCTTGCAACAATACATGGCATTGGCGCAGCAAGGGGAAGGCGAGCCACTGCCAAGTCCTGGGAAATCCATCAAGCCCGGCGATCGCTACGAGGGCATCCCCCAACTAAGACAGCGATTGCAACTCTTAGGCGATCTCCCTCGAGATGTTGCACCGGCAACAGAGTCAACTCTCTATCAGGGTGCGCTGGTCAAGGCAGTCAAGCATTTCCAGCAGCGTCATGGCTTGTTCCCGGATGGCGCGATTGGGCGCGACACTTTCAACCAACTGGTTACACCCCTGGGACGGCGCGTCGCCCAACTCCAACTAACCTTGGAACGGTGGCGTTGGCTGCGGGCCGATCTGCGCACGCCGTTTATCATGGTCAACATTCCCGAGTTTCAACTTCATGCTTATTCCGATCACCAAAAGCCAATGTCTATGAAGGTGGTAGTGGGCAAGGCGTTGGATCACCAAACCCCGGTATTCGAAGACCAGATGCGGTACGTCATCTTTCGTCCTTATTGGAACGTGCCCGACAGCATTGTCAAAGCGGAGCTGATTCCGGCCATCAGCAAAAGCAAGGCATATCTCGACAAGCACCAATATGAAATTGTCGATCATCATGGAGAGGTGGTTCCTCCCGAGAAAATAAACGCCAAGCTGTTAAAACGCCTGGAGGACAAGCAGTTCGAGATTCGGCAGAAGCCGGGTCCCGGAAACTCGCTCGGCCTGGCCAAGTTTGTCTTTCCCAATCACTATGACGTTTACATGCACGGAACACCCGAACGCGGTCTTTTTGGACGGGCACGCCGCGACTACAGTCACGGATGCATCCGCGTAGAGAACCCAGCAGCGCTGGCCAAATGGGTTTTGCACGGAAATTCAGAATGGACAGAGGAACATATCCTGGCGGCGATGAACGGAACCGACACTTTACAGGTGAACCTGCCTCGTCCGATCCGGGTGATGATCCTGTATGGCACAACAGCGGTAGAAGAGAATGGTGAAGTACGCTTTTTTGATGATGTCTATGGCCACGACGCCGCCCTGGAGGCTGCGCTAACCAACGGCTATCCCTATCCGGATGCGCCGGTTGCAGCCGATGCCATCAATCCGGCCGGCAATCCGAATGTGCGCCCCGTAAGCACACCGAACTGACCGAGTAGCAGGTAATGCAGAAGTGGGCTGCACTTACCTGATTCCCCAAAAATTACAAATTGGAAATTAGAAATCTCACCAGCGCCGGACCGGCCCCACGTCAACATGGACAAACTGTTTGCGAGGATAATATCCAACTCCGCCTCGGCCCAGCGATAATGCCGCATCGCGTAGCTCCTTGGTCGTGGTACCAGGCACGCGGATATCAATAGCCAGGGCTTCCATGTGCAGGCTGTGTTTGGCAACCTTGCGTGACCTGCGGCGAAGATAGCGGTTGCTCCAGGGGGTGCGATAGCCGCACACCACATCGATTTCAGCACCCGGGTTTCCGACTGTGGTGGTGAGATCGTTCAGCAAATCAAACAGACGTGGATCAAAGTGGTGCACTGTTCCGGTGCGATGATCACGCAGGAAATATTCGAGCTGGTCAAGGGCTTCCGGCACATAGTCATCACCAACCCGATACACCACGTCAAGGTGCTCATCGGTATGCGTGTGATAGAGCCGCAGCCTATGGACTTCGTTGGTGTCCGACGCAGGATCTTTGCTTCCAGCGTATGTTGCGCAGGATGCAATGAGAACCACGAGGATGAGCCAAAGGTTACGCAAGAGACGGTATTCTAGCATGGTGATGTGTCCGCCGAATCCATCGAACCCCTTAAAGCAACAGGTTCAGCGACAAAATTCAGATCACGATAGTACGATGCACTTTGGGGAGTCCGGAGTGGTAAGGTAACTTTTATGGACAAAATAATAAAAGCTAAACCAATGAAAGATCGCAAACCTGGAACCTTTAAAGGCAGGCTGATAGCAAAACCCGGTGCCTTTGACCCACTAAGTACGGATGAATTGCGCTTCGCTACTTTTCCTCTGCGCTTCTCTGCGGCCTCTGCGGTGAACTTGGTAGTTAAGATGTTGGTTTTCTTTTGCGTCCTTAGCGTACTGCCTTGTGACTCTTTTCTAAGCCGTTTGGAATCAGCACACGCTCGGTAACAGCAAAGAAATTGCACTTGATTTTCAAATTTTGGCGATTTTGGCATTTATGGCAATTTTGGCAATCCCGCCGAGTCACAGACTGTTCAATCCGGCCAATCGGAGGCGGGGCTTTGCGGTGAAAATCTGCTGTGCTCCACGTCAACCAAGAAGACGTGAGCTCCCGATTCCGAAGCCAACTTCTGCTTGCTGAACAGCACCTAAACTAAACAAGGGCATATAGGCAAAATCAGGTCTCACGCAATCGACATCGAGATTGTGCTAGCCGGTGTTGCTGATTGACCAGGCTTCCAAGAGAGTCTTCCCTGCAATCCCACGAGCGCAGCGGTCTTTCAATAGCATTTGCCTGAATTGCTTTGAGGTTAGCAACTAGGGAACAAGGAGGTATTAGCGATGCGCAACATACTAAAATTTGGCGTGGTGGCGCTCATCACCATGGCTTTCTGGAATCCGGGAACAACCCTTTCCGCGCAGGGATATCCCTCTGGCTCTTATCAACAAACGTGCCGAAACATAGGCGTGGATGGATCAAAACTCTACGCTACCTGCCAGGATGGAAACGGCAACTGGCAAAAAAGCGAGATCTCAAATTTCCAACGTTGCGGGAATGACATTGTCAATGACAACGGAAACCTTCGTTGCAACGGCAGCGCCAGTTCCAACAATGGCTATCGACGTGGCGACCGTGACCGGGATGATGGCAACTGGAACCGTGGCTCCGGACAAAATGGTGGACCGGGTGGGTCGTACGTCCAGACTTGCCGCGACATTCGCACGCATGGAAATACGCTGGAAGCCGATTGCCAAACCGGGAATGGCCAGTGGAACCGGACCTCGCTCCATGACTACAACAGTTGCAATGGCGGGATCGTAAACGACGGCGGAACTCTTCGCTGCAGCGGCAACGGCGGCTATTACAACGGCAACCGCGACCGGGACGGGGATCGTGATCGGGACCGGCAGGGCAACTATCAGGGCAACTATCAAGGTGGGTATTCCGAGAATGGCGGTCCAAATGGTTCTTATGTTCAGACCTGCCAGGATATCCGGGTCAGCGGCAATACCTTGAAGGCGAATTGCAGAAAGGGCGATGGCCACTTCAAGCAATCATCGTTGCGTAATTTCAGCCAGTGCAACGACATCACCAACGAAAACGGCAACCTGCGCTGCAGGTAGCGTTGAGTCACACGAGAATGGCGTCCTTGAGCGGACGCCATTTTTGTGTCACAAAGCGACAGCCCGGCTGCGGCATCCGGCTTCATAGCAAGGAATTTTGCAGGATACAGATTTTGCCAACCGAAAGCTTTTGATTGACGCCGACGAAAACGGAGCCAATGAAAAAGCCATCGCGTCCTGTATTCTTATGACGCATGAAAAATCAAATCGAAAGTGCAGACTTGCAGACGGTGATGTCCGCCGGCGTTCCTTATTGGCGAACGCTGGGACTTGAACTGAAAGAAGTTGCTCCAGGAAGAGCAGTATTTGAATGTGAAGTCCGCGAGAGCCTCATGCAGATGCGCGGGATTGTCCATGGAGGCGTTTTGGCTTCCATCGTGGATTCGGCTTGCGCCGTCGCTGCCGTTTCGACCGTCTACCCCAAGGCGCATGCTACTACCATCGCTCTGCGTGTCTCGTATCTGAAGCCGTTGTCGCAAGGTGTCTTCCGGGCTGAGGGAAAATGCGTCAAGACCGGAAAGACCATCTGCTTCTGCGAAGCCCAGGTATTCAACGAACGCAATGAGTTGGTGTGTACGGCGTCATCGGAACTCATGATCGTTGCCGCGTAAAGACCGGCTCTTAGCTCTTAGCCTTTAGCTTCTGCTCTTTAGTTTTATTCAGATGTCGTCGCGCTTAATGGCTAATGGCTAAGAGCTAAAGGCTAAGAGCTGTCCCACAAGTACATGCACTGAAAGCCTCTAGATGTTACTCCTTAGACAACAATTCTCGATTGACAATTTATGTCACCCAGCATACGATTCGGGCAGGAATCAAGTTTCTGCGATAGGCCGTCCCCCGAGCCATGCGTGTAGCGCTTTTTTTCGGTTAATTTTCATTGCCAGGAATCATTTAAGTTTATGTCCCAGCGACTAGGCGATCTTCTTGTCCGAGAGAAGATCATCACTTCGGACCAGCTAGAGAAGGCGCTGAAGGCGCAACGAGACGCCGGTCCTAACGCTCGTTTAGGCGCGGTGCTGGTGAAGCTGGGTTTTGTAAGCGACGAAGAGGTCACAAATTTTCTTTCCCGCCAATACGGCGTGCCCGCCATCAATCTTCAATATTTCGAAATTGATTCCTCGGTCGTAAAGCTGATTCCTGAAGAGACTGCCAAGCGTTACCAGATTCTGCCGTTGAGCCGCGTTGGGGCTTCGCTCACCATCGCCATGGTCGATCCCACCAATGTGTTTGCCATGGACGACATCAAGTTCATGACCGGCTTCAACATCGAGCCGGTGGTGGCTTCCGAGTCGGCCATCATGGATGCCATCGACAAGGCTTATGCCTCTCCGCAGGCAGAAGAAAACGTGGATGAGTTGCTGGCCTCTATGGGCGATGAGCCGGATGTCGAGTTGCAGACGGAACAGGACCAGATGGACCTGGCGGAGTTGGAAAAGTCTGCCGATGAAGCGCCCATCGTCAAGCTGGTCAACATTATTCTTACGGACGCGGTCAAGCGCGGAGCGAGCGACATCCATATCGAACCTTATGAGAAGGAATACCGGGTGCGTTTTCGCATCGATGGCGTGCTGGCCCACATCATGTCGCCGCCGATGAAACTCAAAGACGCGATTACGTCGCGCATCAAGATCATGTCCAAGATGGATATCAGCGAGAAGCGCCTGCCCCAAGACGGGCGCATCATGCTGAAGATGCAGATTGGCGGCAAGAAAAAGCAACTTGATTTTCGCGTGAATTGCCTGCCGACACTCTGGGGCGAGAAGGTCGTTCTGCGGCTGCTCGACAAAGAAAATCTGCGGCTCGACATGACCAAGCTGGGTTTTGAGCCGGAGTCGCTCGAAAAATTCCAGCGCGCGGTGCTTAAGCCTTACGGCATGGTGCTGGTGACGGGGCCCACCGGCTCGGGCAAGACCAACACTTTGTATTCTTCGATCTCTCTGCTCAACAAACCTGACACCAACATCCTGACGGCGGAAGATCCGGTGGAGTTCCAATTGCAAGGCGTGAACCAGGTGCAGATGAAGGAATCCATCGGGTTGAACTTTGCCGCAGCTCTGCGCGCTTTTCTGCGGCAAGATCCCAACATCATCCTGGTGGGCGAGATACGCGATTTCGAGACGGCGGAAATTGCCATCAAAGCCTCGCTCACCGGTCACCTGGTGCTATCCACGCTCCACACCAACGGCGCTCCTGAGACGATCAGCCGCCTGATGAACATGGGCATCGAGCCTTTTCTAGTGGCCACGGCTGTCCACTTGATCTGCGCGCAACGACTGGTGCGGCGCATCTGCCAGGAGTGCAAGGAGCAAGTGCCGCTTTCGCCGCAGGCGCTTATGGAGGCGGGCTTCGCCACCGAAGAATCGAAGACAGTGAAGGTCTACAAAGGCAAAGGCTGCAGCAATTGCAACGGCAGCGGATACAAAGGGCGCGCCGGGCTCTATGAAGTGATGGAAGTGGATGATGAAATCCGGGAGCTGATTCTGATTGGGGCTTCCTCGGCTGAATTGAAGAAAAAAGCCATCGAACGGGGCATGATTACCTTGCGCCGCAGTGGCTTGAGAAAAGTAATGGACGGAGTGACGACGCTCGAAGAAATTGCGAGAGAAACAATTCATTGAAGAATTTGTAAATTCCAATTTGTGATTGAGTAATTTTGAAAACCAAAGGCAAACCATGAACGTAACCTTGAGCGATCTGCTGAAGAAGATGCTGGAGATGAACGGCAGCGATCTCCACATCACAACCAATTCACCACCACAAGTGCGCGTCCATGGGCATCTTCAGCCCCTGGACATGCCTCCGCTGACGCCCGCCGAGACCAAGCAACTGGCCTACAGCGTGCTCACCGACGCGCAGAAACACCGCTTCGAGGAAAACCTGGAATTAGATTTTTCCTTTGGATTAAAGGGGCTGGCTCGTTTTCGCGGCAATTGTTTCAACCAGCGAGGAGCGGTGGGCGCCGTCTATCGCGTGATTCCGTTTGAGATTAAGTCCTTCAATCAGTTGAATCTGCCTGCGATTGTATCCAAGCTGTGTGAAAAGCCTCGCGGCCTGATCCTGGTGACCGGGCCTACAGGTTCGGGCAAGTCTACGACACTGGCGGCCATGCTCGACAAGATCAACACCGAGCGCCACGACCACATTATTACCATCGAAGATCCGATCGAGTTTGTCCACCAGAACAAAAGCTGCCTGGTGAACCAGCGCGAAGTCCATTCCGATACCAAGTCGTTTTCAGACGCCTTGCGCGCTGCCCTGCGTGAAGACCCCGATGTGGTGCTCATTGGTGAAATGCGCGATCTGGAGACCATCGAGTCGGCATTACGAATTGCCGAAACCGGCCACCTTACCTTTGGCACCTTGCATACGAACTCGGCAGCCTCCACTATCAATCGTGTGATCGACGTTTTCCCATCGCATCAGCAGTCGCAGATCCGGGCCCAGCTTTCGCTGGTGCTGGAAGGCATTCTGTGCCAGTCGCTTTTGCCCAAGGTAGGCGGAAATGGACGCTGTATGGCGATGGAAATTCTGGTTCCCAACGCCGCAGTCCGCAACCTGATACGCGAAGACAAGATCCACCAGATTTACTCAGCCATGCAATCCGGTCAAGACAAGTTTGGCATGCAGACTTTCAACCAGTCGCTGGCTACGCTTTATCACCAGAAACAAATCACGCTGGAGACGGCGCTGGCGCGCTCGTCGTTCGTCGATGAACTGCAAGATATTATCAATCGCGGCGTGCTTGCAACCAAGGCGGCTGGGGCGCAAGCCAGAAAGTAGTAAACCCCAATCACTAAGAAAGTGAACCATGTAAGGCAGCAAGGACGAGAGGAGTTTTAGATATGCCGGTATTTACATATAAAGGAACCGATGCGCAGGGAAAATCGATCTCTGGCCAACGAGAAGCCGATAACAAGGCCCACTTGCAGAACCTGCTGCGGCGCGAGCGCATCACCGCCAGGGCCATCAAGGAAAAAGGCAAAGAGTTCAACCTGCCTACATTCGGTTCTGGAAAAGTCGCCACCAAGGATATCGCCATTTTCTTCCGGCAGTTTTCGGTGATGATCGATGCTGGATTGCCCCTGGTGCAATGCCTGGAGATCCTGGCCGGTAACCAGGAAAACGTCTCCTTTCAAAAATGCCTTAATGGTGTCCGAAACAGCGTGGAAGGCGGCTCTACGCTCTCTAATGCCATGCGGCTCTATCCCAAAATCTTCGATGATCTCACGACCAACATGGTCGAAGCAGGTGAAGCGGGCGGTATTTTGGATATCATCTTGCAACGCCTGGCGACCTACGTGGAAAAAGCTGTGAAGCTAAAATCGGCGGTGAAGTCGGCCCTCATTTATCCGGTTTCGGTCATTTCCATCGCCACCCTGGTCGTGGGCCTGCTGCTCAAGTATGTGGTGCCCATTTTCGCCAACATGTTCAGCGGCATGGGTGTGGAATTACCGTTACCGACCAGGATCGTGGTGAACATCAGCAATCTGATCCAGTGGGGCTGGTGGATCGCCATTCTACTCATGGTCGGCTTTGTTGTGGGCATCATACAATTGCGCAAGAATCCCAGAGGCCGCTACCTGTTCGATAGATTCCTGCTAACCATACCGATCGTTGGCGATGTGCTGCGCAAGATTGCCGTGGCGCGATTTACACGTACGCTGGGCACGTTGATCACTTCCGGTGTTCCCATTCTTGAAGGCTTGGCAATCACCGCTCGCACGTCCGGCAATGCTGTCCTGGAAGATGCCCTCATGAAGGTGCGCAAGGCCGTAGAAGAAGGTCGAACGATTGTCGATCCTTTGAAGGAAAGCGGCGTCTTCCCCAACATGGTGACCCAGATGATCGGAGTCGGCGAAGCTACCGGCGCGATGGATGCCATGCTGCAGAAAATCGCCGACTTCTACGAAGATGAAGTCGACGCCGCAACCAAGAACATGCTCACCTTGATGGAGCCGGTCATGATCGGTTTCCTCGGAGTGGTGGTCGGCGGCATCGTAATTTCACTCTATCTGCCATTGTTCTCAATGATTGCCAAGATGTCAGGATAGGCACGGGCAGGCATGGAAGAGACCAAGTTCAACGAGAGATCATGGCTGGCATGGCTGGTAAAAGTACGTGTCATCATTATTGCCTTCCTGCTGGCCGTTGAACTGTTGATTGTCGACTTTACGCCGAACCGGGTGCCTACCACGATCTTTGTGACCATCATGATGGTCTGGTTCTCGGTATCAGTCTTTCTTACTTTTCTTCAATCCTTGTGGAGGGAATACAAGGCACAGGCCATTACACAAATCTTCGTGGACCTGGCATTCACGACCGCGGTCGTCTACGTCACTGGCGGGATCGATACATTTTTTAACTTCCTCTATCCGCTGGTGATCATTGTGGCCAGCATATTGCTACCTCGCTATTGGGCCTACCTGACGGCCGCCATTTCCTTCATCCTGTTCGGCTCGTTGCTGGAACTCTCGTATTTTGAAAAAATCCCATCCTTTCAACTCACACCTCATGGCGACCTGAAGTCGCTGCAGGCTGTGATTCTGATCAACTTCTTCGCCTATCTTGCCGTTGCTCATTTGGCGAGCGCGCTCACGACCAAGCTCCGCCAGACCGGGCTGGAACTCGAAGATAAGAGCGGAGAGCTGATGAGCCTGCAGGCGCTCCATGAAAACGTAATCCACTCCATCCGCAGCGGCCTGATCACAACCGATCTTCAAGGAAGGGTGACGCTGCTGAATGCGCCTGGAGAGAAGCTGCTGCAACGCACCGGCGCGGCGACTTACGGCAGATATATTTCGGAGCTTTTTGTTGACCGCCTGCCAAAAGTCGATTCGGCTTCAGCCCAAGGCGAGGTGCGAGGGCTCACTCCTACCGGGGAGGAAAAGACTTTCGGCATGACTGCAACTCCGTTGAGCGTGCCGGGCCGTGGAATGATCGGTTACGTGTATACGTTTGAAGACCATACTGAGATTCGCCGATTAGAGCGCGAGGTCCGCATGAGGGATCGGCTGGCCGCAGTGGGCCGCCTGGCAGCGGGCATCGCCCACGAGATTCGCAATCCTCTGGCTTCCATTTCCGGTTCCATCAACGTGCTTTCGCGCGTCTCGCCTTTCAATGAGGACCAGAAAACGCTGGTCAACATTATTACGCGCGAGTCGGAGAGGCTTAACCTCATCATCTCCGATTTCCTGGTCTACTCGCGAGAGAAGAACTTCAAGTTCGCGCGTGTCGATCTGGTTCCGCTTTTGGAAGATACGCTGACACTTTTGCAGAACCGGTCACAGGTTACCGGCTTGAAGATTGTCAAGGAGTTCGCCGTATCCCAAGCTGTCGCCACGGTCGATAGCGACAAGATCAAGCAGGTGTTTTGGAACCTGCTGGAAAATGCCGTGAGAGCGGTCGCCGGAGAGGGGACGATTACAGCTTCCGTGAACTCTCGTGCGGACAAATGGCGCATTGGAATCCGCGACACGGGAGCCGGGATTCCAGCGCAACAGATGGAAAAGATTTTCGAACCGTTTCAATCCCAGTTTGAAGGCGGAACCGGGCTGGGATTGGCGATTGTCTACCAAATCGTACAAGCGCACGGGGCCAAAATTTCAGTCTACTCCGAACCGGGCAAAGGCGCGGAGTTCGTTCTGGAGATTCCGCAAGCGGCCCAGGTGGAAGAAATTGAGCCTTCGGCAACTACCGCGGCGGGGGCTTCGCATGGCTAGTATTCTGGTATGCGACGACCAGCGCTCTATATGCGAGATGCTGGATATTTCCCTGCGCCGCGAAGGCCATCGCGTAGAGACCGTCAACGCTGGAGAGGCCGCCAAGAAGAAGCTAGGCTCCGCCAACTATGAGGTTCTGATTACCGACATCAAGATGCCTCAGACCGATGGGATCGAGGTCCTGCGATTTGCACGGCAGGCCTGCCCCGAGACCTCAGTGATTCTCATTACTGCCGTAGAAGATTATGAGGCGGCAGTTCAGGCGGTAAAAGGCGGCGCCTTCGACTATATCCATAAAGGTCCGGGACTGCTGGAGGAACTGAAGATCTCCGTAGGCCGAGCCGTGGAATCGCTGCTGCTTCGCCGCCAGAATCTTGCTTACAAGCGCGACGCAGCGACACGCAATTCCCTCGAAAATATCGTCGGCAATAGCGCTGCCATCACCAAGTTGAAAGATACAATCCGAACCATTGCCACCACCAACAGCACGGTGCTCATTTACGGCGAAAGCGGTACGGGCAAGGAACTGGTGGCGCGGGCGGTCCATGCCTGCTCACCAAGGGCATCGGAGCCGTTCGTCTCCATCAACTGCGGGGCTTTTCCTGAAACGTTACTGGAAAGCGAGTTGTTCGGATATGTAAAAGGGGCGTTTACCGGCGCCAGTCACAACAAGCGAGGCCTGTTTGAAATAGCCACTGGAGGCACGATCTTTCTCGACGAGATTGGCGAGATGAGCGTGGCCATGCAGGTCAAGTTATTGCGGGTGCTTCAGGAGAGATGTATCCGTCCTGTGGGCGGGACGCAGGAAGCTCCTATCGATGTTCGGGTTATTGCCGCCACCAACCGCGATCTGAAGCAGATGGTCGCCAATCACGAATTTCGTGAGGACCTGTATTACAGAGTAAGTGTGATTCCTATCTCTGTTCCTCCTCTGGCGGAACGGCGCGACGATATCTCGCAACTCGCTCATCACTTCCTCAAGAAATATGCGGTGGCGGCAAATAAGGAGATTGGCAGAATCAACCCTGAATCGGTTACGGCGCTCGAGTCCTATAGCTGGCCAGGCAATGTGCGCCAACTGGAAAATGCGATCGAGCGAGCGGTCGCCTTAGAGACAACGCCCGAACTCAATATCGATCTGGAGCCTGCGCCTCCTCGTGCGCGCGCCGCTGCCGCCGCAGCCGACAATGGCTCAGGGACAAGCGTCCCAGCCGACGGACTTGATTTTGAAACTTATGTAGCCGGAATCGAGCGCTCATTAATTCGATCTGCGCTGGAACAAGCCGGCGGAGTACAAACCCGGGCCGCCGAACTGTTGAAAGTTTCCTACCGCTCGTTTCGCCATTTGCTGAAGAAGTACGATATTTAGCTATTTCTTCTTCAATTGCTGCTTCCAGCCCAAGATACGAGCCTGATTAGCTTCGGCCTCGGCTTCGGGGACCATTCCTTTTTTTTGGAAGAGAATGGAAAGACTGGTATGGCCCAGGATATCTTCGGGGTCGTATGCGGTAATCATCCTGGCTACGTTGATGGCTTCATCGAGCTGGCCCAGGTCCTGATAGGCGCGAGTCAGTCCGTGCATGGCGTCGGTAAAGGTGGGATCGAGTTCTATGGCCTTCTTATATTCTTCAACAGCCAATTCATGTTGGTTCTCGCTGAAGAGATCCAAGGCCCGATAATAATGGTCTTCAGCGGCGTGTTTGGGATCTTCGACCATTCGCAGAAATTCTAGCATCCTTGGCATGTCAGGATGGGATCAGCAGCTATACTCGTACAGATGCGCCGTGTGCTCCGTCTTTTGTGGAATGCAACTCGTGGACATCATCTGACGCCCTGGCGCAGCCCTTATCTTCGCTGGCGCATGGAAACTTATAGCGGCCTGAAAATGGATAAAATCGGCTTTCTGGAATTCTGGGGATTCCTATTGCGTGAGCGAAAACAGTTATTGCGTTTCCTGAAGTGGACCGCCCAGATGGAAAACTACGCGCGTCCCAAGCCGAAAAATCCCTAGCATGGATGCCGTACGCAATTGGCCTCTGCCGGTCTTAATCGCGCTCTTCTGGTCTCTCTCGCCGGTGCTGGCTCTGGGTTTCGCCGGCGACTGGATCATCCGCAGGATCGAGCGCCTGCCTGTGGCTCTACGGCTCCTGCTTCCGTGCCTCTGCGGAGTTCCCTACCCGCTGGTGGCTCTCTCTGCCGGCACGTTTCGTTGGGAGTGGTGTGCTCTTTACTTCGCTCTACCTGTGCTGATTGCGCTTCTGTTGTGGCGTGCGCGGCTCAAGGACGAACAGCAGAAAGGTATGTGGCTCGATGCGTTCATCCTGCTCTGTTTGGGATTGGCGGTCGACCTGCGCTGGCTCGAGTCGGCTTGGCCTCATTCGCTCACGTTTATCGGAAAGCTGGTGTTGGTTGATTGCGGATTGTATGGCTTCATGGTCATCCGGCAACTGAGCAATGTCGGCTTTGATCTGCGGATTCGGTTGCGCGATTTATTGATCGGCCTGCGCGAGACATTGTTTTTCGCGCCTGTTGCCATTGGGCTGGGACTGGCGTTGGGATTTCTGGAATGGCATGGCAAGCTTCCCAGACTCGGCGAGATCGGCTTCGCCTGGGGTTTTACCTTTTTGTTTATTGCCATTCCCGAAGAGCTTTACTTTCGTGGATGGATGCAGAACCTGTTGGAACGCCGCCTGGGCCGACGGACCGCGCTCGTCTTGACCGCCATCGTCTTTGGCTTGGCCCATTTCAACAAACGGGCAAGATTCTTCAACTGGCGTTACGTTTTGCTGGCCGCGCTGGCCGGCATCTTCTATGGCAGAGCCTGGCGGCAGGAGCACCGCTTAGCGGCATCCTCTATAACCCACGCTACTACAGACGCGATCTGGTCGATCTGGTTCCGGCATTAGAAATTGAGGTTTTTTGAAGAACAGGCATGGCCGGTCGCTGCACTGGATAATCACGATGATAACGGATGTATCCCAAACCAACTCTCATGTGATGGTGGATTGCATTGGGAACTGTAAATGCCAGGCACAGGCCCAGAACCGCGTGCACCGCTCCAAGCGAATAGAAGTTGCGATAGCGGATGAAGAGCAAGCAGGCTGCCGCTCCCCAGAGAAACGTCGCGACCGTGAGCAGCGGATTCGGTAAATGTGCCAAAGAAAACATGGCCGCGGTAACGAGAACGGCAACTGCTGGACGGGACAAAAGACGCAGCATCCGCGACAGAAAATAAGTTTGCAAGATGAACTGTTGCATGAACGCCCAGATGACGTAGCCCCAGATATGGCGTCCTGCAGGAGCGCTGCCGTAAAGTTCGTGCAACGTGTGCCACTTTGCGGCCAGCAATATGGCCACGCCGGCCAGTACTACGGCCCCTGAAACCAGCAAGGCCGAGCGCAGCAAGCTGGAAAACTTGAATGACAGTCCAACTCCTAATTCGTCGACCGTTGGCCGCGCAGCCACAGTAACGTACATGATCCAGGCAAAGGCAGTCCAAAACAGTACCCGCTGAAGGGGATTCGGCGTCCACACAATGATCAGAATCAGGGCATAGCCAATCATGATCTCGCGGAAATCACGTGAGCGTAACTTCGATGCTTCCTGCACATGGTAAGTATGGCACGATATTGCATTAAGGCAATACAGCGTAGCGGAACAGCTTTTAAAAAAGTTATCTGCCTGGCAGGTTGCAGATCTACGTTCTTGCATTTGCCAGGAAGCCCCTGCCTGTGGTATTCTGTACCTGCGTAGATTGATCAGTGGTTTACCGGTCTTTAAGTCTTGTTGCCTTTCTGACTCCCACCTCTAAATAATCAACGTAAAATTCAAAGAAAGTAATGTGAAACAACAAATGGAACAAGGAACAGTAAAATGGTTTAACGATGCCAAGGGGTTTGGTTTTATCTCGCGGCAGAGCGGTGAAGATGTATTTGTCCACTTTAGCGCCATTCAGAGCAATGGATTCAAGAGCCTTCAAGAAGGCCAGGCAGTCCAATTCAATGTGGTTAAAGGGGCAAAGGGATGGCAAGCTGAGAACGTCCAGGTCCTGTAAATCCAATAACGCTCGACACAGGCGGCTCAGGCTGCCTGTTTGTTTTTTAGGCCAAAGCGCCTTATCATCGTTTCAAAAATGGCCGGCAAACTCTCCATGCTGATCGTCGATGATGAGCCTAGCGTCTGCTTTACGTTGAAGCTCATTTTCGAGAAGGAAGGATTCGCAGTTACCAGCGCAGGCAGCGCCAGGGACGGCATCAAGCTCCTGGATTCCCAACAAAGATTTGATTTGGTGCTCACCGATCTCCACATGGAGAAAGAAGACGCCGGGCTGGAACTGGCCCGCAAGGCGAAGGAATTGAAACCCACTCCCCTGCTGGTCGTGCTAACCGGGTATGCCAGCATGAACAATGTAAGGGCCGCCCTCGATCTCCACGTAGACCATTTTGCGGTAAAGCCGATGGAGCTGCCGGAACTTCTGGAGGCAGTACGGCGGCTGGTGGGCTGGCGAATCGATGCTCGCACTGTAGGAAGCTAGCGGACTTTGCCATGACAAAGGTCGAGTACATCCCGCTGAAGAGCAACAACGGTCTGATTGTGCATCCGGACTTGGCTGTGCTCTCGGCTTTGCAGCCGGTCCTTGCGAAGTATGGATTCGCTCCAATGGTGGCGCGTGATCTTCCGACTGCGCTGCTGGCCATATCCCAGCACCGCTTTGATCTGTGCATCCTGTCGATGGCAATTAGCGAAAAAGCCGACGGTTGGGCTCTGGCTGCGGTGCTACACATGTGTTTTCCTCATGCATTCGTCGCTATGATTGCCTCGAACCCGGACTTACTAATGCTCCAAACGGCAATCAATGCCGGTGTTACACAACTTTATCTTGCCGGCGAACCCCCGACCGTGATCGGGGAAGCCATCTTGCGCGATTATTTGAAATGGAGTCCTGCGGACAAACTACAATAAAAGAGCCGCTCTAGCTGGCTTTTTGTTCGCTCACTTTTGCATCAAAAACCTGGCGAAGCATTTCGTTCATCTGCGCAGTAGCGGAACGCGCTACAGGAATTTCCGCCAGAGCATTGATGCCCATGAAACCATGGATCGCTCCCATATAGCGTGTGCAGGTCGTGGATACTCCGGCCTGCATAAGCTTGCGGGCATAGAGTTCGCCTTCATCGCGTAAGACATCGCATTCAGCAGTAATGATGAGCGCAGGCGGCAAGCCCTTCAGTTGGTCAAGCGAGGCCTTCAATGGACACGCCGTAGGCTCCGACTCCAGGGACGGGTTGGCAACGTATTGCCTCCAAAACCAGCGTGTGGATTCGCGAGTAAGATAGTAACCGCTGGCAAACTGCTCAAACGACGGCGTGTCGCAGCTCGCAGTCGTGGCAGGGTAGATCAGCACCTGGGCAGCGATTCTTGGACCGCCTCGCTCTTTTGCCAGCATCGTGACCGCGGCAGCAATGTTTCCCCCGGCACTGTCACCAGCCACAGCGATCCTCCCCGGTTGCACTCGAATTTCGCTCGCGTGGTCGGCGACCCATTTGGTGGCGGCGTAGCACTCTTCTACCGGGACGGGATAGTGTTCTTCAGGCGCGCGATCATATTCAACAAAAACTACGGCTGCATCCGCGCCATTGGCAATCTCTCGTACAAACCGATCATACGTTTCCACATCGCCTAACACCCAACCGCCACCATGAAAATACATCACCGCAGGCAGAACCGAGCGGCTCCCCACCGGACGAAAAATGCGCAAGCCCAGTTTGCCCTCGGGACCCGCTGAAATCGTGCGGTCTTCCATGTCCACAGGCAGCTTGGATCCCGCAAACAGCGCCTGGGCCTTAGCTTGCATTTCACGCGCAGCGTCTATGGGCATTTCATAGACTTCTGGGCGGCCTTGTTCCTTAAGAAATTGGAGAAACCATTCGGTTTTGGGATCGAGAACTGGAACTTCACGATTCATACTGGCTCCTTGGAAGCAACAATAATAAATCAGCTCTTAGCCTTTAGCCTTTAGCCCCAATACTGTTCACTTAAGGACTTCAGAGTCAACAGCTAACCACAAGGTCCCTCCGAATTCCCCCCGCTGACGCGTGGGGAATCCCTCAGGATGACGAAACGTTTCTTAATTAATCCTTATAAGTGAACAGTATTGCCTATTGCCTTTTGCCTTTAGCCCCTAGCCCTCTGCAACTTCTTGGGCGCGATCATTTGCCAAGCTTCGACAACATGTGAAACCAGGTCTTGATCGCTAATGTGCTGTAGCTCGGTACCGAATTACTTGCCCAGCACGAGCCTGACGATCCAGTAGATGATGAACAGTAAGAGAACAATCAGAGCAATGCCCACGACAGGAGGCATGGCTTTCCGTTCAACTTCCGGAACGGAGGCAGAGTGCGGTCCCATCGCTTGAGCAACTATTTCCCTAGCACTTTTAAGTTTCACGCCAGCTTCTAACAGCAAGGCTGACGTAACTGGTTCTTTCTCACGCAACATTCCTAAGATCAAGTGCTGTGTGTCAATCGGCTCACTGCCGAGTCGGGAGGCCTCCTCTGCGGCGTACGCCAGTACCCGCTTGTTGGGATTGCTTAGTGGAAGCTCAGCGGTCTGCGGAAGTGGCGTGGCCGGTGGGTATTCCCGTTCGATTTTCACGCGAAAGCAATTGGCATGCTGGATCAATCTGAAAAGCAGGTTGGCGGATGACTGAGAGTCATAGAGCAGTCCCAACAACAAGTGTGCTGGCTCAATTCTCTTGGAGCCAAACTGCTGCGCTTCGTATCTGGCAAAGAAGATTGCTCGCTTCGCGTGGTCGGTATATCGCTCGAACATAAATGGTCTGCTGCGCGATTCTAAACCACATAGTAAGATCGAAGTAGCACCTGGAGAAATATTTGACTGTCAACGGTACTGAAGCAGTCCGAACTGAATCTATTGTCCGTCATTACACCCTGGGGCATTCAACCATTCGCGCTGTGGATGGAATTTCCATATCCATCCAGCAAGGTGATTTTGCCGCGCTCCTGGGCGCATCCGGATCAGGCAAATCGACTTTGTTGAACTTGATCGCCGGACTCGATCGCGTGACCTCCGGCTCCATCACAGTCGATGGGCAGAATCTTGCCCGTCTTTTCCCTGCACAACTCGCGCAATACCGCAGACACACGGTGGGCATGGTGTTTCAATCGTTTAATCTCGTGCCTACCATGAACCTGGCGGAAAACGTAGAGTTGCCCATGCGCTTTGCCGAAGTCGAGCGGGGTGAACGCAAGGCGCGAGTGCAGGAGGCCTTGAATCGAGTCGGCCTGAGCGCGCGCCTGGAGCATCGTCCCAGCGAGATGTCAGGAGGCGAGCAGCAGCGGGCCGCCCTGGCGCGTGCATTGGTCAACCGTCCTAAACTGTTGCTGGCCGACGAGCCCACGGGAAACCTCGACAGCAAGACTGGCGCCGAGATTATGGACCTTATCCGCGAACTCAATCAGAAGCTGGGAATGACAGTCATCATGGTCACTCACGAGCGTGACCTGGCTGAGCGCTACGCCAACCGCATGATCTTTCTGGGCGATGGCAAACTATTGAGCGAAAACCCCAATACACCCGGAGGCCAGCGATGAAAGCTTATGACCTTGTTGAGCTTGCAGGGCGCAACCTGCGGGAAGCGATCCTGCGCAACTCGCTCACTACCTTGGGTATCGGAGTAGGGGTAGCGTCGTTAGTCGCCATGCTCTCATTGGGAGTGGGTTTGCAGAGGCTGGCGACCCGGCAGCTTGGACGCTCGGGATTGTTTGATTCGATCTTCGTGAGTTCCGGCCAGGGTTTTCGCAACGGAGGCCGTGCAAGATCGGTTTTGGTGCCCACGACCTACAAGCCTCTGGACGATGCCGCTCGCAAGACGTTCCAAAAGATTCCCGCGGTTGTTGATGTCTACCCAGACATCCGCGTGCCCTCGGAATTTCGCTTTGCCGTTTCAGGTAAACCGGAGACATCTTTTTTTGCGCTGATGGCCGGCCAGCCGCCTTCTTCGCGGCGGAGCGAGGCGTTTGACGATCTGCAAGGCAGCTTCTTCTCTGGACCGAAGGTTGCGGAGACAATCATCCTGGCCGAATTTGGGCGCGAGTTGTTGGACGTTCCTTATGATCCTAAAAATGCGGACCAGAAACTGACGCCAGAACAAGCCGGCCAGCTTCTCGGAAAAGAACTGACATTACGCTATCGCGAACGCCAGTCAATCCAGTCGCCTACTAGCGATTCACAGCCCGCTGATTCCACCAGCTTCAGCGTGGTCACCAAAGAACAGAAGCTCAAAATCGTCGGCATTGTCGCCACGGAGCCGAATGGCGGCACGCGGGGGAACGCCCGCGTTCTTGTTCCCACCGACTTTGCCGACTCGTTAAACATGATCATGCCCGGCGATCTGCGCGCCATCATACGACCTTCCGAAGGCAAGACCTATCCTTCGCTGGTGGTGCGTGTCACCAAGAGCAAAGAAATTGCCGGCATCGAGGCGGCAATCAAGAAAGAAGGGTTCTCGGCTTTCTCGATCGTCGACGCATCGAAAGGTATTGCCAGATTTTTCACCTTCCTCGATCTCTTCTTAGGAATCTTCGGCA
This sequence comes from Candidatus Angelobacter sp., assembly GCA_035939855.1. Classification (GTDB taxonomy): domain Bacteria; phylum Acidobacteriota; class Terriglobia; order Terriglobales; family Acidobacteriaceae; genus Angelobacter. The sequence continues at coordinate 19,474 of DASZFK010000051.1, forward strand.
GCCTGGCCCTGGCGGTAGCCTCGCTTGGCATTGTCAATACCTTGGTTATGGCCATTCTGGAGCGCCGCCGCGAGATCGGGATCATGAAAGCCATCGGCGCCAGCGATGGCGACGTTAAAAAGCTGTTTTTTGTGGAAGCCGGATGCATGGGAGCACTCGGCGGCACGCTGGGCGTGGCCATGGGCTGGACGATCGGCAAAGTTATCAACCTGGGAACCAACATCTATTTGCGGAGGCAAGAGCTCAACCCAGAAAACTTCTGGTATGTACCCTGGTGGCTGGTCGTGGCAGCGCTCGCCTTCTCGGTGATCGTTAGCCTGATAGCCGGACTCTATCCCGCAGCCCGGGCCGCGCGCTTGGACCCGGTAGAGGCGCTCAGGCAGAATTGAAGGAATCGGGTGATCGGGTGATCGGGACATCGGGTGATCGGTTTGTTGGTCGTCATCATCAAAAGGGCCTGTCCTGAGCTGGGGCGAAGGATGTCCGCGAAGCGGAGACCTGGAGGAGCCTGCCCTGAGGTGAGCCGAAGGGACCTAGCGTTTCTTACTCTCGTAAAAACATGCGAT